>DKVI01000020.1 GCA_002491115.1 Lachnospiraceae bacterium UBA7182 | reverse complement strand
TTTTCTTCGTGAAACAACCCTACCCCGGACATAACAGTCCGAAGCAGGATTCCTTTTATGATTCCCAGTTCATCCTTCCGTAGCGTTTTGTTACAGCCAGGATTTCTTCCTTCAGTTCCTGTGTAAGGTCTTCTTCCAGAAGCCGCCATTTCCAGTTGGTCCCCAGGGTGGACGGGCGGTTCATGCGGCATCGGTTGTCCAGCCCCATATAGTCCTGCATGGGGATTATACACATTCTTGAACTGCTGCGCATGACCAGCGCGATAAAAGACTTATATAATTCTTTGACCGGCGTATGCTGGTCGCACAGATATTCCCGCGCTATCTTACATTCCTCTTTTGTAATACTTTTAAACCATCCTGTGATCGTCTCATTGTCGTGGGTGCCTGTGTAGGCAACGCTGTTTTCTGTGTAATTATGAGGCAGATAATCGTTGGCGGAGCCGGAGTCCCTGGAATCAAAGGCAAATTCCAGCACCTTCATGCCCGGGAAACCGCTCTTTAGGACCAGTTCCCTGACAGAATCCGTCACATAACCCAGATCCTCCGCGATCACCTGATGCTGCCCTAAACGCTGCTCCATGCAGCGGAACAGATCAATCCCGGGCCCCTTCTCCCAATGTCCGTCAACGGCGTTTTCGGCTCCATAGGGAATGGAATAATACTCGTCAAACCCGCGGAAATGATCGATCCGCACCACGTCGTACATCTGAAAACAGTACCACATCCGGGACATCCACCAGTCGTAACCGGTACTTTTATGATATTCCCACCGATAGAGCGGATTCCCCCAGAGCTGGCCGACTGCGGAGAACCCGTCCGGCGGGCATCCTGCCACTGCTGCAGGCACATTGTTCTCGTCCAGCTGAAAAAGCTCCGGATGCGCCCAGACATCCGCGCTGTCCATGGCCACATAGACAGGGATATCCCCTATGATCTGTATGCCTTTTTCATTGGCGTACGCTTTCAGCCGCCGCCACTGACTGAAAAACTTATACTGAAGATACTGATGAAATTCGATATCAAAATACAGTTCCTCCCTGTAATAATCCATGGCGTTGCTCCACCGAAGGCGGATATCCTGCGCCCACTCGGTCCAGGGCTTTCCTTCAAAACGGTCCTTCACCGCCATAAACAGCGCATAATCCGAAAGCCACCAGCGGTTTTCCTCCACAAACCGCTGATAATCCGGATTTTCGCTGATCCGACTGCGCTCATAGGCTTTTCTAAGAAGCGGATAACGTCCCTTATATATTTTTTCATAATCAATATCGTCTGCTTTTTGGCCGAAATCCGCTTTTTTGCACTCTTTTTCCGTGAGAACCCCTTCCTCCACCAGCTCTTCCAGACTGATAAAGTAAGGATTCCCTGCAAAGGTAGAAAAAGACTGATAGGGCGAATCCCCGTAACTGGTAGGACCAAGGGGCAAGATCTGCCAGTATGTCTGTCCTGCCTCTTTCAGCCAGTCCACAAAATCATAAGCGCTTTTGGAAAAGCAGCCGATTCCGTAACGGCCGGGCAGACTTGTGACAGAAAGTAAGATGCCTGCTGCTCTGTTCATAATGTCATATCTCCTGATTTCTTATTTTAATCGGATTTTGTCCGTGATTTTAAGTTGTCACAAGGACTCCGAAATGATCGGATACTTTCAGGCCGTTGCTTCCGTTAAAGATCACCCGGGAAGTCTGTACGGGCACAGCTACACTGCACCAGATATAATCGATGCGCATGCCAAGTCCCGGAACCTGCCCGCCTTTCTGGCTCTCCCATCCGTCAATCACGCCTTCCACCGTAGCGCCGCTATCACGCTCCCCGGCCAGCTCATAGGTATCTTTCCACCCGGAAGCACAGACACAGTCATATCCCTGGCCCGCAATCCCGCAGGGGCTGTTAAAATCGCCCAGAAGCCATATTCTTGCCTCTCTTTTCCTGGTCAGAAGCCTTTGTTCCAGCCGATTCCACTGATCCCTGAAAGACTCTTCTTCATCCTGCCACCATCCCATATGAACCGAATAAAACCAGTCGTCATATTGGTCGGTTCGGATACCCAGCACTTTTCTTGTCTTCCAGTTTTCATAAGCCGTGCATCCGCTGATATAAAACGACTCCGCTTCCCTGATCTCCTGATTCAGGCAAAATAAAGCCATCCCTTCGTCATATTTACCGTATCCGATCTTCACAGGCTGCCAGAACCAGGAACAGTGTACTCCCGCTTTTTCAAGCCCCGACGCCACCTGAAGCGCGTGATTGTCCTTCCGGATAACCGGTTCCTGGCCCCGGCAGGTGAACAGCCCTTTTAAAAGTCTCCCCTCTGCAGGAGGCGCGCCGACAGACTGGCTGACTTCCTGCAAAGCGAGAATATCCGGCTGCTCTTTCACAATTACATCCATAAACCATGAAAGTTTCCGTTCATAATCCGATTCCTGCAAACTATGTGTATTCAATGTCAGTAGTTTCGTAAGATCTACTTCCTTTCTTTACAAAATATCATTGATATCTGATTTTAAAACATCCGCTTTAGGACCGTAGATCGCCTGGATTCCGTTGTCTTTTCTTACCAGCCCCAGCGCGCCTTCCGCTTTCCATGCGGCCGCGTCCGCCACCTTTTCAGGATCTTTCACCGTCACGCGCAGACGGGTCATACAGGCGTCCACAAGAGTAATATTTTCACGTCCTCCCAGCAGCGCGATAATCCGCTCAGGCTGACCGCCTTTTTTGCTTCCGTCCGAAGATGCGCCGGATGCGGACGCGCCGCCTTCCTCCTCATTTTCATCTGTATAATTGCCCAGGCGCCCGGGAGTGGCAAACTTAAATTTTCCGATCATAAAATAAGCTACCGCATAACCGATGGCGAAAAATGCCACACAGCAGATGACAAAGTGAACAATATCCGCCCCAAGCCCTGCTTTCAAAGACATAGGCACACGGGTCAGAAACTCCAGGTTGCCAAAAGAATGAAGCCTTAAATCAATCACGCCCGCCATGGCAAACGCGCATCCCTGAAGGAGCGCATAAGCCACGTATAAAGGCAACGCGCAGAACATAAACATAAATTCCAGCGGCTCCGTAACGCCGGTCAAAAATACTGCCAGCACGGTGGAAAGGAACATGGAACGATAGTTTTTCTTCTTATCCTCATCTACCCGACGGTACATGGCCAGGGCAATTCCCATCAAAAGCCCTGTCGCTCCGATCATCTGCCCCACTTTAAAACGCGCCGGCGTCACGGTTGCCATCAGATTCTGGTAAGAAGCCAGATCGCCCGCGTCTTTAAAATTAATCAGGTCTGTCACCCACGCAAGCCACAGCGGGTCCTGGCCGAACACTTCAGAACCTGCGTTGATACCGGTCTGGATTAAATAAGTTCCGCCAAAGGAAGTATAGTTCATCGGTATGGTCAGCATATGGTGCAGGCCAAAAGGCAGAAGCAGACGCTCCAGCGTACCGTAGATAAAAGGCGCCAGGATCGGCGAAGTGGAAGAAGAATTGGCAATCCATACGCCGAACATGTTGATGCCTGTCTGAACCACCGGCCAGATCACCGCCATCACCAGAGAAATCACCACCGAATAAGCGATCACTGCCATAGGCACGAAACGCTTTCCGTTAAAGAAAGACAGCGCATCGGGAAGTTTGCGGAAATTATAATACTTATTATACACCACACCGCCTACAAATCCAGCGATAATTCCCACAAATACACCCATATTCAAAGCAGGAGCGCCCAGAACAGAAGTAAAATAATTTTCCACCAGCATCTCCTGGCCGAATAAAGAAGTAACTACCGCGCCTTCCTCATTCAGCATGGCGCTGGTGACGCCGAACGCCGCGCCGGTGATGCAGTTGATCAGGATAAAGGAAATAATCGCCGCAAACGCACCGCCTGCCCGTTCCTTCGCCCAGGAACCGCCGATCGCCGCCGCGAACAGAATATGTAAATTGTTAATGATCGCCCATCCGATATTTTCCATGGTGCTTCCGACGGTCAGAATCATGGGAATATCCGCGCCCGCCATCTGTACCAGCTTGCCTATGCTGAGCATCAGGCCTGCCGCAGGCATGACCGCAATGACAGTCATGAGCACTTTGCCAAGCTTCTGGAGCAGATCAAAATTAATCCCGATGCCTTTCTTTTTCGGCGCCTCCGCAGGCGCCCCGGCCGTGTTTTCGGGTGCGGCTTCTCCTGCAAGCAGGGTGATCGCCGCGTCTTTTCCGGCGGATACGTCTCCCGAAGCCGTCTGCATCTGCATCTCGTCCATGCCGCCGCATATTAATACCGGCGTGATGGGATTGATTTCCTTCTTCTTTAAAAGCGCCAGATCCACCTCCGCGATCAGATCCCCTGCTTTTACTTTGTCTCCCTCATTTACATGGACCGTAAAACCTTCTCCATCCAGCGCCACTGTCTCCAGTCCCACATGGACCAGTATATCCAGTCCTTCCTCCGAGCTGAAGCCAAATGCATGCTTTGTTGCCGCAACAGTTGCAATCTCTCCGTTGACAGGACTGTATATTTTCCCGTCTGTCGGAACGATTGCAACGCCGTCTCCCAGGGCCTTTCCTGAAAATACCGGATCAGGAACCTGATCCAGTGCAACAATGTGCCCTGATACAGGAGCTTTGATCAAAATCTTACTACTCATGCTGTAATCCTCCATTTCTTTTCGATTCACGGTTCACTTTTCATTGCGCATTTTATGCAATAAAGAAAACATATCCCGCATTTATTTGCATTATATTGCGCAATTTCTATGCAACATAAATATAATACTTTTGCATAGAAATTACAAGCTTTTTCTCTGTTTTTCTGTTTTTTCGTTATGTTGCACGATTTTTGCACCTGCATTTTGTCAAAAATGCTTAAAAACCGGAAAACAGATTCCATTTATGCGTCTGATATAGTATAATGAAAATGCAAGCAACAAAGCAACAAATCTGAAAGGAGCCTTTTCTATGGCAGTCACGATCCGGGATGTCGCCGCCCTGGCGGGCGTATCCCCCTCCACTGTATCCCGCACCTGTAAAAACCATCCTTCCATCAGCCGGGAGACAAAAGAAAAAGTCCGCCGCGCCATGGCGCAGCTTGGCTATGAACCGAATATCCTGCCCTCCGCCTCTGTCCCGCAGTCATCCCAGCTAATCGGTATTATTCTTCCTCCTTCTTCCAGGAATGTCTATGAAAATGCTTTCTATCTGGAAACGATCCGCGGAATCAGTCAGTTCTGCAACGGACGCGAGTATGTCAGCACCATAGTCACCGGACAGGATGACGATGAAATCCTCCATGCTGTCCGCACACTGGCAAAAGACGATCATGCGGGCGGTTTTATCCTTTTATATTCCCGGGAAGACGATCCTGTGATCGATTATCTGTACAGCGAAGGCCTGCTCTATGTGCTGATCGGAAAAGCGAAGCAGTACGCCAATCAGACCATTTACATTGATAACGACAATCTGCTGGCCGGGCAGGAAGCCACAGAGTATCTGCATGGACTGGGACATCGCAGGATCGCCTATGTGGGCAGCGAATATACGATGCTTTTTTCGGCCGAGCGAAGATCCGGCTATCAGGCGGCGCTGGCAGCACACGCTCTGCCTCTGATCCCGGAATACTGTATCGAAGTGGATCAGGTATCTCTGGACAGCAATGAGCCCTTTCAGGCTCTGCTGAAAAGACCGGATCGCCCTACGGCAGTCGTAGCCAGCGACGATATACTGGCCGTTGCCCTGGAGAGAGTCTGTGTGCAGCAGGGACTTACTGTCCCTGAGGATCTGTCTATTATCTCCTTTAACAACTCCCTGTTCGCGCGTATCACTTCGCCTCAGCTTACCTCCATTGATATCAATTCTTTCCAGTTGGGCATTGAAGCGGCCTCCCAACTGATCAACCATATCGAGAATCCCAATCTGATGGCCACCAAAATCATCGTCCCCCATTCCATCATCGTGCGGGGAAGCTGCCAGCAGTATTTACCTGAATGAAGTGCGCACTAAGGCTGCCCTGAACCTTCCATGGTACAGGACAGCCTTACTGATATAGTCATATTTTTTCCAGTCATTGTAGCTTTTTCCCTCTTTCACGGGTATTCTTAATGAAAGGAGGAGGCAGTCATGCAAAGTAACGACGAATCTGTCATCCGGCAGTATTCCGACCTGGTCTACCGCCTTGCCTATGCCCGGGCAGGCAACCGGCAGGACGCGGATGAAATCTACCAGGAAGTCTTTCTTCGATATCTGAAAAAACATCCGGATCTGGAAAATGATACCCATACGAAAGCGTGGTTCATCCGCGTGACCGTCAACTGCGCCAACAGCCTGTGGCGTTCCCCATGGAAAAGATACAGGGAACTGGCGGAAGATGACTTAATACTGGAAACCCGTGAAACGACAGACCTGTCCCGCGCCCTGAAAAAACTTCCGCCAAACTATCGGGAAGTCATTCATCTTTTTTACTATGAGGATCTGTCTACGGACGAAATCAGCCGGATACTGAACCGGAAAAAATCCACGGTTCGCACCCAGCTCACCCGCGCGCGGCAGCGATTGAAAGAGATATTAAAGGAGTATGATTATGAATTTTAGAGAACAGTACAGACAGTTAAACGATCAGATCTTCCCGGATACCAGGCTCATAGAACAGATGGTTTCCCGGACAGCAACACGCAGGAAAAGACATGGCTCTTCCGTCCGGCGCACCGCCGCGGCCGCATGTATTCTCTGTGCGGTCATGTACTTTTCTCTCCCTGTGCTGGCTGCCCATGTGGAGCCGGTCTACCGGCTTATGTATGCGCTCTCCCCCCAGGCTGCCCAGCATTTTATCCCTGTACAGCGCACCTGTGAAGACCAGGGCATCCGCATGGAGGTCCAATCGGCATGTATCTATGAAGATACCGCTCAGATCTATATTACCATGGAAGACTTAACCGGCGACCGTATCGATGAAACGACGGATCTGTATGACAGTTATTCCATCAACCATCCCTTTGACGCCATCGGAACCTGTTCCCTTGAAGGTTACGATGAAGCAACAGGAAAAGCTTCTTTTTTGATCACACTTCAGGAAATGCCTGAAGGCCAGGGCAGCCACAGTATCCCCGGAGATAAAGTTACTTTCTCTGTCAGAGAATTTTTAAGCCATAAAAAACACTACAATCACACGTTTATCCCTGTAGATCTGTCAGCCGTCCCCGCGGACAGCCCTGTGCAGTCTGTGGAACCATGCGGCTTTAGCTACCGTTCAGAAGCTTACAGCTCCATGGAAGACAACGCGGTTGCTCTGATACCCGGCACCCCCATGGAAGAATTTCCCGTAGAAGGCATCAGTCTGACCGCCGTCGGATGCGTGGACGGCATGCTTCATGTACAATTAGCGGTGGAAAATTCTCTGGAAAATGATAATCACGGATATGTATGGCTTACAGACGCCGACGAAAAGAGGCTCGACAGTGTATATTCCATTAATTTTCGGGATATGGACGAAAATAAAGATATTACCTACCAGGAAATTGTATTCTGTATTCCGCCCGAAGGGCTGTCAGACTACAGTCTGTACGGGAATTTTACGATCTCAGGACTAAAGACCGAAGGAAACTGGCGGGTCACATTTCCGCTGGAATCCGCGCAGTAACCCCGACATAAAACTGCCGGCACTCCTCATAAAAGGATATGCCGGCAGTCATTTTTCTCTGTTATGAACCGCAGGTGTGGCCATGTCCGCCGCATCCGTGGCTTCCGCAGTCTCCATGATGCTCGTCATGATGGCTGCACATCTCATCCGGATTATACACAAGCTCATTTTTCAACAGCGCTTCCACCGCTGCGTCCGCACTGCCGGACACGCCGCCGTAAAGCTGAATACCTGCCGCCGCCAGCGCGTTGCGGGCTCCGCCGCCGATGCCGCCGCAGATCAGAACCTCGATCTGATGTTCCTGTAAAAAGCCTGCCAGCGCTCCATGGCCGCTTCCGTTGGTGTCCACCACCTCGGAGGACACTACCTTGCCATCCTGCACATCATAGATTTTAAACTGTTCCGTATGCCCGAAATGCTGGAAAATCTGTCCGTTTTCGTAAGTAACCCCAATCTTCATCGTCTTATAATCTCCTTTTCTCTCCTGATTTTCGGCAGCTTCCATGCAATGCTTCCGGCAGCATCTGCCGCCCTGTTCGCACAATGTATAATGGCCGCCCTCAATGCGCAACTCCTTCGCATGCACCAGGCAGTCCGCCAGCTTTTCCCTGGCGCTGCTGTAAATCGCCTGCACCGTCGTGCGCGCCACCTGCATCTGGGCCGCGCACTGCTCCTGGGTCAGATGTTCCAGATCCATCAGGCGGATGCATTCAAATTCATCCAGGCTCATGGTGACCTTCTGCCGGCATGGCATCCTGCCGCTCTGGGGCGCAAAATGCGCGCAGGCCGGTTCTGCACAGATATGTCTTCTTTTGCATGGTCTTGGCATCCTCATACCTCCGACTGCCGTCTATGATCTTATTATAACTCATTATTGACATATGTCAATAACTATTTTGTCAAAATCCTCTTCTTTTCAGTTCTTCCGCAACTTTTTCATAGACGGGAAGCGCTACGCCGTACCGCCTGCCCAGACGGACTACCTCAAAAATCAGCCCGTCCATTTCGGACGCCTTTCCTTTCTTCACACCTCTTTGCATGGAAGTGGACGCTTCCGCTGTCAGGCTGTCCAGAATCTCCAGGTTCGTTTTCACAAGATCCACTTCAAAGTGAATCCCCATGGCGGCGGCCAGAAGGTCGATCTCATGAATCAGCGATGCGAACATGTCACGGATTTCTCCCGGCTTCTGCATCTCCCCCGCCATGGCGTCATAATACTGCCCGCAGGCCGCCGCCGGAGAGACATAGGAAAATTTCTGAAGGGCGTCTCTTTGTATATGATCGGATAAAATGCCGGTAATCCCGCTGTCGTCCAGGTCTTTTTTGATCTGCGCAAGTTCTGCTCTGTACTCGGAAGGATTCCGCACGCCAAACACAACCCGGAAAATATCCCCGTTCTGCCACAGGCATCCCGGCTCTTTGATCTCCGCCGCGATGTAGATGCATCCGTCCGTCACCAAAAGGCCGGGAAGTTTCTCCTGGAGTTTCCCGCCGGTTCCGTACAGGTTCAGTATAGGAATCACTATGGTTTCCGGCTTTGCCACCCGGCGGATAAAGGGAACGGTTTCTTCCAGCGAATATCCTTTGACACAGACAAAGATCACATCCGGATGTTCCTCATATTGTTCCATCGTTGACGCTTTAACCGGTTTGATAATATAGTTTCCCTTTTTGGTCGTTTCCATACGAAGTCCGTCTTTTTGCATGGCTTTTAAATGCGCCCCTCGCGCGATCATGGTCACATCCTTTTTTGCCTCTGTCATATAAGCCCCGATACATCCGCCGGTTCCTCCGGATCCGATCACCAGATACTTCATAATGCCCCCTCCAGTTTCAGAAGATATGCTTTGATATCCAACGCTTTGTTTTTTCCTGCGTAGCCTGTCAGTTTGCCGTCGGAACCGATCACCCGATGGCAGGGAACGATGATTGCCACCGGATTATTACGATTGGCCATCCCCACCGCCCGGCTTCCTTTGGGAGAGCCGATGGTTTTCGCGATCTCTCCGTAACTGCGCGTCTCTCCATAAGGAATGGCAAGAAGTGCCTGCCAGTCCCGCATCTGGAAATCGGTTCCGTGCAGGGAAAGCGGCAGCTCGAATTTCTTCCGCTTCCCCTCGAAATATTCCTCCAACTGCTTTTTCGCTTCCAGAAGAAGCGGCGTATCTTCCTCTTTTGCTTCTTCGTCCGTATGCCCGAATGAAAGGCCGCAGATGCCCTGTTCGTCCTCCATCAGCTCCAGTTCGCCTACCGGCGACTTTATGTAACATTTTTTCTTATGCATATTTATAGTCTCCTTTTATATCACGCCAATTTCAGTAATTGCTTTTCATTGCGCTCTCAATGACTCTATTCAGCTCGTCATAGGAATCGAAATCTTTTTGCTTAACGCCCATATTGGTATTTAAAAATATCCACTTTATTCTGTCCATAACCTGTTTACTTGAAAGATCTGTGAGTTTCTTTATTGTGTCATCCGTAATTGAGACAATTTGATGCGCCGCCAGATTACGAATTTTTTCTTCCACATCCCGCAGCTTTTCCACCTGTTGTTTCATATTATTATTTTTAGAATAAGCATCTATCAAAGGTTGGAGATGAGAGGAATAAACAGGGCCATATTTAAAATCCTTAAATTTTTCTTCCAGCTTTTTGAGGATATCCGTTCCTTTCAGCTTATTTTTATCCCACTTTAAAACACCATTTTTATCACTTTTTTTCTTATCTGTCCATGTGTATTCCCTTATATCCAAATCACATTGTTCCCTTAAAATAATCTCAAACAAATCCACAATCAAAGGAGTAATCGCCCGTATAAAATCTGCATACTCCGACCTTTTTTGTTTTATATGTAAATTTAACGCATATTCAAAATATTTTCTCTTTTCCTTGTTCTGTACCGGAAGTGAAAAGCCCTCGCATCTTGGTAAGAGCCTGTCAACTGCAGTAAAATCCAAAAGAATCCTTGCCTCTGCAAGCTGAAGCAGGCATAAATATTTTTTTGTAGATTCAGCAGACATTTTCTTAGCTACAGAGACAGCCGCACCGTAATCATAGACTGAAATATGCTGTTTAATCATTTCCTCCTGTTTGATCAGCGACAATGTAGGGCATTTCACTTCATGGCACCGGTTCTCAAATCCGTCTTTGTTATCCTCATCCGCTTCCCATAAAGCTTCCACATCATAATCTGTATGCCTGTGTTCATTCATCCTGCGCACAGGCGTAGTCACCTGTATCAATGTACACGGAAACTCTCCCAGCGTCTTTAACACCAAAAGGCCGCTCTTCATCGCCGGAGTACCTGAAGAAACATTTAAAAGCAATGAATCGCTGTCATCCATAGACGAAATAATATTTTCTATAATCTTCCTGAAATCTTGGTAAAAATAATCAAATTCCTGTACATCCGACAGTTCCTTTCTTTCAATGATTTCATATTCCATTTTTCTTCCCTGATCTTTCGCAAGGCGGTCCAGGCAATATCTGTATCTGTCATCCTTAGCCTGATTTTCCAGCATTTCCTGTGACATATACATAATTACTTTTGATGGGCGATATACACGGCATATGTGCAGTAATGAACCGTCTTTGTTGTTTGATGAAGATATAGGGTCGGTTCCTCCTACCGGCGAAAACAGTATAATCTGATTCATCATTTTCCTCCTCTATATAATAATAACTTCTTCATTTTTAATTAACTCATTTACTCCAAACAGACTGACCTCACCATTTCCGGTTATCCTATAGACTCTGACACTATCTTCCTGGGAACATATAAGCTTGGGAATTTCCTGTAATAATTTTTTATACAATCGTTCCGATATCAATGCCTCAAATGCAGACTTTTGTACCCGAAAACCATAACCGCTCATTTTTTTCGCAAAAGCCACTCTGCGCTTATTATCTACAATATCATAAATCACAAGAAAATACACCTTCTTTTCCTGTATTGTTTCTTCTGTATGCCAAAAATAATTTTCCATCCTGTCACCTGATCAAAACCGGCATGTATGCAGCCACGTCTTCCGTCTCAATCGCTTTCACCAGTTGCCCGATCTGCAAATCCAAAGCACGGCGAAAACTTACTGTATAATCCACATAAGAAAGATATTTATTATCTGATCTGAATTTATTTTCTAATTTTTGTATGTAAATCTTAAACGCTTCTTTCGTAAGAAAGACTCCTGGTTCATCGATATCTGTATAAAAGTCTTCCCGATTGAGCTCATGCCCGTTCAAAATGCTCAAAGCAGTGGCATCAATCAGAACCGCCCGCCATTCTTCCATAAGGTCACTGGCTAACGTAGGATGTTTCTCCCTGTCGCTGTGCATAAATCCGAAGTACGGATTTAATCCTTTCGCTTCCAGCTTTCCATATATCTCATTCATAATTATTGAATATCCCAGGCTTATCATAGAATTAAACGGATCCAACGGCGGCCTTCTGGATCTCCTTTTAAAAGAAAATTCCGGATTGATCAATTTCCCCAACATATCAAAATATATTCTGGCTGCATTCCCCTCATATCCCATCACCTGATCAACAGCTGCACTGTCCAAAACTTTTTTTGCCATGCACTTCATTTCTACAACAGGGCGGTCAATATCACATTTTCCCGTTCTGGCATATCTGCGTAAAATAACAATCTGATTTCGGATTTTGGCATTAATAATACTTTTTGAAAAGTCTAGGCAGAATTTTTTATTAGTTCCCAGTTCCGCCTGCTTGCGCTGTCTCGCCACATTTACATGATTTGTTGAAATCAGACGCCCAAAATATGCACCATAAGTAGAATAAAAGATTACATTAATTCCGCGTTTCAAACACTCCCCTATACATTGAGTTGTCATTTGAACCTTTCCAAAAATTTCAATTACTTCAAGCGTCTCAACAGGTATGCTTTTTCTCATACCATCCCTGTAATCCACATGAAAACGGTTTGCAGACACGCTAACAGTCGCGCCCTGCTCGCAAATATAGAGGTAACTCATATACATTTTCTCCTGAAAAATTTAATAACTTTATCTCTTTTTGGTGACAGCTTCATCTCAATAAAAAGATTAATAACAAATAGAAATAACGTCTCTGACGCTTGTCCCCTCGCGGGGTTATCTGTATCCCAATGAAAAAGAGACTTATTTCAACAATGTTTGCATGAACGCCACACATGTTTTCGTCCCCTTCCGGGGTTATCTACATCTCAATCCAAGCCAAAGTCCCAAACAAGCAATACATATCGGGAATCTCGTCCCCTCGCGGGGTTATCTATTTCTCAATATTAACAAAAATGAGGAACAGATTTATTTGAGAAATTTTTTGTTCTCGTCCCCTCTCGGGGTCATCTATTTCTCAATCAATGAAGTCATTGCCGAAGCAAAACGGCAAGTAAACAGTTCTCGTCCCCTCTCGGGGTCATCTATTTCTCAATCTTATTCATGGATAAGCCCCTCCTTTCTTTTCTTTTTGTTCTCGTCCCCTCTCGGGGTCATCTATTTCTCAATAAAATAAAATTCCAGTCCCAGATCCCAGCTGATCATTCTCGTCCCCTCTCGGGGTCATCTATTTCTCAATTCTGTAACATTCATTGATAAATAAATGTGGGAAAGATTCTCGTCCCCTCTCGGGGTCATCTATTTCTCAAT
>DKVI01000118.1 GCA_002491115.1 Lachnospiraceae bacterium UBA7182 | reverse complement strand
CCCTGGAGGACCAGTCCCTCACGGTCATGCATCTTCCGGAGTTCCTCTTTTTTAATCTGTTTCACCATAATCTGCTCCTTTTCTCTCTGATCTGCTCCTGTCCGGCATGATGGCCGGGATCTTTAGTCCATCTGGCATTGACTGATCTTACACACTGCCACACAGGCAAGCCCGACTGCACCCGCCACAAAAACTGCTGCCGTTGCTGCAAGCCCCAGTATCCATCCCATATCTTTTTCCCTCGCTTTCCCTCTTTTTTGCGCCGGATCACTCTACTGCATCCAGCATTCTGCCATAGTGGCCTCCCGTTCTTCTTCCAGAAAGTATTCTTCTGCTGCATCCCGGCTTACCGCCAGTACCTCCCCAGCCTCCTTCTCATCCATCTGGATCGGTGCCAGATGGCGGATGATCTCACCACACAGCCTCTGGTCCAGGCAGGTATCCAGTATCCCCAGTCTGGAATTTACCACCAGCCGGTCCATCACATCTGTCACGATGATCTGCCGGGCATCTGTTCCCTTCCCTCCGATCAGGTTGGCCAGGTTTTCTGCTGTCAGCGCGACCATGTACTCTTCCCTGTTGCCAGCCTCTCCGGGATATACATAAGCGTATCCCATGGTATCCGTATCCATGATCCGCTCTACCATCTGTTTTTCTTTTAAAAGCACAATTTCCCCTCCTCCCTTTTGAACTTTCCCTCAAAATCGAGCAAAGTAATCAAGATACCTGGAACCTGTTACTGCATCCGTATTCCCGAAAATACAGTTTCCTGCAAAAATTCATTCTGTGCTGACCGGCATTTCTCACCTGCCTGCCGTACCAGTTCCAGGGCTTCTCCCAACGCTTTCTTATCTGTTTCTGTATCCATTTCCGATCTCAGTGCTGTTTTTTTGTTTCTTCTGCCCGATCCAGGACATCCGCAACATCCCTGTAATGCATCATAAAGCTCCCATCCTTTCATCTCCACTATTATCAGGAGAATAAAATGGGATCACGCCCACTCCTTTTTGCTCTCATATCTGACTCATATTCATCTTCATTGGTTCCGACATATCTTCCCTGTTTTCACGCTGCGTTGTATCCTGGATTTCTGGCATCACTCTTTTCCTTTCCAGGTACTGGATCCGGATCCCGGAAAAATCGTAGCCAACCGGCTCCAATACTTTTCTTTCCATCATTGTCAGCAATGCTTCCGTATCAAATTTTGATTCAAAGTATAAGTCCTTATCGATCTGGAGTGGTACATCCATCTCCTCCGGGACTTTTCCAAGTATGATCCTCTGTCTTCCGAACACCTTGCCCCTAAGCTGCATCAGCCTTTCGTGCATGTCCGGTTGCTCGTTGCAATGTTTCAGGATAGTTTGGACTACCTTCTTCCATGTAGGTGTCAGCACAGCCTCACCGGATGCAAATGTCAGGGCGACAGGATACTTTCCTTTCAATGTAGCTGGAGAACTCCATGCCAATGTACGTTCCCGGACTTCAATCTTTGGAGAGATCCCCTGCTCCTCTTCCTGATACCTCCGGATCAGATCATCACACCTTTGGTTCACTTCCTGTAGCAGTTCCTCTCTTACTTTTTCTATCATTGCTATATAATCCATCAATACCTCCCCTTTATTGAAATAAAAAAAGAACTGGAATTTCGTCTCATCTCAAGGCGTTTCTTCCAATCCTCTTTCTTATCAACACCATACACAATTTTCTTTCTGTTTGTGTATACAGTTCCTATTTTCTGCTATTTTCAAACGCTATGCACACAATACACTCTCAAAACCTTGCTCCATATTAGGGTATAAAAACTTGTATTAGGTCAAATTTTTCTTTATTTATCAGCATTTTAACACTGTACACACTTTCTTCTATTTTGCATCCTTTTGCAGTTTATTCAACGCTCTAACCAATTTCCGGTTCTCCTTCTTCAAATTTTCGTTTTCATCTAACAGTCTCTTTATTTCCCTTTGATATAACTCTACCTGTTTCTCCAGACTTTTATCTCGTACCTCTCTCTTGATCTGGGCAAGCGTTCCCTGATCCTGTTTCTCTTTCTCTTCATTTAATAGGCTTCTCACCTGCTCGTTCTTATAAAAGAATCCTTTCGACAATCCTGTATTTCTGGAAAGTTCAGATACAGATATCGTTTTCCCCTCTGACACAGTCCTGTGAATCTCAGCAATGGCAAGTTGTATCTTTCTCTCGCTTTCCCGCCGATTCGCTTCATTCATTTTTTCATACTTTGCCATCAACAGATTTCCTCCCAGACTCCTTTCTTCCTGCTTGAAAAGCTCATCTGACTTTCTGGCCACTTCCTCATCAACCCATCCGATATATTTCTTTACTGTTTCATCCGTGGAATAGCCCATATACTCCCGGATTGCCTGGATTGAAGTACCGTTCTGATAAAGGGCTTTGCATAATTCTTTCTGGTATCCGTTTCCTTTGAATATATATTCTCCATCCAATATGCCATATTTCAGACATTGTTTTGTGATCGCCTCTTCAAAACTCCTTGCTGTATATTTTTTATCCCTGTTCAGAAAAAGCAGCCTCTCTATATCTATATGATTCTTTTCTGAATACCTCAATACAAGTAAGTGAATGATATCCGGTATAGGAACACTCCTATTCGTACCCGGAACCTTCATCCAACTATCTTCATTCTCATAATAAAAATCTGCATTTCTTAGCAAAAACATCTTTCCTTTATTGATACCTGTATACAGTAGAATCAGACTCATAATACGCAGCTGTTCAGGGAACTCCGAAAGATGAAGCATAAGCAAATCCAGCTTCTTATCCAAATCTCTGACTTCATGATTCTTCGGATAACTTTTCTTTTTATAAAAGAAAACAGGTATTACGAAATGATTTACATAATCTTTCATCTGCAAATATTGAAGAAATATTGTAACCGCCTGAATCTTATTATCATAACTTTGGGGGCTGATTCTCTGTATACTCAGGTTCTCAAAATATTCTTTTACTGAATTAGCATCTATCGTAGTTATTGCTCTTTCCTGCTTCTCTAAATATTTAAGAAATTCTTTTATATAGGTCTGTTTTATGCGTATCGTACCTAGATTCAGATTCGTAACTGTAAAAAGGTATTTCATATACTCCTGGAGCATCTTTCGATTATCTTCCAGTCGAATGTCTAAAAAAGAAAAGCTTTCTATTGTACTGCTTAGGCTGTATCTTTCAGGAGAGATATTTAATTTCTCCACATACCAGACATTAGCTTCCCAGTTAATCTCTTTCGCTTCTAGAAATAATGTTTTCCTACAGAACACAATAAATTGCGGAGCATCTACATTAGATTTTCCTATCTTCTTTTTTAACAGTGAGGCAAATTTCTTTTCCTGAGTCGCATCCATTCCTAGAATATCTTGAAGTCCTGAATTCTCTGCATAACAAACCAGGTACTTTAACGGAAGCAAGTACCTGGTTCGTTTTTCTTCTCTGTTTTTCACTGATTTTACAATGTAGTTCAAAAGCAATTCTATCTGTAATTTTACAGTTTCGGCTACATCTCTTCCAAAATCCCAATGTGAGATTTCTGACTCTGCATCTTTAGCGTTCAACCCGTTTCCCCATTTTCTATTCGTTAATGTACTCTATCATATCTTTATCAATCTCAATCATTACTGACAATATTTACCTTCTAAAGTGCCATTTAAAGTTCCATCTGGCACTTTAAGCGGCATATTAAAGATAAGCTTCACACCATATTTTTTAAATATCAATACTTACTCATCATCTTCTAATAAGGGCATATTAATCAATTCCTGCAATTTCTTTTGCAGTATATTCTTATCCGGCAATTGGAGTTGATACTCTGCAACCATCATTGGAGACAATGTTCTGCTCATAGCATACTCAACCACTTCATCATCTTTAGATGCACATAATATCATTCCGACACTCGGATTCTCATTTTCCTTTTTCTTCTGTCGATCAAGCGCTTCCAGATAGAAATCCATTTTCGATATATATTCCGGCTTAAATTTCCCGATTTTTAATTCAAACGCCACAAGGCACTGTAATCCCCGATGAAAGAACAGCAGATCGATCTTATAATCCTCACCACCAACCTGGACTCGGAATTCTTCATCAATGAACGTAAAATCCCTGCCAACCTCCAGAATAAAATCCTTCATATTTCTAATCAGGCCCTTTCTTAAATCAGGTTCCTTAAAATTAGATGGCAAGTCCAGAAATTCTATCACATAAGAATCCAGAAATGGATTTTCTTTTAATCCTTTTATCGGCTCAGGTAACAGTTTTTCCTTGGATAACATATAGCGTTCATAATATCCACTATCAATCTGACGGGATAGTTCTCGTGCCGAATAATTTTCTTTTATACAAAGCGTTATATAAAAATGACGCTCTTCAGGCGTTTTCGCTTTTGAAATTATAGCCAGATGGTTTGACCAGCTTATTTGTGACAACAGTGTTGTCACAAATTCATCATCTGTATAAGTTTCATAAAACTTTTTCATACGATACAGACCACGCCTGTTAAATCCTTTAATTCCAGGAAATGCCTTTTGAACCTCTTCTGCAACTCTATCTATATAAGCATCTCCAAATGATACTTTCGTGGATTCTGTACTCAGGTATTCTCCCACTTTCCAATACATCTGAATCAACTCTTCATTAACCTTTTTCAGCGCATTCTGCCTTGATTGACTAATAATCTGGATGAGATTACCTACTGCTGAGATTTCATTTTTCATCAAAATCTACCACCTTTCAAACTTGTGTCAACACTGTTGTCACAAATCAATGTATCCCATATCTATCTTACCACCCTGAACATTTACAAAACTACAATACAATTTTAGCTCCTCATTATACCAGGATTCTTTCCATTCTGTTGCTGATTCTCTGCCATACATTTTTTCCCACTTCAATTTATAAATCATAATTATTTGATTCTTTACACTTGTTTCTTCATTTCTTTTAGCTTTCTTTGCCTTGAAGTCTATGGATTTCACCTGCTATGCTATCTCCTTCATAGATAAATACAGCCTCCCAATCACTCCACTTTGTAATAGAATAATCCCCAGCATGAATTTCTTTTTCGGCATCTACCAACCAAACAAGCTTCATCCCGGTCTTGCTAAGAAAAGTATCCAAGATATCCTTCCGAACAATAACACTGTTAACATTTTGAGTTAAATCCGTATCAAAAGCAGCCAGCATTCCATTAGAGTCATAATAAAACCCATCTTCCTGTTGTTGTCTCAAACTCATTGTTTCGATGAGTTTGGAACACGGCAGACTTTGAGAAATTGCATTCTCTTTTGTTGCATCGTATTCTGCTTCCCACAACAAATCTGTTGTTGCATGAAGTATTTTACCAATTTCTTTCTCAATTTCTCGTTTTCTGATTTTCTCTTCGAACTGAATCGCTGGAATTTCAAAGTCCTCTTCCCCGTCCTCCACAAACTCTTCCTCTTTCTGCTCTTTGTCTTCAATCAAACCACCATATTTACAAAATAAGGCCTCTATCAGAGAAATATCCGGAACTTCTATTATCTCTTTAACTGTTTCATACTCGCCGGTTTTAATTTGCGCATCCACCCAAGCGTATGCATTTAATTCCTTGCAACTCGGTGACCAGGGATATTCTCTGTTAAAGACAGAAGATGTTTCATGGTGGGATGCTGTATCATGCGTAATAACAGATTGCCCGTTTCCAGCACATTGGAAGAACTCATCTGCCTGCTCCGGACTGACGAAATAAGCATATAACCAGCTCCATACCAGTAGTTTTTCTGTATTCAGATCTTTACGCCCTGTGTCACAGTACTTCGTCAAGCATATCCACTTTATCCCATGATGATCGGTCAAAATCAATGTATCCTTCAACTCATCGAAAAAGATTCCCTTTGTCTTAAGCCAGACCTCCTGTGCATCCGCCGTAGAAATATCAGCAATTTTATTTTCTTCTTTTCCCTTAGCTGGAAACTCATCCAATACATCGAATTTCGGTGCAGCATCACAAGTCGTAAAGTTTTGATTCAAAGTTGGATCAAAATCTCTGACATAAAGCTCCCATGCCCCTTCAAATTGGACATCTTCTTTCTCTGAATAATTCCAAGAGTCAATCTTCTTGCAATGATCAGAAATACGAGCCAGCATATTATACATCGTGATCCATTGATACTTTTTTCCAATTCTTTCAACCTTTATGGTATGATGTCTATCATAGCTGCCACAATGCTGATCATGTTCTGCAAAGTATTCTTCGGAAAAACCAAGTTCCATCTGGATGTAATAGACAGCGTAATTAAACATCTTCTTGTCATCCACATCAAAGTTATGAAGAGCACTCTGGAAAACATAACGACCAAAATCTCCATACATCCCCATGCCTTCAAAACACATCGAATGCATCAGCCAATACATTGCTCCATTATATTCTTTCTCCAGATAGTGTTGATCCCCTATTTCCGGAATAGGGTCAGAATTATATGGAGGTATAATTTTCTCTCTATCTATCATACCATTATATTCTGGATCCTCATACAGAAATCGCTCAATAATCAACCTCGCATAATCTCTTAGCAGAATATCAGGATATACTTTTTCCTGATCAAATACTGTATGATAAACATACTCTGCTAATATCTGAAAGTCCTTTCTATCTATCCTCTTACAGCAGGCGCCGAACACAATTCCATATAGACGCTGAATTATATAAGGGTCATTTACATTCTTAAACTTCTCAAGAATAATCTGACATAGATGAAAATGTTCCTTCAAAATTTCTATCATTGCTTTTGATGTATAATCCCTCAGCCATCGATTGGATGAAGTCAAAATCCATCCAAACAAGGTCAAAAGCAGCTCTATCTGCTTTTCATTTGATATTTCGAGTTTTTCTCCTTTGTCATACATCTGAATAAGTTGTACTATTCTGTTATTATCATCCTCTGTTAGTTCATTTATATAAATTGTCCAGAGGCAATCTCTCTTATTTAGCTTATAACTTAAGAGAAAGTGATGCAGAAAATCCGCATTAAATGGATGTGAAACTTTCACGCTATTTCCAATCAGCATCGGCCACAAGTCTTCCGGACTGCAGGGATATTTTTTCAATAAATCTCTAAAATGGCTTGTTGGAATATACCGAGTATCACGCCATTGAAAAGAATCAATATACCTTGAGAAAACCTGCCATTTATCATCAGAGTTTTCCAGGTCATCAATTATGTCTATACACTCTTCACCATACTTTGCTGCATATAATGCACAGGCATTTATAAACAAATCAATATTCCAGGAATTACCCATTTCTCCATTCTTTATTCCCAGAATTTTCTCGGATAAATATCTACGAACTTCATCTTTCGATTGGCATTTTTTGATAATTGCTTTTGCGCAGTAATAATCATTCATCTGATCAAAGGCAAAATATAATGTTTCCTTTCCATCAAAAATGGAATCATGAAGAATATGTTCCTTTACAAGATGACGTACAAAAGGTACCGCATTCAGTCCATATTCAGTCCAAAAAACCAGCTGTGCCAAAGCCTTCTGAGAAATAGATCTTTCATCATGTGATACTAACCATTCCGCAATTTCCATAATAAGCGGACTCAAAATATCATCATCCTCTGTATACCCTTTTTGCCTCAATTCCACTCTAAGAACCCTAGAAATATTGCTATTGGCGTGTTCAATCACTCGATCGTACAATATAGGTAAACTAACCTCTTCACCATTGTATGTTTTGCAATACAGAGTAAGGAAAAGCGGATTTGACATTTCATAGCCAAAATATTCCAGTGGTGTAAATGGGATATTATAGTGATTCAGGAACTCTCTTGCCGCTGAGAGGCTGTTATCCTCAAAACCTCTATGCAGCATGGTTACAATATCTCCCCGACCTTCCAGAAAGGAATCCGGCAAAATCAGCTTTTCATATTCTGGTCGATAGGATAGAATCAATTTAACCATAGGGTTCTCTTTAATCTTATCTATAATAGCAGGCAAACCCAATTTCCACAGTTTTCTATTCCATGTCTCATTAAGAGCATCTATAAAAATTGGTACGATACAATTATCTCTTTCACCGATAGTTTCCAAAATATCAATCAGATCTTCAAAGCTGTAGTCAAGTCTTAAGTTTTTCATAATCTGCTCATGGACTGGATCATCGGTAAAATAGATGCCTGCTACTAATAACACCCCTATTCGCCCTTTATCTAAAAGACTCTGTGTCTTCGAGGCCAACAGCTGTGACTTGCCAATTCCGGCTTTGCCGTAGATAGTTAATATATCTCCATAAAGCAACTGCTTTTCTCTTTCGGAGATTTCTATCCTGTTCGGAAGATTTATCAATATATCTATGTCACGAATCTTACTCCCCAGTTTATGGTATTCTTTCAGGGCTTCCTCCCGCTCTTTCTGCTCCTTTTCACTGTCACAGGAAAGTATATACTGTCTACCTCTCTCTGCCTCCAGCTTTTTGAGTTCTTCTCCAAAATTATCTAAAAAGGTTGCAACAGCCAATCGAACCATACTATTCCACTCGATAGAATGATATAACGTTTCAATATTCACATCTGGAAGGGCTGAGACTACTTCTTCCAGTTTCCTTAAATAATCTCTTTTACTGCTTCGGTATAACAGTTCGCTTATCTCATCAAGGAGAACCGTCTTCTTCGCATTAAGATATTCTGCTGCTCTTCGATCATGAATGAATAAGGAAAGTTCATCCGAAAATACAGTTCCAACATTGAAGTCACGGTTATAGCGTTCTCCAAGTTCATCTAACATATAACTTGTGTGAGTTGCAAACCATTCCTGCTGAATCGTATGATTTCCAAAATAGTATAAACCAAGGTAAGGATATTTGTTCCTTATGAGATCGAGAACTGCTGTATCCGTAACGAGTTGCACATCTATATTCGCTTTTATTAAACATTCTACTGCATTTACATATTGTTTCGCCGTGGATGTAATTGCTTTATTGCAAAAAAGATATACAAGATCAACAACTCCATCTTTACCTGTATAGTATTCCACTATCATTTCTGCAGAATGTTTTATCTGTTCATAATGCACATCCTGATCAAAAAATTTTGCCTGAAAACCAATCCAGCGCTTGTTCGTTTCATCATAAATAGGTTCTGTTTCCAATCCATGATTATTCGGATTAGCATGGAAATACCTGAACTGCTTATTTCCAGAAAGATTCTCATTGGCAAATAACTGACGACACAAGTCTTCGAACTTAAACCGAATTCCACGTACATCATGATTATATGTAGCAAAACTTTCCCAGTTTATTTGCATTTCAATTCCCTCATCCTTCATATAGTAATCCAATATCACTGTATCCCAAATTTGAGCCTATTCTGTTTACTGATATTGGCGTATATTGTCCAATCTATAATTATTATACCACAGCACCTCTGAGTTTTGAAGTTCTACTACCTAATACCAGAAATAAAAATTGGCTTCTAGAATCCTACTTCTACAAGCCAGCTATTTCAACACCATACACAATTTTCCTTCTGTTTGTGTATATAGTTCTTATTTTCCACTATTTTTAAACGCTATACACACAATACACACTCAAAACCTTACTCCATATTAGGGTAACCGATAAACACGACCGCGTACTGCTCCATATTTTCCACAGAACCGGAAATAGCAGGACGTACCGACGGATCATTCATCTCAATGGTAGAACGGCTGTTGTCATCATGGTAATCCAGATCCGCATCCGTATAAGGCTGCTCCGGCACAATTTCATAAAGATCGGCAGACAAACTGTCAGCAATCTGCTCTGCTACCCCTTCCGTCGTATTGGTGGCGGAAAAATACGCAACAAGAATTTCAGCCTCTTCTGATTCATTTTCCGGAGATGTTTCAGATATGCTTTCATCACTCTCCGGTTCAGATACCTCTTCCGACGGAGTATCTTCTGCCAAGTCGCTTCCATCCGATACATTTTCCGTTGCAGTTTCTGCCTCAGATGTCTTTTCTTCTGTGGTGTTATCGTTCCCTGCACAGGCAGTAAGGGATACAGTCAGTAAAACAGTCAGCAAAACAGCTACAATTTTTTTCATGGTTTTTCCTCCCATTCTCGTTATCTTTTATTTTGCTCTACCCCTACATCATAAAACAAACTTTGTTTTATATCAAATACTTGTTTTTTATATGCCGCTTATGCTTAAAAAGCATTTCAAGTGTTCTATAAACTTACTTGCTGCCAAGGAAAACGGCTGCTGCTTTTTCCAAGCCAAAACGCTGTTTGCTTTCAATTCCGGATACAACGGCCGATAAGCAATCTTTTCTTTATCCCAAAAAGGCACAGAACCTTCTATCGCGATGGAATATGCCAGCCCTTTCTGCACCATGAGCGCCCCGTTTGTACTTAAATTGCTGGTAAACAGAACTTTTGCACTTTGAAAAGAATCCCCAAGCCAGTTTGACAGTTCATTCTGCACATTTGTCCGCCTCGGAAGAATCAGAGGCAGATTTTCCAGATCCTTCGCGCTTACTGCTTCTTTATCTGCCAAAGGATCATCCGGACGCATTAAAACCACCCACCGCTCTTTTCCGGCCAGACGGATAAAATCAAATTTTTCCATATCAATCGGTTCCAGCAGCACTCCCATATCAATCAGCCCTTTTTCCATCTGCTCCTTTACCAGATCTGCACTCGCCGTAAAAATATCATAACTGACAAGGGGATATTTTTTATGAAACACCTCGATCGCCTCTGGCAGAATCTGCACGGCCGCCAGCTCCCCGCAGCCGATTACGATCCTGCCTTCTACAAGCTCCTCCTGTTCAACCAGTTCCCTTTCTGTCCGGTCAACCAGATCCAAAATCTCTTCCGCCCGCCGCCGCAGCAGTATCCCTTCATTTGTCAGGGTAATCCTTCGCGCACCCCTGTGGAATAACTTCACACCGACTTCTTCCTCCAACTGCGACAACTGCCGGCTTAATGTTGGCTGTGTAATATGCAGCACCTCCGCCGCACGGTTGATACCGCCTTCCCTGACAACCGTAAGAAAATATTTAAGGACCCTTATTTCCATTATAACCTCCGGGAGAATATACTGATTTGTCTTTTCCGACATTCAGCATAACATTATTATGTCTGAAAAGCAATCTAGTCCTCAAAAATCCATTTATATGCATATGATCCACAATGGATCTGAATTGCCTTATGGACAAATGCAGCCGTTCCCTCGCCGCCATACTCGTCGATGTTCTTTGTAAAGTCACCGCCCCCAGAATACATCTTCCCCAGGCCACTTAAGATTTCATCTGTACAATTGTAAAAATTCCTGGTAAAAAAATTCTGTAGTTTATCCACCAGTGTCTGTGCTTCCCTGGATGCCGGATCTGTATTCCTTATCTCGCCGAATGCCTGAAAGATGAGCATACACTGATCAGCTAACATTTGATCCTCTTTTTTTGTCCTGTTTTCAGCCTTCTTTTCAAATTCCTTATATTGAGGCGAATTTCCCCACCTTGCTTTTGCCTGTCCGGCATATTCGTCCAGCTTGCTTCTGTCAAAAGCTGAAAAGTCCATATTCCTCACTCCTAACATTTTTATTCCAATCGCAAAGTTTATCAGATTATCCAGATGTTCCCTCTTAAGCTTCAACAATTCAATCTGTTGTTCCAAAGCCTTGCTTCTGTCAAAATCAGGACTCTCCATGATATTCTTGATATCCTTCAGCGGAAACTCCAATTCCCGGAACAGCAGAATGTGTTGCAGTCGTTCCAGATCCGTATCGTCATACAGCCTGTAACCCGCGTCGGTGTATCCCGTCGGATGTAAAAGACCGATCCTGTCATAATATTGCAGAGTGCGTATACTCACTCCGGCAAGTTTGCTCACTTCATGTACTGTCATCATTGGCGTTTCCTCCCTGGTAATATTAATATAAACTATTACGCAGCGTAGGAGTCAACACTTTTTTCTTCTCCGGCAGCTCTTCCCACATGCGCTCAACCAGTTCGCATAAAGACTCCCGGTTATCCACATCATCAACCAGAATCATCTCTTTCGCCCATCATTGCCCTATAGCTGATTTCATCCAGCCCTGATAACTGCTCTATGACAAAATCCAGATATCCTTTTGTTGATGCCATACCAGATCCTCCTACCCATTGACAAGTTTCAAAAACTTCTTATCGTTCATCTGCTCATTCGTAACATACGCTCCATCACAGAACAGCGCGTATGTCGTGACCGGAGTCGGTGCATTCTGAGCATCCTCCCTGCTGTCAATCTTTACAGCCTTGAAGGATATGCCATTTTTCTCAGCCGTCTCTTCCAAAACCGGTACATACTTCGCATTAAACGGGCACTGGTTTGTATAGAAAAGAACATAGCCGTCTTTATCTATATGTGGATGTTTTGCACATTCTTTGAACGAAGGAGCTTCTGCTCCCTTTTCAAACGGCAAATACCATAATTGAATTCCGTTATCGGCCTCATCACAGACCTCAAAGCCTTTGTACTTTAAAAACTTCGGATCTGCCAGGAACGGTTTTTTCTTCGCCGCCGCCAGAATGCAAAGCCCCTTTTTTCCCTTCTTCTTACTGTCCTTAACACATTTAGAAAGCAGATCGCCTGAATATCCGTGTCCCTTGAAAGAACCGGAAACCCACAGGCAGTCAATATACATATACCCCGGAGCATCGATGGGATTCCATGCATTTTCCGCAGGAATATACTCGATGAAACACTTTCCCCGCTCCACACTTTTCAGGAATACAAGCCCTTCATCAAATCTGTCCGCAAGCCATGCTTTCTTTGATGCAACCTGCACATCCTTATTGTTTGAAATGGCGCAGCAGATATGCTCCTTTTCAAGATTTTCTTTCGTAACTTTTATATATTCCATACGCTTATGCCCTCCTGATCGGATGCCTTACCACAGTCTTTAGCTTCTCCGGCGCAACCTTCCGCGCATCGCTCAGATAAATCTCGTGATGATATCGGGTTTCCGTTATGTCGAGAACATATCCCTGTTCCTCCATAAAACGGTGCATCGCCTCTACTGTAGCAGGCTCATCATCATACGCCCCAATATGCATACACTGCACACACAGCCCTTCATCATAGGTGAAAAACTCGACCTTTGAAAAATCCTGTTTCTTCTTTGCCGCTGCTTCTCTGACAGCCCAGCCGAAATCTTCCTTCGTAACAAAGTCCGGCAGGCGAATGACTGAAATCCACTGAAAAGAATCCTTATGCGCGTAATCAACGCCAACCACTCCGTTCTGCCACCAGAACCCCTCTAAAGGCGGTACCACATAATCAAAGTATCCATCTATCTGATGATCACCCTTTTTACTCATCTTAATCGTAAACGCTGTCCCATACAAAAGACCTATCGCCTGCTTGTATTCGCCATCTTCATCGTTCGGATTCCCGCTGCCCCTTACTGCAATATAATTCATTTTTGGAACCGTTACGATAGAAGGCGTGCCCTTCGGCATATAAAACTCTTTATATTCCTTCTTATAATCAAACGCCATAACCTTTATCCCTCCGTCATCTTTACCATGTCATCAACAAATAATCCAAAACCATTTAATCTCATTATGCTAATCCTCCATATAAATCTGTAATGTTTCCTCCGCGTTCCTGCGGATTATGCGCCGCGCTTCTACCGGCTCCAGCACCTCTGCTTTTGCCCCGAATGTCATAAACCATGTCACAAGGTTATCCATATCCGTATAATCCGCCGAAAAAAGCAATCTCCCGTCATCTGCCTCAGAAAAGCAATGCGGCCCAAACTCTTCAACCAACCGCCATTTCACATCCGGTGTAAAAAGCGCCTTTACCTTAATTCTGCCTGGGAATATCTTCTCATTCGACAAATCCGGCATAGGTGCATTCCGGCAGATAAAATCTTTCTCCGTTTCTACCACTCTGTCCATACGGTTCAGCTTGAACAGTCTGTAATTCTCCTGGTCTGAACACCGTTCCGTTCCACTCCGGTCGGCGCAGGACAGGTCTCCACCGGAGACCTTGCGCCCCCACACATACCAGCTTGACCATCGAAAAATCAGATAATACGGTTCTATCGTCCGGTTACTTTCTCCCGATGGTGCATAATACTTAAATTCCAGAAGATGCCTGTTTTCTGTCGCGCTCTGGATTACCTCAATCTTTGGAGCAAGAGAACCTTTATACCAGGATGACAGATCAATCAGCATGGAATCCCTGCCGCTTATGAACTCCGACGATCCGGTCTGGATCTTCTCCATCAGTTGTCCGTAGTACCGGCTTCCGCTCACGCTGTCCAGACTCCGGAGCCCGGCAAGGATCATCTGCATATCCTTTGATGTCAGGATCGTCCTGTCCATGCGGTATCCATCCATAATGCTGATTCCTCCGCCGGTACCCTGAGAAGTCTTTACAGGAATCCCCGCCTTACAGAGATCTTCAATATCCCGGTTTATCGTCCTACGGGATACCTCGAATCTTTCCGCCAGTTCAGGAGCCGTTGTCTTCTCTTCCTGCAGTAAGATCGACAATATCCCTATCAGCCTGTCTATCTTCATATTTCTCACGCTCCATTCATATCATAGCAAACCAAACATGACAACTATATGTCATGTTGAGTATAGCAGTTAAACTTTTTTCTGTAAACGAAAAAGCCTGCGAACACCAGGATTCTTCCCAATGCCCACAGGCGGGGTAACGTTTCGTTATTCAATTACAGTCTCGCCGTATATTCCATATCAGCCGGTTCCGGCAGTACATTTCGCTTCATACTGATACAGGCAATCACCATATAGAGCAGATACACCAGGAAAAATAATCCCAGCGAAACAAAAAGAATCATCGGCGGGCTGCTGGCCCCCACCATGGTTCCCGGTTCCACCCCGTCGCACAGATCCAGAATAAAGGGAACTGCAATCAGCACCGGAGGGATCACCGGCATGAGATAGTAAATCCCAAGCTGCAAAAACAGCGTCCGCCTCATCTCCTGTCGGTCCATGCCCAGTTTGCGGAGCAGCTCAAACTGGCGGCGGAAGCGTCCCGCCTCGCTGAGCTGCTGGACGGTCAAAACGGTGGCGGCAGTCATGGCCAAAGTCAGAGCCAGATAGAAAAGGGGAAAGACCGATATGGCGGACCATACAGCAGTATCGCGCAGATTGCCCGCTTTCGAGTACAGATAGTCCCATTCATCGTTCATAAAGAGCAGCGCGACCGTCGCCATAACGATTCCCATCGCCGAGAGCTTTGCGGCCAGCGTGCGGAAGACCATCAGATTCTGTCCCTGGTACTTCCGCTTCGGTTTTCGATCAAAATACGCCGGGATGCCGGAGGAAAAGCTGGTAAAGAAACCGTAGATAAATACGATGATGCATCCCGCGCCGAAGACACCGGTCAACAGATTTCCCGCTGTCATCAGCAGGAACGTTCCCGCAGTGCCAAAAACGAGGGAGACTGCGAACAGGGTTTTTCGCGTTTTACTCTTTTTTACAAGCTCTTCTTCATTTTGCCGTTCAAAATAAATAAGGTCATAGATCTTCATACGGTGGATCTGTTTCCGGCTCCGAACCAGCGCAAAGAAATAAATTGCGGCAAAATAAACGAACGTCAGCCCAATGGCTTTCAGCGAAAAACGATAGTGAAAATGATACGGCGCGCTTAACATGGTCAGCAGGATGGCGCGGAGCGCCTGATACACCAGGTTCCCAAGCGGAATGCCGAAGAGTAGCGCGACACTGCCCACTGCCAGATTTTCCAGAAAAAACAGACGCGCCACCTGTCTGTTTTCCAGCCCGATGAGCAGATAGGTCCCCAGCTCCCGGCTGCGGCGGGACAGCATAAATCCGGTTGTGTAGGATACCAGCCATCCGATGATAACAACCACCACGATGCTGGCAAGCACGATCGTCAGTTTCATATTGTCCAGCATGCCTGACAGGTTATGAATTTCCTCGGAAAATACCAGACCGTTGAAAGCATAAAGCATCGCGCACACCATCACAACTGTAACAAAGTAAATCATATAGTCGCTGCCCAGATTCAGCGCCCGAAGTTCATCCAAAGCGGATGTCCGGGTAGTCCCAGATCCAGAAGCACCAGATCAGGACGGGCGGAACGCACCTGTTCCGGAACGATTTCAAAAATCTACCGGAAAACGAACTCCGTCGCCGCGGCAGCCGGCATGCTATTCTCTCTTATTTTTTATGCTCTCCATAAAAGTTTTGACCATTGCCTGCTCTTCCAGCTTCAGCCCGTTCCACAAACACAATAATTCTTTCTGCGCTTCTGAAAGATCAGGCAACACACCATCGTCTGCAAAAAACTGTGAAATGGTGATTCCAAATGCATTACAGATCTTTTCAATGGTAGACAGTGTGGGCATATTCTCACCTTTTACAATATCGGACAATGCCGATTGTGAGATTCCTGTCAAAGATGACAAACGATATCTGCTGATCTCTCCCTGTCTGCAAAGTTCCTCAAGCCGTTCCGGAACATATTCTTCCAGCACCAAGCATTATCCACCTCTTTTCCGAAGTATCATAATGCTATTTTACGTGCAGCCCTCAATAAATATTAGATCCAAATTTCCTTACTAATTACTTATCTTTGAAGAAGTATAAATACAAAAAATAAAGCCTCACATACCGGCATATAAACAATTTGACAGGAATCAATAAAACGCAATCTCGTCTCCATCCAGATAAAGATGAAATTTATCAGCGTCATTCCTTATATCTGCCTCTTCGTTACACCTGTCTGTAACAAATAGAATATTGCAGACAGGTTCCTTTTTTTCTACATCATCACATACAAGATATACTGCTTGCCACATCTGGCACTCCTGAATCATCTTCTCTCCATCGTCTTATCATACTCATTCCATAAAAAAGAATGGCTGTTACGCAAAAAATAACCAAACTATAGCTAAACATCCGTTTTTCTTTTTTCACTTCTCACCTCCAATGTTTTATCCATAAAATCATAGCCCATTTTGTTCCGTATTACAATAGTCCACTTTGTTCTATTTATAATCGTTTTATCAGGAGGGGCGGCATGTATGAAATGTATTTGAAACATGTTAGAGATTTACGGGAAGATCATGATCTAAAACAGGATGATCTGGCAAAGATCCTCAATATCAGTCAAAGAACATATTCTCACTATGAAAACGGCACCAGAAAAATCCCTCTTGATGTCCTGGTTGCACTTGCTGATTACTACAACTGTTCAGTAGATTACCTGCTGGGCAGGACAAAGAAAAAAGAAATCAATAAATAACTCTGTTAGCAGGTCATGCCAGATTGTGTTAAATCAACTGATTCTAAACCCATTTTTCTTTTCACTGAAATCAGATTTTTCTACTTGTTAATAAAATAAATTCCGTTATACATAACACGACATCAATCACCTTACTCAGTGTGACGACTTCGTAATAAAGAGCTACGCCTACCAGACAAGTAATGATCATTGATGCCATCATATTCACATCTCCTTTTCTATAAGCATGCAGGAAATATTTACATGGAAAAACAATCATGATATGATAACACGTAGAATTTGAAAAGCGGGAGATCACAGATTGGGAGGTACATATTTGATGGATAATTATGAGACTATGAAATGCCGGATGCAGAAAGAATTTGTAAAATATGACCAGGAAAAGATGATCCGGAAATTTCAGCTGCCGCATGATCAGGACTATCTTTATATCCGTTTCACAGGGCATATGTACCGGATCCACCGGACCAGCGGTAAAGCAGCATGGTCCGACGACCACTTTATTCACGCACATGAAGCCGGCTATAATGAGGTAATGACGATTTACGATGTACTCTGCTGTTCCAAGGACAATTGCAGCCTCTCCGGGGAATTCGTGAATATAAAAAACCTGTCTTCAGTCCAAAGCAGATCAGGCGCTGCAGGCGGAGGGCTTTTTCAGAAAGCTGAAAAAAATTTTGATCATAAACCTGAACTGCTGTCTCTCGCCTGTGAAAGATTAAACGGGACTAAATACGGCAGAGGAGATGTCGCCTATCAGATCCCGTTATTTGACTTTCTCCCCATCGTATTTCAGTTCTGGAATTCAGATGAAGAATTTGCTGCCAGCCTGTCCTTACTTACCGACAAAAATATGCTGCAGTACATGCATTATGAAACTGTATTCTTTGCAGCCGGACATCTGATGGGCAGGCTGGAAGAAGAGATGACAATGTAATCTGCCCTTAGTTCTTGCATGACTTTATTCCAGATCCAGTTCAGGCGGCACGTCCAGCTCTTCGGGTACATATTTTCCGTTCTTCTTACGCTGTCTGACACATTCCGTCAGAAGGTACTCAATCTGTCCGTTGACCGAACGAAAATCATCCTCTGCCCAGGCGGCGATGGCGTTATACAGCTTCACAGACAGCCGCAGGGGAACCTGTTTTTTCTGGTTGTCCGCCATATCAGTACAGGCTTCCCGAATTAACGACCGGCTGGGCGTCATGGTTGCCGCACAAAACGACCAGAAGATTGGAGACCATCGCCGCTTTCCGTTCTTCATCCAAAGTGACCACCTGGTTCTCATTCAGACGTTCCAGCGCCATCTCCACCATGCCCACGGCGCCGTCCACAATCATTTTCCTCGCATCGACGATGGCAGAAGCCTGCTGACGCTGCAGCATGACCGCCGCGATCTCCATGGCATAGGCAAGATAAGTAATCCGGGCCTCCACGATCTCGATGCCGGCTTCATTGACCCGCTTCTGGATTTCGTCCCGGATCCGCGCCGCGACCACTTCGCTGGAACCCCGAAGGCTTCCTTCATCCGCCACACCGTCCCCGGTCGTATCCACGTCAGGCGCCACATCATACGGATACAGGCGCACAATATCACGGAGGGCGCTGTCGCACTGCAGGGATAAAAATTCTTTATAATTATCCACATTAAACACGGCCTTCGCCGTATCCACGATCCGCCAGGTCACGGCGATCCCGATCTCCACGGGATTGCCCAGGCAGTCATTGATCTTCTGCCGGTTATTGCTCAGGGTCATAATCTTTAAGGAAATCTTTTTGCTGGTGCTCTCCACGGACACCGCCGCGCCGCTATCCGGATTGCCGGCCCGCATATTTTTCACGTCTCCGCTCTGGTTCAGTTTTGTCCTGGCCGCCGGATTCACGGCAACGCAGAAAGGATTGACAAAATAAAAACCGCTGTCCTTTAACGTCCCTATATATTTTCCGAATAAAGTAAGCACCAGCGCCTCCTGAGGCTTTAATACTTTAAGTCCCAGAAGCGGAAGCCATCCGATACATAAAATGATAATACTGACCGTCATCAGAAGCGGACTCCTGCCCTGCTCCACCTGTATGCCTCCAAAGACAGCTCCCAAAATGGCCGCCGCATACACAAAAACCGTAAGCATAAGCACGGCCAGCCCGTTTTTCCTGCGATTTAATACGATCTCTTTCATCTGACAACCTCCTCCTGTCCGACAGTTACCTGAATCTTACAGCCGTTCCGTACGCCATGACTTCGGCCGCTCCCTGCATCACGGACGCGGAAGAATACCGGACGTTTACAATGGCGTCTGCGCCTGCTTTTTCCGCTTCTTCCACCATACGCCGGGTGGCAAGGTCCCTGGCATCGTTCATCATCTCCGCATAGGCCTTTAATTCTCCGCCCACCAGCGTCTTAAAACCCTGGGTGATGTCGCGCCCGATATTTTTCGACTGGATCGTGCTCCCTTTCACAAGCCCCAGCATTTCCAGTTCTTTTCCGCTGATATAATCGGTGTTTACTAAAATCATTTTTGTACCCTCCTTATTATTTCTATAATTTTGATATCAGAATCATATCACTTTAACATCTTCCTGTCAACTGTTTTGCAAACTTTTATCAATACGCCCTGCAATCTCGTCTGCTTTTGTGATATCAATGGAGGAATAATTCATCACATACACATTTTCGGGGCCTTTTTCTCCATAATAATACCTGGACAGAGGAATCAGCTTAATCCCCCTGGATATGGCCCGTTCCATAACGGTCGATTCCGGTAAATCCGTGTGCAGCGTCATCAGAAAATGAAGACCGGCTTCCTGGCCTGACACCGATATTTTATCTCCCAGTTTACTGTTCGCAAAGGCTTCCAGCAGCATATCCCGCTTCTTTCGGTAGTGGTTCCGCAAACGGTTGATATGCGCCTCAAATTTCCCTTCTGCCATAAAATACGCCAGCGTATACTGCTCAAAATTGGATACGGTACAGGAATAAAACGACATTTTCTCATAAAACTGCCGCACCAGCCCCGGAGGCAGGATCATATAGCTGATCCGGACGGTGGAACACAGCGTCTTTGTGAATGTGTTCATATAGATCACTTTTTCTGACCGGTCGATACTCTGGAGCGTGGGGATCGGCCGTCCGCCGAGCCTTAATTCACTGTCATAGTCGTCTTCAATAATATACCTTTGTTCTTCTTTTGCCGCCCACCCCAGCAGCTCATATCTTCTGCTGATGGGCATCACGATTCCCGTGGGATAATGGTGGGAAGGCGTGATATGCACGACATTCCCCCTTTTTTCTTCCAGCTCGGACACCCGTATCCCGCATTCATCCATGGAAATCCACTGACAGGGAACCCGAAAACTTTCATAGATGCGCTCCAGTTTCCGATATCCCGGATTCTCAATGGCGTATACTTTATCGTTTCCCAATAACTGGATCAAAAGTCCGTATAAATATTCCGTCCCGGCGCCGATGATGATCTGCTCCGGACGCACGGACATTCCCCGGTATTCCTGCAAATATTTTGCGATTTCCTCCCGAAGGACCGGGATTCCGCCGCAGGGAGAATTGGTCATCAACTGCACCCGGCTGTCATTTAACAGCTCCCGGATCACTTTTGACCAGATTGTAAATGGAAAAAGATCAGATGAAGTCTGATTGCTGGAAAAGTCCGCGAAATAAGAAGTGTCTTCACCTGTTACAGGTGCCGTCTCCTGTACAGGTTCTTTTTGCGGCTCCGCCACGGGCCGGGAAAAATCAGACACATAGAACCCCCGTTTCGGCATGGAATATATGTATCCTTCCGCAGCAAGCCGGGCGTAGGCGTTCTCAACCGTGATCACGCTGACCCCCAGATGGGACGCCAGCACCCGCTTGGACGGCAGCTTTTCCCCGGATTTTAATGTTCCCTGTAAAATATCGTTTCTGATGTTTTTATAGAGGTATTCATACAGCGTATCTGACCCTGTATTGGTTAAATTATAGGTGATCATGTACATCCCGTCCTTTAAAGCGCGATTCTTGCAGTACATCCCGGATATTGTCCTGAATCCGCCGGGACATCCGGGTAAACTGATCCTGCTGTTCCTTGTCAAAGCCTGACAGGCGGGCGGCCTCAAAATCCTCCAGAGCGCTTTGAAGCTCCGCCAGTACAGACGCGGCGGCAGGCAAAAATGAGATTTTCAGTTGCTTTTCTCTGGTGTCGGGCATACGCGTCTCTGCGGCCGAAATCAGTTTCCTGACGCTTAAACGCTGAAGCTGCACGGACAGGCTTCTTTTTGGCAGCCCGGCAAAATCCGACAGTTCTTTGCGGGTGCCGGCACCGAACAGACTCAGATGCAGCAAAAGACGCGCCTCCGCCAGTGTCAGGTCATTTTTCTGCGCCGCAGGTTCCAGGTAATAGTCCAGCAATTTGCGCTCCCGAAACCAGTCAAACAATATTCCTTCCCCTGCCAGCGCGCCGGAACGGACCTGCATCCGTTCATTCCCCAGCCGGGTGGAGCCGGGCGACACCATACCGTCCTGGGCAGCGTCAAACAGAAAGCGGTACACTTTCAGACGGCGCTTCTCATATTCTGCTTCATCCAGGACCGTCTTGTAAAACTGATTGTAGTATTCAAACAGCATCAGCTTTGTCTGCACCAGCCTGGAAATATTGATCCCCTGGCTCACCAGAGAACCTTTTGTTTTTACATAATAATAAACCGGCACCTGCAAGGCGAAAAAACGCCGGGCGTGACGGATGTATTCCAGATTAAATAAAAAATCCTCACACCAGCTAAGCTTCGGGTCCATCCGCAAGTGATGCTCTTCTATGATATCCCGGCGATAGAGTTTGTTCCACAGCACACCATAGTAGTAATCGGCAGGATTTTCCATCATGTGGGCCGCGTATTCCTCCCGTGTAAGTACGCCGTCCTCGTCGATATCCCCTTTCGGCGAAACCCGTTCCCCCACCACACGGTAAAAATCAGACACGACCAGATCACACCGGTTTTCTTCTGCCGCCCGGACCAGAAGCCGGGTGGCATTGGGGGTAATCCAGTCGTCGGCGTCCAGAAACTGCAGGTAACGGCCCCTGGCCATGGACATGGCCTGATTCCGGCTGTCGGATACGCCGGAGTTTTCTTTATGCAGTACCCTCACCCGGCTGTCCGCAAGCGCGCAGGCGTCACAGACCGCGCCGGAGCCGTCCTGGCTTCCGTCGTCAACCAGAATCAATTCAAGATCCGTATATTCCTGGTTAAGGACGCTCTCCAGACATCGGTGCAAAGTAGCCTCCGCCTGATAAACAGGAATGATAATACTGACACATGGTTCCATATGCATACGCAAAATTCTTCCTACTCACAGATTTTCTGCACTGATTATAGCAACCGCCCGGGAACCTTGTCAATGACACGAGATTCTCAGTCGGCGTATGGTCCTGAACAGCTGCTCCATATCGATGGGCTTGGCCAGATGCTCATTCATTCCGGCGTCTCTTGCCATCACAACATCCTCCTCAAACGCGTTAGCCGACAGCGCAATCACAGGAATCGTTCCGGCGTCCGCCCTGTCCATACCGCGGATCACGCGGGCCGCCTCAAAACCGCTCATAACCGGCATCATCAGATCCATCAGGATACAGTCAAAATCGCCCGGCTTCGATGCCCCAAAAGTATCCACGGCCACTTTTCCGTTTTCCGCGGTCACCACCGCCGCGCCTGCGTCTTCCAGAATAAATTTTACAATTTCGCAGTTTATTTCGTTGTCTTCCACCAGAAGAATATGCATGCCGGAAATGTCCGCATATACATTTTTTTCTTTTGTGACGGATGTTCCGTCCCATTCGGTATCAATCTGAATGGGTAAAGCCACCTTAAATATACTTCCTTTCCCCGGCTCGCTCTCAACTTCAATGGTTCCCTCCATCTGTTCTACCAGCTTCTCCACAATCGACATGCCAAGCCCGACACCGTTATAATGGGTCCTGGCGCCCTGATGCGCCTGGGTAAACGGTTCAAAAATATGTTTCTTAAAGTCATCCTTTATTCCAATTCCCGTATCTTCGATGATAAACTGGTATTCTGCGTATCCCTCCCTGAAGACATGCTCTTTTACCTGAATAAACACGGAACCGGCCGGCCGGTTATACTTGATGGCATTATCTATGATATTCGTCAGAATCTGTTTCAGATGCAGCGGACTTCCGATCACCCTGTTATGGCACAGATTAAGCTCCTCCATCACCAGACGGATACCTGCTTTCTCCGCCTGCGGGGACATAATCATGATGCAGTCCTCAAGCATATCATAAAGATCAAAAGACTCCTTCGCGATCATGGGTCTTCCGCTGTCCAGCCTGCTGACCTCAAGTACGTCATTGACAAGCGACAGCAAATGTTCTGTTGACACGCGGATCTTCTCCCTGCATATTCTCTGTTTTTCCGGGTCATCCTGGCTTTTTTCCATCACCGTCAGCATGCCCAGAATCCCGTTGATGGGCGTGCGCAGATCATGGGACATATGGGAAAGAAACTCGCTCTTTGCCGAATTTGCCCGTCTCACTTTCTCCAGAAGCTCCATGATTGTCTGTTCCTGCTTTTTCCGGGTCATCATCGTCTCAGTAATATCCTGATGGTATCCGTTCAGGCAAACACCCGGTTTTTTAAACTTCTTATCCCGTACCCCGCCGCAGCGGACATAAATCTTTCCCAGCAGCGGATGCTTCCACGGATATACGACTTCCGAACGCCCGTCCTTTTTCATTATTTCTACGCATTCCTGCACCATGGCAACATAATCCGGCTCGATATTTTCGTACCAGCGCCGGTAACACTCTTCCGGCCCAATCACCCCCGACACACCTAAAAGCATCTGCATTGTCCCGTCTGCGTACATTCTCGGCTCGCAGCCTTCCTCCAGCTCGATGGTCCAGATTCCGATCCTTGCACCTTCCAGAATATCTTCCATGCTTTGTCTTGCTTCCAGCTTACATTTTTCCTCCTGTTCCACCACTGCGTTAATATCCCTGAACGCAAAAATCACGCAGTTTTCTTTCATCTCATCCCCTGTAATGGAAAAGTGAAGCTCCAGATTCTTCACAGCCTGCGGATTATCCTTCACCTGGTAGCGAACACAAAACTTCTTTTTTGTTTCCAGCTGGGCAAGAATATAGTCTTTTTTCGTCGTCGCACGAAGCCGCTCCTGATCCCGGGAAATCACATATCTGGAAATGTACTGCTCCATGGCCGCCTGATAGCTTTCTTCAAAATGGATGGTCCAATCGTTCCCGGGCCGCTCGTTCTCCCGGTATATTTCGCATCTTCCTGTGTCAAAGTTCACCTGGTAGATGCCCAGATAATCCACATTGAGCGCCTGGAGCACATTATAGCTCCGTTTCTTCAGCTCCTGTACCAGATTACGGGACCGAAGGGAGGAAACGATAAAGTATGCCGCCGTCTGAAGCATATTCGACGCATATTCCAGTGACTTAACCGGCGGATTGTCCACACCATAAAAACCTATGGTCCTGCCTTCATCATAAAGCGGGACCACCACAAGAGAATGAATATTCTGCTGTCTCAGCGTCTCGTACTGCAAAGGATCATCCTGGCGTATATCTTCCAGGTTTTTAATCACAATATGCTTTCCAATACTGAAATCCTGATACCAGCTTGCGCATACTTTTGAAGGGACGTTCTGAAGGTTCTCCTTTTGGGGCCGCACGCCATCGGCCACCCACTCATAAGTATTGTCGTCGCCGCCGGATTCATTCTGTTCAAATATATAGGTTCTCTCCCCATCCAGAGCTTTCCCCAGATAACCTAAGAACACCTGCAGCGACTGATCCGGCGTCTCCTCCAGCAGCGCAACGCGAAGCCCCTCATTGATGATGGCTTCCAGATTCTGGACGCTTTGCACCATACTCCTCTGCCGTTCATTCGTATTCTCAAAAAAACCATTTAAATTATCCATAAGGATCGCCCTCCCCGGATTTTCGTAAACTATACAGATTCTGTGTTTTATTGATTATCATATCATCTTTGCACATCTTTTACAATTCCATTCGGGAATTCTTGAATATAAAAAACACACTGGCATACTAAGATGCCAGTGATATTATTGCGATTGATGAATATAAGTTTAACGCAGAAAGAGTTTCTCCAGCGTAATCAGATTCTTTCCTTTAAATATACAATACTTTCATATGGTTCCAATTGGTTCCATTCCTTTTTTACCGGATAATTTCCAATCAGATACTTTCCCTCACAGGTAATCCCGTCTTCCATCGAAACCACCTGCCCGGATAAATTATTTATCACAAACAATTCCTGATTTTCCCATATCCGCCGAAACGCAAATATCTTCTCCTGCTCCGGGTATAAAAACGCAACCGCACCTTTCTGAATTACAGGATATTCTTTCCTTAAAGCAATCAGTTTTCTATAATAATTCAAAACAGAATCCTTATCCTTCTCCTGGTTTTCCACATTGACAGACTGATAATTCCCGGCAAGCGCAATCCAGGGCTCCTGTTTTGAAAATCCGGCGTATGCTCCCGCATCCCATTGCATAGGGGTTCTTGCATTATCCCGTGAACGCTGCCTTAGAACTTCCAATGCCTCTTCCCTGCCTTTTCCCGCTTTCAGCATGATATCGTAATAATTAATGCTCTCAACATCCTGATACTGACAGATGTCCTGATACCCGGCATTCGTCATGCCAAGCTCTTCTCCCTGATAAATATAAGGAGTTCCCCGCAGCATATGAATCATTGTGGCAAGCATTTTGGCGGACTCTTTCCAGTATTTCCCCTCATCGCCAAAACGGGAAACGATTCGCGGCTGATCATGATTGCACCAGAAAAGGGCATTCCATCCATGATACTTCTGCATCCCCGTCTGCCAGTCTTCAAACAGGCTTTTTAATTTTCTGTAATCAGGAGGCATCAGTTCCCATTTATCTCCGTCTTTATAGTCCACTTTCAGATGATGGAAATTAAAACACATGGATAATTCCTTCTCTTCAGGATTGGAATAACGAATACAGTTTTCCAGGGTTGTGGATGACATCTCACCCACCGTGATCATATCCTTTATTCCTGTATCCCTCACCAGTTCTTTCAAAAATTCATGGACATGGGGCCCGTCGCAGTAAAACCGTCTCCCGTCCCCCTGAAAATCATCCTCAAAAACCGCCGGCTTGGAAATCAGGTTTACCACATCAAAGCGAAACCCTTTCACGCCCTTTTTCTTCCAGAAACGGATTACCTCTTTTAATTCTTCCCGTACTTTGGGATTTTCCCAGTTCAGATCTGCCTGTGTCCGATCATAGAGCCGCAGATACCACTTTTTCAGAGAAGGTACATACTCCCACGCACTGCCGCCGAATTTTGACTGCCAGTTTGTAGGAGGGGTATCCTCCTCCCCCTCCCGGAAGATATAGTAATCAATGTATTCTTTCTCCCCGGCAAGCGCTTTCTGAAACCATTCATGGCGGGTTGAGGTATGGTTAAATACCATATCCAGCATAATTCCCATGCCGCGCTCTTCTGCTTTCGCAATCAGTTCTTCTACATCCTCCATTGTACCGAACACAGGATGAATTTTCAGATAATTCTCCACATCATAACCGTTGTCGTTTAAAGGAGACAGGAAAAACGGCGTACACCATATATAGTCAACCCCAAGGCTTTGTATGTAATCCAGCTTCTCGATGATTCCCCTGATATCGCCGATTCCGTCCCCGTTACTGTCATAAAAAGACTTCGGATAGATTTGATACACTGTGCTTTTTCCTAAATCTGTCATCCCTTTGCTTCCTCCTGTTCTATTTCTGCCACTATGGTTTCCCCTGCTGTTGCTTTCATTCCTGTCATGAACCGCACTTTTAATCCTTCCGCCGGTTCTGTAATCACACATATGGTTGTATCCGGATGATTCGCCGCCTTTATTTTCTCTCTGTCAAATTTAAGAAGTGGCGTGCCTGCCTGAACCTTCTGCCCCTGGCTTACCATATATTCAAATCCGTTTCCGTTCATCCCTACCGTATCAATGCCGACATGAAGAAGCAGTTCCATCCCGTTTTCCAGTGTCAGCCCGCAGGCATGCCGGGAATCTTCCATCAATACGCTGACCGTGGCCTCCGCAGGCGCATATAAAACATCACTTTCCGGGATAATAGCAAAACCATCTCCTACGATCCCCTCAGAAAATACGCCGTCTCCCACTTCTTTTAATTCAATGACTTTCCCTGATACAAACGCTCTTAACTCTTTAACCGTATTTTCCGCGGCTCTAATTCCTGAAACCTTATCTCCTTCGGCAGCCGTTTCCGTCACACCCGAATCGGACATCTGTAGTTTCTTCTTGCCGACCACCATCGTAAGGACAAAAGAAATAACAATTGCAGCTGCCATACTGACCGCAAAACTTGCCATGTACTGGGGCCGGATGGATAAAATTCCCGGCAGCCCTCCCACGCCGATTGCATTGGCTGTGGTTCCTGTGGCAACACTGATCACCGCCGCGCAGGCTGAACCAATCATGCCGCACACAAACGGATACACATGCTTTAAATTTACGCCGAAAATTGCCGGCTCGGTCACTCCAAGATAGCAGGATATGCAGGCCGGCACATTCACTTCCTGCGCCTCTGCATTTTTTCTCTGAAGCATAATCATTCCCAGCACCGCGGACCCCTGCGCAATATTGGACAGTGCAATCATCGGCCAGAGCATCGTTCCCTCATAATCGGCAATTAACTGTAAATCAATTGCGTTGGACATATGATGAAGCCCTGTGATAACAAGCGGCGCATAGACAAACCCAAACAAAGCGCCGAACAAAATTTTAAACGAACCCGTAATTCCCGCATAAACCACAGAGGAAATCACCGAACCGATTTTCCATCCGATGGGACCCAGTACAAAATGAGAAGCGATCACTGCCAACAAAAGACTGCAAAACGGGACAACGATCATGGAAATCACCTGCGGTGTAATCTTCCTGAAAAATTTTTCCAGGTAAACCAGGGTAAATGCTGCCAGAACTGCCGGAATCACCTGCGCCTGGTAACCGATCATCTTGATCTGAAAATACCCGAAATTCCATACCGGAATATCTGCTGCCGCTGTAGAAGCTACGGAATACGCGTTCAGCAACTGCCCCGAAACCAAAGTAAGACCAAGGACGATTCCAAGCATCTGTGTCGTTCCCATTTTCTTTGTCACAGACCAGCAGATCCCTACCGGAAGCATATGGAAGACAGCCTCGCCAATCAGCCATAAAAAGCTGTCCAGCCCGGCCCAGAACTGGCTAATGTCACATAACGTCTTTGTTCCGTTTTCAAACAAATACAGGCTGTCAATACAGTTACGGAATCCTAAAATCAAGCCTCCCGTTATGATTGCGGGAATTAACGGTGCAAAAATCTCCGCCAGCGCCGTGATGATCCTCTGAAATACGTTCTGGTTCTGCTTTGATGCCGCTTTGACTGCATCCTTAGACACACCCTCAATTCCGGATACCGCAATAAAATCATTATAAAAATCCGCCACTGTATTGCCAATAATCACCTGGAACTGTCCTGTCTGGGTAAAGCTCCCCTTTACTACCTTCATCGCTTCAATCTTCCTGATATCCGCTTTTTTAGGTTCATTGAGTACAAACCTCATTCGTGTCATGCAGTGCGACACCGCCGCAATGTTCTCTTTCCCGCCCACAAGCTGGAGCAGCTCTTTTGCATCCTGCGCATATTTGCCCATCTTCTTATCCTCCTGTTCTATTTTCGTTTGGCCTTCTTGTTTAAACAAGTTCTTATGAATCAGTTATATCACACTTGTTTAAACATGTCAATAGTTTTTTCAAATTTGTTTAAACAAGTTATTTCTATCCGTCTCTTGACTTTCTTTTGTATTTTATTATAATGATGTGGGTGTCAAAAGT
>DKVI01000109.1:24352-49614 GCA_002491115.1 Lachnospiraceae bacterium UBA7182 | reverse complement strand
TCTTATTATGTTATTTTCTGTGGAATTTTTTTGGCGACATGCCAGTGAAAAATTTTATATAAAATTATATCCGCACAGATACTGTACTACAAAAAAAGCGAAGATGCAAGTATCAAATCCGGGCAATATACGCCGGACCGGGCAAAAAGACTTCCTGCGCAGGCTCACGGGGCTGTCGTGAAGTGACAGTTCCGAATTTGTTATATATATACAAAAAAAATGCCTGATTCAAGGTTTTTGGTTGCAAAAAGTGGCTAAATGTTGTATAGTAAAACCAGATATAAAACATTCTTGTGCAGTTCGCACAAATTTCCACAGGACGATAGCAGAAACAGAAAGGAAATATATGACGTATGAGCATTTTTTGATGCGGTTGGAACAATGTGTGATGGCGCGGACGAAGGACGGAGAAGAAATCCGTCAGGTTCAGGTATTAAAAAACAACGGAGTCAGACTGGACGGATTTTCTTATCATATGGAAGGACGGCGGGAACAGCCTACAGTCTATGTAAACCAGTATTATCGGGAAGGAATGGGGCCGGAAGAACTGGGAAAGATCGCGGAACTGGTTCTGAAAATACAAAGGGAGAGCCGGGTTCTGCCGGAGGACGATCTGCTGAAGCTTCTGGATTACAACAGCATGAAAAGTAAGATTTTCTATCGGCTGATTTCCAAAAGAAAAAATGAAGAATTCCTTGCCAAAGCGCCATGGCTTCCCTGGCTGGATATGGCGATCGTGTTTTATTTAAGGATCCCGGAACGAATCGTGCCGGATGCCACGGCGCTGATCTATACAAGTCATCTGGAACATTGGGGGATTACGATGGGAGAATTGTACCGTACGGCATCTAAAAATATGTCCGGTCTGTCGGTTTCCATAGAACCGATGGAGACATTTTTAGAAAGCTGCGGAATTGAATCCGGGAGCAGCGGGATGTATATTCTGACCAACGGAAGAAAAGAGTATGGCGCCGCCGTGATTGTAGATCCCGAAGTACAGCGTATGTGTTACAAACGCCTGGGAGAAGATTATTATGTACTTCCGAGCAGTATTCATGAACTGATCCTTCTTCCGGGGAGTTTTGCAACAACGCCGGAAGACTTATGTACTCTGGTGCAGGAGGTGAATGAAAACTGTGTGAGCCCGGAAGATTTCCTGAGCGGAAACGTGTATTTTTACTCGTCTGTTACAGGACAGTTAAAGCAGATTTTTACGGTTTTATAAATAAGATTCCGGCAAAGCGGACATGTCATTTCGAGATATGTCCGCTTTCCTGTTATCTGTCTGAATAAAGTTCTTTACAGGCGGTTGTTCGTCTTTGTTACAAAATTGTTACAAAAAATGCTTGCATATATGAGAAAGTTGGTGTATGATAATTGAAGTAATCATCCAAGCACCTGTAGCTCAGCTGGATAGAGCACGGGCCTCCGACGCCCGGTGTCGCAAGTTCGAATCTTGTCAGGTGCATTTTTTATACTCTAAAGTCGGTTGCAACAAAAAAACAGCGGAATCCTTTCAAATGCCCGGATTGAATTCAAGACGCGAAGCGGCTGGAAGTCAATCTGGTACCGGGCATTTGAAAGGGTGGAGCGGAACTTTAAACAGGAGGATATATGGCAAATCAACAAAAGCAGCAGAAACAGGAATCACTTTTTACAAACTATAAATTTTATCGTGTTATCAGTATTGTAGAACTGGTCATTATTATTATACTGGCAGTCATGCTGGTGCGCGGCAAGGGTAATGAGACGCCGGATCAGACGGATCTGCCGCCGGACCAGACAGAGGATATAACGCCGGATGCGGCAGAACAGCCGGAGACGGAAGAAGAACCGGAACCTGAAAACAATCTGGAAGAGAACAGCCATGCTTCGATCGACAGACTGGTGGAGAAGTATTGCGCTTATATCGCGGATGGCGATGTGGATGGCCTGGAAGGGATCGTGGATCTGCTGACGGATGACGAGAAAGAGAAGATCAAGAGCAGGGCGGCAGTCATTGAGTCTTTTGATAATGTGACCTGCTATACGAAAAACGGTCCTGTGGAAGATTCATATATTGTATTCGTATGTTATGATATGAAACTGGTCGGTATTGAGACCAGCGCACCGGATATTATCTGTCTGTATGTGGGACCAAGAGAGAACGATGTACGTCGGATCCATTATGGAAGTATTGATGAAGAAGTGCAGGCATATGTGACGGAGCTTGAGAAAGATCCGGAAGTGCAGGCTTTGTATGATGATGTAAGCAGACGGTATCAGGAGGCTCAGGAGAGCGATGAGACGCTTGCCGCGTTTGTTCAGAGACTGAACGGTCAGGTAGAAGAACCGGCGGAAGAGCCGCAGGAAGAAGAACCTTCTGAAGAGCCGGCGGAAGAACCGCAGGAAGAAGCCGGCGGAGCGACGCCGGAGAACAGGGAGATCCAGCTGGCGGATACAGTAAATATTCGTTCGGATACCAGCACAGAGGCCGAAAAATTGACGGTGGCGTACCAAGGAGATATGATTACGCTGATCGAGTCTTATGATAATGGCTGGACCAAGGTGGAATACAGAGGTATCACCGGTTATGCCAAGACAGAATTTTTAGAGTAAATAATGAATAAATATAAAAAAGCTCCATACCCTATGAATAACCGATCAGGGAAAGGAGCTTTTTTATGGTAACAGAAGCAGACAGAGCAGTTTTGGATGAGAGCTATAAAAATACCCGTATGGGACGGGAAGCCATTAATACGATTATCGGTAAGGTGGAAGACGACGAGCTGGCACTGGATCTGAACCGGCAGGCGTGTAAATTTGTGCAGCTGGAAGAGAAGATACAGAAGAAATATCAAAAGGCCAGCGAGACTCCGCCTGAAGACAGTCTCATGAACCGCACGATGCTGTGGGGCGGGATACAGATGAATACGCTGCTAAACGCCAGTACGGAGCATATTGCGGATATGATGATCCAGGGCAATACAAAAGGAATCACGGAGCTTATGAAAGTCGTGAAGAAAAACAAAGGAGTCCAGAAGGAATATTATGAACTGGCACAGGAATTGATGGATTTTGAAGAAAAAAACATAGAAAAATTAAAAGCATATTTAAGATAGACTGGTTTTTTTTGCCGGTATTTGATAAGATAATAATGTTGAAACAAACAGAATATCTGCCTTATGGATGTTCGGAGGGATTTTGGGGCATATTTTATGCGACAGCCGGAAATCCTTCCGGCTCAAAAGGTATTCCAGACGGCAAAGACCGGACGATAACAGGTACATAAGCATGATAAGACTGAATAAATATATGAGTGAGGCGGGCATCTGTTCCAGGAGGGAAGCGGACCGGCTGATCGGGCAGGGGAGAGTAACGGTTGACGGAACCATGGCTTCTGTGGGTATGCAGATTGAAGAAAATCAGAAAGTTGCGCTGGACGGCAGGCCGGTGGGGCAGGATAAAAAGCATGACAGGGTGATCATTGCGGTTAATAAACCAAGAGGCGTCGTCTGTTCCAATGTCAGCCAGCGAGACGAAGTAAATATAATTGATTTTCTTAAATTTCCTGAAAAGATCATGTACGCCGGCAGACTGGACAAGGAGTCGGAAGGGCTGCTTTTGATGACGAATGACGGGGATATGATCAATCAGATGATGCGTGCCGCCAATTATCATGAAAAAGAATATGAAGTGACGCTTGACCGCCCCTTTAACGAACGTTTTTTAAAGGATATGGCGGCAGGCGTGTATCTGAAAGAACTGGATGAAACCACCCGCCCATGTGTGGCGGAACGTCTGGGAAAAAGAACATTCAGGATTATTTTAACCCAGGGTCTGAACCGCCAGATTCGCCGGATGTGTAAAGAACTGGGCTTCCATGTACAAAAGTTGAAAAGGGTGCGGATTATGAACATATGTCTGGGACATCTGAAGACCGGAACCTGGCGCAATCTGTCGGAGCGTGAGGTGACAGAACTGCTGCGCCTTCTGGAAAATGATGCAGAAACGGAAACCGAACTAAACCAGCGAAGCCCCGAACAATGCCCGGATTGTTGAACAGACGCGCAAGCGGCAGAGAAACAATCCAGTACCGGGCATTGGTAGGGGCGTAGCGGAACTTTAATAGGAGAACAATGGACAAGACAGAACGCATGAAAGAGCTGGGGGAGCTTTTAAGGGACGCTTCCCGGGCCTATTATCAGGAAGACAGGGAGATCATGAGCAATTTTGATTATGACAGGCTCTATGACGAACTGGAAGCCCTGGAAAAAGAGACCGGCATCGTACTGGCGGGGAGTCCTACGGTGACCGTGGGATATGAAGCGGTGGACGAACTGCCGAAAGAGCGGCATGAGACTCCCATGCTGTCTCTGGATAAGACCAAAGACGTGGAAGCGCTGGCAGAATTTGCGGGTGAGCATCAGACGCTGCTTTCCTGGAAACTGGACGGCCTGACCGTTGTGCTGACTTATGAAGACGGAAAACTTTCAAAGGCAGTCACGAGAGGGAACGGAGAGACCGGAGAAGTCATTACCAATAATGCCAGAGTATTTAAAAATGTCCCCTTAACGATTCCTCATAAAGGAGAAGTCATCCTAAGAGGCGAGGCGGTGATCCGCTATTCGGATTTTGAAAGGATCAACGCCGAAATAGAGGATGAGGCGGCAAAATATAAGAATCCAAGGAATTTATGCAGCGGCTCCGTGCGCCAGCTAAACAACGAGATCACGGCAAAGCGCAACGTATATTTATATGCGTTTGCCCTGGTGCGCGCTGCGGGGGCGGAGTTTGCCAATTCCCGGGAAAATCAGTTTAAATGGCTTAAAGGTCAGGGATTTGACGTGGTGGAATATAAAAAAGTGGACGGTGCGGGCATGGCGCAGGCGGTGCGGGAATTTTCAGAAGCGGTTGCCGAAAATGATTTCCCTTCCGACGGTCTGGTCTGTATCTATGACGATATCGCCTACGGCCAGTCCCTGGGACGTACAGCCAAGTTCCCCCGGGATTCCCTTGCTTTCAAATGGCAGGACGAAGTCAGGGAGACCCGGTTAAAAGAAATTGAATGGAGTCCCTCCAGAACAGGGCTTATCAATCCGGTGGCGGTCTTTGAGCCCGTGGAACTGGAAGGAACCACGGTCAGCCGGGCTTCGGTACACAATGTCAGCATATTAAAAAGCTTAAAGCTTGGAATCGGAGATACGATCACGGTTTACAAGGCGAATATGATCATCCCCCAGATTGCCGATAACCTGACCGGAAGCGGGACGGTTCAGATTCCGGATACCTGTCCGGTCTGCGGCGGCCCAGCCAGGATACAGCAGATGAATGATGTGGAGTCTCTTTACTGTATGAATCCAGACTGCCAGGCAAAGAAATTGAAAGCTTTTGCGCTGTTCGTAAGCAGGGACGCCATGAATATCGACGGTCTGTCGGAGATGACCCTGGAAAAATTCATCGGCTGCGGATTTATCCGCGAATATGCGGACCTGTTTCATTTGGACTGCCATAAAGATGAGATCATCGGGATGGAGGGATTTGGCGAAAAGTCTTACCGGAAACTGATGGAGAGCCTTGAAAAAGCCCGCCATACGACGCTGCCCAGAGTTGTCTACAGCCTTGGCATTCCCAACATCGGCCTTGCCAACGCGAAAGTGCTCTGCAAAGAGTATGACTATGACCTGGACAGGCTGCGCCATGCAGGGGCGGAGGAGCTAAGCCAGATACCGGGCATGGGAGAAGTCATCGGAGCCAGTGTGGAAGAATACTTTGCCGACGAGGAGCATAACCGGTGGCTGAATGATCTGTTAGAGGAGCTGGACATCTATGTGGAGGAAGTAGATACATCCGCCCTTACTCTGGATGGTAAAATCTTCGTGATCACAGGCAGCCTGACTCATTTCTCCAACCGCAGCGAGCTTAAGGATCTCATTGAGTCAAAAGGCGGCAAAGTGACAGGAAGCGTCACTTCCAAAACAAGCTTTCTGATTAACAATGACACGGCTTCATCGTCTTCCAAAAATAAAAAGGCGAAGGAACTGGGAATTGAGATATTATCGGAACAGGATTTCCTGGACCGTTTTATAGAAAACTAAGAACAGCGGAACTCAAAATAGGAGGGTATAGTTATGGATTCAGTATTTCTTATGCAGCTATGGACAAAAGTGCTGGAGTCGGGCATGTCCCTGATCTGGACACTGGTGTGTCTGTTTATCGGGATCAAAGCCATCGGCATCCTGCGGAAAATTTTAAGAAGCGCCCTGGAAAAATCCAGCATTGATACGGGCGTTGTGCAGTTTTTGGACTCATTTTTAAAGATCGCCTCTTATGCGGTGCTGATACTGGCGCTTATGGCCAGATTCGGTATCCAGACGACCTCTTTTATCGCGCTGTTAGGTTCTGCCAGCGTGGCGATCGGGCTTTCTTTGCAGGGGAGCCTTGCGAATTTTGCTGGCGGTCTTTTGATTCTGATCTTAAAACCCTTTGTTGTGGGGGATTATATTATCGCCTGCGGCTGTGAGGGAACAGTAAAGGTGATCTCTTTATTTTCCACCACGCTACACACGGCGGATAACCGGAGCGTGACGATCCCCAACGGCGCGCTGGCGAACAGCAACATTATTGACAATTCCGCCAATGAAAACCGCAGAGTGGATATGAGCGTCAGCGTAGCCTATGATACCGATTTAAGGCATGCGCGCCATGTGATCGAGTCGATCCTGGATGCAGATGAAAAGGTGCTGGAAGATCCGGCCTATGTGGTTGCGGTGGACGAGCTGGGAGACAGCGGAATTACGATCCTTGTCCGCCCGTGGGTGAAGACCGAAGATTACTGGGAAGTCAAATGGCGGGTGCTGGAACAGATTTACAATAAGCTGAATGAGGAAGGCATTGATATTCCCTTCCCGCAGATGACGATACATATGGCAGAAAAGAGGTAATTTTGTGGCTGAACTTACACCAATGATGCAGCAGTATAGGAAGACCAAGGAAGAATATAAGGACTGTATACTGTTTTATCGTCTCGGCGATTTTTATGAGATGTTCTTTGACGACGCAAAGATTGTATCAAAGGAACTGGAACTGACACTTACCGGAAAAAACTGCGGACTTGAGGAAAGGGCCCCCATGTGCGGGGTTCCTTTTCATGCGGTGGAAGGGTATTTAAGCCGTCTGGTGTCCAGAGGTTATAAAGTGGCGATCTGCGAACAGATGGAAGACCCTGCCACAGCAAAAGGGCTGGTCAAAAGGGATGTGATCCGCGTAGTGACGCCGGGGACGAATCTGGACGCCCAGTCCCTGGACGAATCCCGGAATAACTATATTATGAGTATTGTCTATGTCAGCGACCGGTTCGGCCTTTCCTTTGCGGATGTGTCAACCGGTGATTATTTTCTTACCGAGGTGGATTCTCCCCGGAAACTCACCGATGAAATGTGTAAATTTTCTCCCAGGGAGGTCATCTGCAACGAAGCGCTTCTTATGAGCGGGGCGGATATGGACAGTCTGAAGGAACGCATGGATTTTTCCCTGTTTCCTCTGGATAACTGGTATTTTGACGATGAACTGGCGAAAAAGGAGCTTTTAGAGCATTTTAAAGTGAAGTCTCTGGAAGGTCTGGGAGTGGCGGATTTTAACTGCGGCGCCATCGCAGCAGGCGCGCTGCTTCGCTATCTGATGGAAACCCAGAAAACTTCCCTTGGACATATGTCCACGCTGAAACCATATGTTTCCGGAAACTTTATGGTGATCGACAGTTCCAGCAGAAGAAATCTGGAACTTGTGGAAACACTCAGAGAAAAGCAGAAAAAAGGCTCCCTTCTGTGGGTGCTGGATAAGACCAGGACTGCCATGGGAGCAAGAACCCTTCGGAGTTACATCGAACAGCCACTGGTGGATTCGGAAAAAATCGAAGAGCGTCTGGAGGCTGTGGAAGAGTTAAACAGTCAGATGATTACGAGAGAAGAGATAAGAGAATATCTAAGCCCCATCTATGATCTGGAAAGACTGATCGGGCGTATCAGCTATCAGACGGCCAATCCCAGGGATCTGATTGCTTTTAAAACTTCTCTGGGAATGCTGCCTCCTGTTAAGCTTTTGCTACAGGAATTAAAAAGTCCGCTTCTTCAGTGTGTGTACAAAGAACTGGATCCACTGGACGATCTGTATACCCTGATTGACCGGTCGATTCAGGAAGAACCGCCGGTCTCGGTCAGGGAAGGGAATATGATCAAAGACGGTTACAGTGAAGAAGTGGACAAGTTTCGCACCGCAAAGACAGAAGGAACTTCCTGGCTTGCGGATATCGAAGCGAAGGAGCGGGAGCGGACGGGCATTAAAAATCTGCGCATAAAGTTTAATAAAGTGTTTGGATATTATCTGGAAGTGACAAACTCTTATAAAGACCTGGTGCCTGACGACTATATCCGCAAACAGACGCTGACCAATGCCGAGCGCTATATTACTCCCCAGTTAAAAGAACTGGAAGATACGATCCTGGGAGCGGAAGAAAAGCTTACTTCTCTGGAATATGAACTCTTTACAAAGGTTCGTGACCAGATCGCTTCCCAGGTGCTTCGGATACAGAAGACCGCCAAGGCGGTGGCGAAGCTGGATGTGCTTACCTGTCTTGCCTATGTGGCGGACAAGAACCGCTATGTCCGCCCGCAGATCAATGAGAAAGGTGTCATCGATATCCGTGAGGGGCGCCATCCGGTGGTGGAACAGATGAATCCGGACGGCATGTTCATCGCCAACGATACATATCTGGACAATGAGAGCAATCGGGTTTCCATCATCACCGGCCCGAACATGGCGGGGAAATCTACTTATATGCGCCAGACAGCGCTGATTGTTCTGATGGCGCAGGTGGGAAGTTTTGTGCCTGCCAAAAGCGCGGATATCGGCATTGTGGACCGGATTTTTACCCGGGTGGGGGCGTCCGACGACCTGGCCAGCGGGCAGAGCACCTTTATGGTGGAAATGAACGAAGTGTCCAATATACTGCGCAACGCTACTGCAAAAAGCCTGCTGATCCTGGATGAGATCGGCCGGGGGACCAGTACCTTCGACGGGTTAAGTATCGCCTGGGCGGTCATTGAGCATATCGCGGATAAGCGTCTTCTGGGCGCCAAGACGCTTTTTGCGACCCATTACCATGAGCTGACGGAGCTGGAGGGCAGCATGGAAGGCGTGAACAATTACTGTATTGCGGTGAAGGAAAAAGGCGATGATATCGTATTTTTACGGAAAATCGTAAAAGGCGGCGCGGACAGATCCTACGGAATCCAGGTGGCGAAGCTGGCGGGCGTGCCCGACAGCGTGATCGAAAGAGCCAAAGAACTGGCGGAAGAATTAAGCCAGGCGGACATATCGGCCAGAGCCAGGGACATTGCCGGAGAAAACAAAACAAAGACCGGACACAAAAAACGGGTAAAAAAATACGACCAGGTGGATATCGAACAGATTTCCCTTTTTGATACGGTGAAAGACGACGACGTGGTAAAGGAATTAAAAGAACTGGATATTGCCAATATGACGCCCATGGAGGCCATGAACACCCTTTACCGTCTCCAAAGCAAACTGAACAACAGGTGGTGAACATATGGGAAAGATCGCGGTACTGGATCAACAGACGATTGATCAGATTGCAGCCGGAGAGGTGGTGGAACGCCCGGCTTCGGTGGTAAAAGAACTGGTGGAAAACGCCATAGACGCCCGGTCGACCCAGGTAACGGTGGAGATCCGGGAGGGCGGCGTCGGAATGATCCGGATTACGGACAACGGGATCGGCATGGAAAAAGAAGATATTCCGCTGGCGTTTCTTCGCCATTCCACCAGCAAGATCAGAAGCGCGGAGGACCTTTTGGGTGTGTCTTCCCTCGGCTTTCGGGGCGAGGCACTGTCAAGCATCTGTGCCGTATCCATGGTGGAGCTGATTACAAAGCCTCCGGGAAATATGCAGGGAATGCGCTGCTGTATGGAGGGCGGCGTCCAGAAAAGCCTGGAAGAGATCGGCGCGGCGGACGGTACTACTTTGATTATGCGGAATCTTTTCTACAACACGCCTGCCCGGAAGAAATTTCTGAAAACAGATATGACGGAGGCGGCGGCCATCCATGAAGTGATGACCTGTCTGGCGCTTTCCCATCCGGAGATTTCTTTTAAAGTGATGATCCATAATCAGTTAAAGTTACAGACTTCGGGAAACGGAAGCCTTAAGGACGTGATCTATCAGATCTACGGGAAGGATATCGCCAGGGGACTGATTCCCATGGACCGGACAGAAGGCCCGATCACAATAGGCGGATTTATCGGAAAACCGGAGATTTCCAGAGGAAACCGTAAGTTTGAGACTTATTTTATCAACGGAAGGTATATTAAAAGCAAGATTGTGGCGAAAGGACTTGAGGATGCCTATAAATCGTTTATGATGCAGCACAGATATCCGTTCGTGTGTCTGGACCTTAAGATTGACGCAAAGCTTTTGGACGTCAACGTCCATCCCGCCAAGATGGAGGTGCGTTTCAGTGACCAGAATCTGGTCTATGATACCATCTTCCGGGCCGTGCAGGAAGCATTGTCGCAAAAAGAGCTGATTCCGGAAGTGACTTTCGGAAAAACGAAAGAAAAGCCGCCGGAAAAATCAGGCGGCAGCCAGGAGACGCAGAGGGAGCAAACAGAAGAAAAGCACCCTGCCGCCGGGGAGCAGCAAAAACCACCGTTAGAAAAAATGTGGAAGGTTCCGCAGCCGTCTGCCGTGCCGGAAGTTCCCCAGGATAAAAACCTGGATTACTTTATGGAAGAGATGAAAAAGCGGGTAGAAAAGCGGCACGCGCAGTCACAACCTCAGTCACAGCCGCAGCCGCAGATTTTGAAAGACCCGGCGGATTATGAGAAAAAAACGGAAGCGCCGGAGCAGCTTGACCTGTTTGACGGCAAACTTTTATCCAAAGAGGCGGCGATCCGCTATGTGTTGATCGGACAGCTTTTCGATACATACTGGCTGGTGCAGTATGGAGATAAACTGTATATTATCGATCAGCATGCCGCCCATGAGAAAGTATTGTATGAGCGCCTGATGAAAGAGCTAAGAGAACAAAAGCCCCAGTCTCAGCTTCTCTCGCCGCCGATTATACTGAATGTCAGTATGTCGGAAGAACAGCTTTACTTAAAGTGCCGGCAGCAGTTTGCGGATATGGGTTTTGAGATTGAGAAATTCGGGGAGCGTGTGTATGCGGTGTATGCGGTGCCTGCCAACCTGCCCGGAATTGCCAGCGGAGAACTTCTGACGGAACTTCTGGACAGCCTGTCGGATATTTCCGGAACGATCAGTTCTGATTCTCTGCTTGACAAAGTGGCTTCCATGTCCTGTAAAGCGGCGGTCAAGGGAAGGCACCAGATGTCGGCTATGGAGGCCAAAGCGCTGATTGACGAGCTTCTGACACTGGACAATCCGTACAACTGTCCCCATGGCCGTCCGACCATCATCTCCATGACCAAATATGAACTGGAGAAAAAATTTAAACGGATCGTATAGACAGGAGCATAGTATGAAACAACCTTTGATTGTTCTGACCGGCCCCACAGCCGTGGGTAAGACGGCGCTCTCCATCGCCCTGGCAAAGGCCGTGGGCGGGGAGATTATATCGGCGGATTCCATGCAGGTGTACCGGTATATGGACATCGGCTCGGCAAAGATTCTGCCTTCCCAGATGCAGGGGGTTCCCCATCACCTGATCGATGTGCTGGACCCGTGGGAGGAATTTCATGTGGTCCGGTTCCAGCAGATGGCTAAAAAAGCCATGGAAGGGATTCAAAGCCGCGGCCATATCCCTGTATTGGTGGGAGGCACCGGCTTTTATATCCAGGCTATCGTGCGGGATATTGATTTTACGGAAAATGAAGCCGGCCCCTGCCGCCGGGAACTGGAAAAGCAGGCAGAAGAAAAAGGTGCTTCCTGGCTCCATGAAGAACTTAAGAAAGTGGACCCCGTGTCGGCGGAAACGATTCATGAAAACAATATAAAGCGTGTGATCCGCGCCCTTGAGTTTTACCGACTGACCGGAAAAAGGATCTCTGAACACAATGAGGAACAAAAACAGCGGTCTTCTCCCTACAATTTCGCGTATTTTGTCTTAAACGATGACCGGGCGAAGCTTTATGAGCGCATCGAACAGCGGATTGATGAGATGCTGAAAGAAGGCCTGGTGGAAGAAGTAAAGCGTTTAAAAGAGATGGGATGTAAGCGCGGCATGGTGTCCATGCAGGGGCTGGGATACAAAGAGATCCTGGCATATCTGGACGGGGTATGCACACTGGAAGAAGCCGTGGAAATTTTAAAAAGAGACACCCGGCATTTTGCCAAAAGGCAGATTACCTGGTTTAAGAGGGAGCCGGACGTGATCTGGCTGAATAAAGGAGATTACGCATACGAAGAAAGGGAAATACTGGAATCGATGCTGAAAGTATTGCGGGAAAAGGAAATCATCCAATGAATATGGAAAAAATGTATGAAAGCATGGGCATAAGCAGAGAAGTCTATGCCTATGGACAGAGGATAGAAAAAGAGTTAAAAGACCGTTTTGAACAGATCGATAGGACGGCAGAGTATAACCAGTTAAAAGTCATCCGTGCCATGCAGAAGAACAGGGTCAGTGACGCCCATTTTGCAGGCAGCAGCGGATATGGCTATAATGATCTGGGAAGAGACGCCCTGGAGGACGTCTATGCGGACGCTTTTCATGCCCAGTCCGCCCTGGTGCGTCCCCAGATCGCCTGCGGCACCCACGCGCTGGCAGTAGCCATGTCCGGCAACCTTCGGCCGGGAGACGAGCTTTTGGCCATCTCCGGGAAGCCTTATGATACATTAGAAGAAGTGATCGGAATCCGTCCTTCTTCCGGAAGCCTTAAGGAATATGGTGTGACATACCGTCAGGTAGATCTGCTGCCGGACGCCCGTTTTGACCTGGAGGGCATTAAAAACGCCATAAATGACCGCACCAAGATGGTTCATATCCAGCGTTCCAAAGGGTATCAGACCAGAAAGACATTGTCTGTCACGGAGATAGGAGAAGCCATTGCCTTCGTAAAATCCATCAATCCTGAAGTGATCTGTATGGTGGATAACTGTTACGGAGAGTTTGTGGAACGTATGGAGCCGACGGAGGTGGGCGCGGACCTGTGCGTCGGTTCCCTGATTAAGAATCCCGGCGGCGGCCTGGCGCCTTCCGGCGGCTATATTGTGGGAAAAAAGCCGTATATCGAAAACTGTGCGTATCGCCTGACTTCCCCGGGCCTTGGAAAAGAAGTGGGCGCTACTTTTGGCGTAATGCAGTCTTTTTATCAGGGATTTTTCCTGGCGCCTACGGTTACGGCGGGGGCTTTAAAAGGAGCTGTTTTTGCCGCCAATATCTATGAAAGGCTGGGTTTTTCCGTGCTGCCTGACGGACAGGAGAGCCGTCATGATATTATCCAGTCCATCACATTCGGCACGCCGGAAGGCGTCATAGAGTTTTGCAAAGGGATCCAGGCCGCGGCGCCCGTGGACAGTTTCGCGGAGCCGGAACCCTGGGCCATGCCCGGCTATGACAGCGACGTGATCATGGCGGCAGGCGCTTTTGTACAGGGTTCCTCCATTGAACTGAGCGCGGACGGCCCCATCAAGCCGCCCTATGCGGTCTACTTCCAGGGCGGCCTTACCTGGGAACACGCGAAGTTCGGAATACTGATGTCATTACAGAAGCTTGTGGACGCGAAAATCGTGGATTCCAGGCGGTTGAGCGGCAGGTAAAAAGGAAAGGAAAAATATGCAAGAACTGACTTATGCGGATCTGGAATCACAGGGAATCGATACTTCTATGATTGCCGCCTGCAAAAAACTGCGGCGTCTGGCCAGGCTTGACAGACTGAGGCTGGATGAGGAAGAACACAGAAGCGGCCTCAACAGGCATTTATTTGCATACATCGAATATTGCGGCATGGATGTGCTGTCATTTGTCAAACAGTATCTTTCCAACCTGCAACCGTATATGATAGAACGAAGAAAAGAGCAGGAGAAAGTCGATACGTTTCTGTGCGTAATCGATAACCTGTATCGGGTATCCGTCTATATTAAAGCGGATTACAGGCAGTTTGAGGAAGCAGTCATATCTTTTCATGAGGACAACATAAGAGGGGTGGCAAAAGTCAATCAGATTATGAAGGCAAAAAGCCAGGCATATGTGCCGGTATTTGCGGATTCGGTTCTTAATAAAGTGTCAGAAGAAAATAAGTATGTGGTAAAAGCATTTTTCCAAAGGGGGATGAAAATACTGCCGCTGGAACTTGCGGCCATGAAGTGTAAGGATGTATTTGTTGTAGAAAAAAGGGGTATTGACCTTCAGTTTATATCCTATTGTAATGATTATATCCGGGATCTGTATACCAGCGATCTGGAACTGGATTTTGAGAAAATCGATGTATTTACCATGCTGCAGCAGATATCGTTTACCTCTTATGGAAGGGATACATTTTCCTCGATTTCTTTGTTGATAGACAGTTTATGCATTCAGCCGGATGCGCTTAGCAGAGGAGCCGCAGATTTCGCGCTGGTGACATTTGTCCAGCATTTGAAACTGACAGAAGAACAGGCGCAGGAGATGGGGCATCTGCTGGAAGAAAAGTTCCGTGTAACCAGTATTCGTGGAATCGACCTGATCCTGGACCGGGTGGAAAGAAGCCTGGAAATTGCAGTGAGAAATGGTTCTGATTGAGAGGGAGATGATATGAAAAAAGTACTTGTAATCGGCGGCGGCGCTTCCGGCCTGATGGCGTCCATCACGGCGGCCAGGCAGGGAGCGAAGGTGACGCTTCTGGAAAAAAACAGACAGACGGGAAAGAAGCTTCTGGTAACCGGAAACGGAAGGTGTAATTTTACGAACCGGAACCAGGAGCTTTCTTATTACAGAAGTGAAAACCAGGAATTTGTAAAAGAAGCGCTGAAGGCCTTTTCCGCTGATCAGACGGTCCGTTTTTTTGAAGAACTGGGGATTCTGGTAAAGGACTGCGGCGGATACCTCTATCCCAACAGCGGACAGGCGGCTTCTGTCGCGGAGGTGCTTCGCCTGGAGACGCAGCGGCTTCAGATCAAGACGGCATGCAATACAGAAGTGTTGTCTGTGGAAAAAAAGGACGGGCTGTTTTATGTAAAGACAGAAGGCTGGACGTATACGTCCGATGCGGTGATTCTTGCCTGCGGTTCCATGGCGGCTCCCGGGACCGGGTCCACAGGGGACGGGTACCGGTTCGCCGAAAGCCTGGGGCATCGGGTGATCCGTCCCCTTCCGGCTTTGACAGGGCTGTGTGCCTCCCAGAAGGACTGCCAGAAATTATCGGGGGTGCGCATGGAGGCTAAAGTGACTTTACAGATTGACGGGGCAGTATGCATAGAGGAACAAGGAGAGGTGCAGTTTGCTTCCTACGGACTGTCCGGTATCCCTGTTTTCCAGGTCAGCCGCTACGTGTCACAGGCGCTGGAGGAAGGGAAGGCTTGTGAAATTTGCCTGGATCTTTGTCCTGCGTATAAGGAAGAAAAAATGATTGAGCTGTTGGCAGAAAGAGCGGAAGGTACAGGGAACAGGAGCGGTACAGATGTCCTGCTTGGAATGTTTCCGGAGAAATTATCGAAAGTTTTGCTGGAGCGGGCGGGTATTTCCGGTAAGAAAAAGCGCAAAGACTGGACGCAGGCAGAGATGCAGTCGCTTGTCCGACAGATAAAAAGTATGCGTTTTACGATCACGAAATGCCGGGGGTATGACCAGGCTCAGGTATGTACAGGTGGTGTCCCTCTTTCACAGTTAAAAGGAATCTCCATGGAATCGGCCCTTGTTCCCGGGCTTTATTTTGCAGGAGAGCTTCTGGATGTGGACGGGGCCTGCGGCGGTTATAATCTGCAATGGGCGTGGACCAGCGGATTTCTGGTGGGGACTTGCGCGGCGAGGGATGGTGTAAAATCTCAATAAAAACAAGAACTTTCCAGGATATGGGAAGTGATGAAAACAGCGGTGCTGTATGCCTCAGCTATCTATATGAAATGCCCGCTGGAAAACCGGCGTGGAACAGTCTTATTCGTCATTTGTATGTTCTTCTGCAAGTTTTTGAAGAAATTCTTCTGGTGCGTAAACGGGAAGGGTGGAAAGAGCGTAATCCTTTAAATTTCTGGTTACGATGCAGTCAGCTCCAACGCGGACGGCAGTCTGTACCATGATGGCATCTTCATAGTCCTTCATGGGAGAACCGAGGGCAAGCTGGCAGTCAGTGGAGAAAGTGTCCTCCACGTCAAAAAGCGTGAACAGGATGCGGAGCAGTTGGCGAACTTTTTCTTCATTGTGGAGACTGCGGCGCAGGATATAGTAAACGTCCGTGATCGATTTCGCAGTGAGAACACCTAGGCACCATCTGTTCGATATAGCAAGGACGATATTCATAGCGGCTTTATAAAATGGCTCCCGCTTTTGCAGGACATCCACGATGACACAGGTATCGATCAGTGCTTTCATAGTTTATCTGCCCTTTCCGCACGCGCCTCTTCCAAGGTGATATCGGCAGGAATTACGCCAAGAAGCGATTTTGCCATTTCAACACGGTCTGCATTAGGGTTGGAGAGTTTTGCGACAACCTTTCCGTTTTTTGTGATGAAGATATCTTCGCTTTCTGCAAGTTGCAGGTATTTACCAAGATTCATTTTAAGTTCAGTAGCGGTAATTGACATACATAGCACCTCCTTATGCAGTTAGTATGTGGGACTCTATTTTTATTATACTCAAATCGAACGGAAATAGCAACAAAACCGTTCGATTTTTTGCTTTTGGAGGTATGGAAAGTACAAATCGTTAAGGAAAGAATCGAAGGTGATGCAAATGAAAAAGCAGTCTTAGAGCTTTCCCGTAGCTGCCTTTTGGTTTTCCACAGATTGACATTGACTGCTATACAGGACGGCCGAGAACGTCCTCTATAGATTATTCGCACCATGAGATATTATCGGGACTTTTTTGGATTGCAGCGGAAGGCACCAGTAACCGCAGTTAAAAGGAATCTCCATGGAATCAGCCCTTGTTCCCGGGCTTTATTTTGCGGGAGAGCTTCTGGATGTGGATGGGGCCTGCGGCGGTTATAATCTGCAATGGGTGTGAACCAGCGGATTTCTGGCGGGGACTTGCACGGCGGGGGTATATATTGACAAAAGTAGAACATTCGGCCGAAAACATCTCAGAAACAAGAAGTTTTCGGCTATTTTATTTTCAGCATTTTTCCGGAGGAGTATATTTAATCAAGTCAGACAGGTCACATTCCAGAACATAGCACAGACGGAGAAGAATATCGATATCCAGACGTTGAATTTTATTATCTCTGTAATTTCGTAACTGACTTCGTTGCATTTCAGTACGGAAAGACAGTTGATTGATGGAGACATTTTTCTTTTGGATCAATTCATCCAGGCAGAGTCTGATGTTGCCGTATTCTTCTGGGCTGGCCGGAAGTTGGCGTAAAGGGTTTACTTTTTTTGGCATCCTAATACCTCCATGTACGATTATATTTTATCCAGATTATTATTGTAAGAATAAGAAATATATGGTATATTTTTATATGGGTATATATATAACCAATAAAATTATATGGAGGTATATGCAAATGAAAGGGAAATGGAAGAAGCTGATAGCGGGGCTTGTATGTGGTGCAGTCATATGTACAAGTACAGGATGGGAACAGGTGATCTATGCAAAAGCAGTGGAGAATGTGCATATATTAGAAGATGTACAGGACATACATGAATCTGAAGTTGAAAATGTTGATTTGAATGAAACAGAAGATGAAAATGGAACGGAAGATAATAGTATACAAGAAATTGAAGATGATATAGTTCTATCTGCTGGAGAAGAGGAAAATGTAAAACAAGATACAAAATTGGTTGCAGAGGAAAAAATTGGAGATTTGACTTATACATTAACATATAAAGTGAAAGACAATGGAACTGCGATTATTACAGGTTATGAAGGAACGGCTAGTGGAGATTTAGTGATCCCAGAAAAAATTGACGGGTATGTGGTTACGGAAATTGAAGATTCTGCATTTATATATTGCGCTGGTTTTACAGGAAATTTAGTGATGCCAGAGAGTCTTGAACAGATAGGGCGTTGGGCATTTCTTGATTGTAAAGGGCTTACAGGAAATTTGGTAATACCAGAAAGTGTTAATGTAATAAGAGAAAATGCGTTTTTACGTTGTTCAGGTTTTACAGGAGATTTAATAATACCAGATAATATTAGGACAATCGGTGCTGGAGCTTTTGGGCATTGTACTGGTTTTAATGGAAAATTAATGTTGCCAAGTGGTATTACTGAAATTAAGACAGTCACTTTTGAAGATTGTTCAGGTTTTACAGGAGATTTGATAATACCAGACAGTGTTAGTATAATAGAAGGGCATGCGTTTAAAAATTGTAGTGGTTTTACAGGAAGGTTGGTAATACCGGACACTGTTACTAAATTAGGGGAAGGTGCATTTTATAATTGTAGTCATCTAACCGGTGGATTGGTTTTATCAAACAATATTACTGAAATAGGAGAGGCCGCATTTCACAATTGCGGATTTGATGATAAATTAATATTATCAGATTCTATAACTTCAATAGAAAGATATACATTTTGTAATTGCGGTTTTACAGGGGGACTAATAATACCAGATAGCATTACTATGATAGATTATGATGCATTTTCAGGTTGTTCCGGTTTCACGGGTGATTTGGTGATACCAAGTGAAGTTACTAAGATAGGATCAACTGCATTTTCAGGCTGTGAGGGATTTGATGGAAAATTAATAATATCAGATAATATTACATCAATAGAGAAGGGTGTGTTTGGGGGGTGTAGTGGATTTAGTGGAGAGTTAGTGATACCCAGTAATGTTACATCGATAGGAGAAAGTGCATTTTCAGGTTGTAGCGGGTTTAATGGAGAGCTGGTGATACCCAGTAGTGTTACATCAATAGGAAATTGTGCATTTTCAGGTTGTAGCGGGTTTGATGGAGAGTTAGTGATACCCAATAGTATTACAGAAATAGGATATGAAGCTTTTCTTTCTTGTACTGGCTTTAATGGGAAGTTGGTATTATCCAATAAGGTAAATACAATAAAACATGGTACATTCGCAAACTGTAATTTTACTGGACAATTAATATTTCCAGACAATATAACTGCAATAGAACAAGGAGCATTTCGGGGGTGTAATGGTTTTACAGGAGATCTGATAATATCAGATAATATTATTTCGATAGGAGATTATGCTTTTTTTAATTGTAGTGGTTTTACAGGAGATTTAATAATAGGGAATAGTGTTATAAAAGTGGGGGATGAAGCATTTAAAGATTGTAGCGGTTTTGCAGGGAGTTTAATAATAGGAAATAGTGTTACAGAAATAGGATTTGACGCGTTTGGGGGCTGTAGTGGTTTTACAGGAAATTTGACAATAGGAGACAGTATATTAGAAATAAATTCCAGTATGTTTTCTGATTGCGAAAATTTCACGGGAAATTTAACAATAGGGAGCAATGTAACAAAAATAAGAGGTGGTACATTTTTAAACAGTCATTTTACTGGGAGGTTAAAATTACCAAATAGTATCATCACAATAGGAGCAAATGCTTTTAAGGGTTGTGATGGTTTTACAGGAGATTTAATAATTCCAAACAGCGTTACGGAGATAGGATCGAATGCTTTTTCCGGCTGTAGTGGATTTACAGGAGATCTGATAATATCGGGCAGTGTTAATACAATAGGAGAAAGTGCGTTTTCAGATTGTAGTGGTTTTAGGGGAGAATTGTCACTAAAAAACGGAATAGTTACTATAGAAGAATATGCGTTTAAAAATTGTAGTAAATTTATAGGTGATTTAAAAATTCCTGATAGTGTGACTGATATAAAGGGTTCAGCATTTAGTAATTGCAGTGGATTTACAGGAGAATTGACTTTGCCTAATAGCCTAATTAGTATAGGCGATTTGGCATTTAGTGATTGCAAAGGTTTTATGGGGGATTTGATTATACCAGATAATGTAGTTACAATAGGTAATTCAACATTTTCGGGTTGTAGCGGATTTGATAAAAAGTTATCTATTTCTAATAGTGTGACTAAGATAGGAAATTCAGCATTTAATGGCTGTGATGGTTTTTCGGGGAATTTGGTAATACCAGGCAGTGTGAAAAGTATAGGCAGTACAGCGTTTAGAGATTGTAAAGGATTTTCTGGAATTACTTTTTCAAACGATGCGCCGGAGATAAATAGCAATGCATTTTCTGGAATGACAGTACCAGTATATTATCCAGAAGGACTAGAAAGTTGGGAGAATGTTTCTGGAAATAATTTTGGTGGTACTTTAACCTGGATTTCATATAAAGAAGGAACGGAACCTTGGATTCCAGAAAAGATTATAACTGGAACTTTAGAGGCTGTAGATGCGTTAGGATTTACAATTACAATAAACGGTGAAAAATATGAGGTTACAGATGATTTTGATATGAGAACACCTATGGAAATTTTTACGGATAGTTCTCTTCAGAATAAAAACGTAATCTGTGTATTGAAACACGGAAAAATATCTCAAATGGATACAATGTATACTGCATTATACCCCCAAATTCTTTTTAGACCAAGTGGTGGAATGGTATATCAGGATGGTAAATTTGTTGAATCACAAAAAGAGTTATTAGTTACCATTAATTATGGTGTGAAGAGTCCCTATAAAGTTTCTGAAGTAAAAAAATTAGGCGATACTTCTGGATTGAAGATTCAGTGTAATAAAATAAAATTATCTATTTTAGAAGATGGTCTTAACTTTGGAAAAGAAGGATTAGTAATTAAAAAAAGTATAACAGAGATTGAACAGAATGTTGATATATCTGTTGGGTTTGGAACAAATGAAAGTTGTTCATTTACTGTGTATTCAGAAGATGATTTTGTACCAGAAGATGTATCGATTGAATTACCAATACTAGCTGAAGTGACAATAGCAGATTCTGTATATCAAAGATATAGTAGTATTTGTGTTTTTAATTCGGATCTACAGTCTCAAAGAGCGGCAGAAAAAAAGGCACAAAAAGAAATGAGTCAGAAGATTCAAGACACAAAAAAATCCTTAGATAATTTAAATATAGCAGTAGATTATTCAATACTTGACTATTATTTTGATAAAACACAGAAAAAAGAAATACAAAATTACCTGAAAATATGGGTGGCAGAAATAGTGAGTTCTACTTCAATTACATATACAAAACAGGAAAAAAAGATTCAGGATTATGTGTTTAAAAAATTGGGAATAAATATTAAAGCAATTCCCTTTGCAAAAAACACAAGAGCAGTTACCGAAATATCAGGTGTAACAACTAATTATGGAAAAAGAAATATTGAATTTACACTTAATATGCAGAGCTATATTCTTGGAACGGGAAATCCATTTGCGTCTGAAGGTGAAATAAGTTATAGAGTAACAAATATATCTGGAATTCCCAGCAGTACTCCAACGAGTGGGACGATGGGAATGATGACTTTTGCAGATATAGAAGAATTTGCAAAAAAATTACAAGATGTTGCAGAAAGTTCAGTGAAAGAAGCATATAATGAAGTGTGGGGAAAATATGCCAATGAAGTGGCTAATATTATTGTAGATAAAACTATACTTAATTTTATTGATCAAAGATATGGTTCTTTCTCTAATGGAGTATACACACTTTTTACAGAACCAGCAAAAAGTTACCAAAAAAGGATATCTAGTAAATGTCCGGTAGATGTATATGTATATGATATGGAAGGAAATATGTGTGGATCTATTATAGATAATGTGGTGGATACATCCTATACAGATATATGCATGTATGTGATAGAAGATGAAAAATATGTTTATTTATGTGGAGATGACTATAGGGTGAAATTTGTAGGAAATGGTGAAGGTACTATGACCTATCAAATTGAAGAATTTATGGAAGATATGTCTCTGTTGCGTACAGTAGAATTCCAAGAGATTCCTTTATCAAAAGGAAAAACATATGAAGGATTTGTAATGGAACCTGTGCTTATTGATAACTCATTATATTCACTGACATCGGATAAAAACAGAAAAATCATTCCAGATATAGATACCTATCAGGATGGGCTAATTCCTCGTGTGTTTGTAGAAGGTATCGAGATAACGGAGAATACACTTGAGATTAGGGAAGGAGAAACATATACTCTAAATGCCACAGTGACACCTTCCTATGCAACAAATCAGCGGATGTCCTGGAGCAGTAGTGATGAAGATGTTATACTTGTAGATGAAAAAGGAGAGATAGTGGCAAAAAAAATTGGGAGTGCTACGATAACGGTTGTTTCTGAAGATGGAGGTTTTGAAGCATCTTGCAGAGTTACAGTAGTGCCACCAAAAGTAGAAGTAGAAATCAATGGGATTTCTATATCAAGTAAAGTGTATGATGGAGCGCCAGTATCCACATCGGGAAAAGTTTCTGTTATATCTAAAATAGATAAAACAGATTTTACGGGAGAAGTTGAACTTGAAATCAGTTACAATGGAATATTATCTGATGGAAGTGTATATGGGCCTTCAGAAGAGGCACCAGTTAATGCGGGTAATTATGTTTTAACAGTATCTGTTCCAAAAGATAATGATTTTTTAATTGGGGGCAGAGAATATTCGTTCCAAATTACAAAGGCTCTAGTAAAGATTTCGGCAGACAATGTAGTTCTTCATTTAAATGACCGTATTCCAGATGGGTATACTTATCAAGTGAACGGACTTCTAAACGGAGACGAATTATTGATTATACCTTTGTTTGAATGTAATATAGTTGATACAAAATACACTGGAAATTATGATATTATTCCATATGGTGCGGATGCTGGTATGAACTATGAAATTTTATATGATAAAGGTATACTTACTGTGACGGAAGAAGTTACTTGTACTGTCTCTTTTGATATGCAGGGACATGGAACGGTTTTAGACGAATATTTATCTTCAATTTATACTAGGGCTATACCAGGAGGTAAAATTAAAGAACCAGCTATGCCTGAAGAGGAAGGGTATCAGTTTATTGGCTGGTATAAAGATAAAAACTGTACAATCCGATGGGATTTTGATACGGATGTTGTGACGGAAAATATTGTCTTGTATGCGGGTTGGGAGAAAAAGAATCTGGAAAATGAAGATTACCAGGGTGTGCTTCCAGGGGATGTTCCCACAGATGGCAAAATTCCGGAGGGCATCTGGATTGCAGGCATAGAGGAATACACCTATACCGGAGCGGCAATTATGCCGCAGGTACGAGTCTATCATCATGATAAGCGTCTGATAAAAGACAGGGATTATACTGTCAGCTATAAAAACAATAAAAAAGCGGCATTATCTACCGGGAAAAAAGCTCCCATGGTTATTGTCAAAGGTAAGGGTAACTATGTGGGTACAGTTTCTAAGAAATTTACGATTGAAAAAGCGATGCTGACAGATGACTGCCTGGTTGCTGCATCCGACTATTTCGCCGGAATTGCCTATGCGCCTGCTGTCATGCTGGATGGAAATATTCTGAAGGCCAGGACTGATTATACATTGACTTATTATCAGGATGGCCGGGAGAAAAAACTGAAAAAACAGCCGAAGACAGAAGGCAATTATCTTATGCAGATTGATGGAAAGGGAAGTTGTGAAGGTAAAATTATATTCCCGTATGAGATTGTAAAAGACGGCAGGATCAGTATATCAAAAGGAAAAGCTGTTGTGCCAGGGATTGTGTACGGAGACAATGAGCCTGTGACAGACCTTAAAGTTGCCGGTGAGACACTGAAAAACGGGACAGATTACACAGTCAGATTTATCAACACAGGTGCAAAAGGCACAGCAACGGCCATATTTACAGGAACGGGTAAATATACAGGCATCCTGAAAAAGACATTTAAGGTAAAAGCAGCCGCGCTTCCTGAGAACTGTATTTCGGTAGACTCTCCTGTTGCTTATGAAAAAGGTGGCGCGAAACCGGAGGTAACCGTTATGGCGAACGGGACGAAACTGAGGGAAGGAATCGATTATACGGTATCCTACACAGGAAACACCAGATTAGGTGACGCGGCAAAAGTGACCGTAAAAGGAAAAGGCAATTATGGCGGAAGCCAGAGTGGTTCTTTTAAAGTCACAGAAAAAGACCTGACGGCAGAAGGCGTACACGTCTATGTATCCGATGCTGTGACCGGTAAAAATCCTGCTGTAATGATCTATGATACGAATGGCAAAAAACTGTCTTCCGGTAGTGATTATGAGGCACAGATAGATACCGCTTCTCATCAAGTGACCATTACAGGAGGTAAAAATGATTTGTATACTGCCAGTACGCCGATCATTCGGGAGTATCAGGAACTGGAAAAAGATAAAGTGATTACTTCGGTTTCCCTGAACAAAAAAGCTGCCGGTTTTCCGGCGAAGTTTCAATATAACGTCACCGGCGTTCAACTGGATAAAAGCTGGCTGACGGTGAAGGCGGGAAAAAATGTTTTGCCTGTGGAGAAGTTTGAAGTGATCGGATATATTAATAATGATTTCAAAGGCACGGCAACAGTTCTTGTGCAGGGAAAAGGAGAATATGGAGGGACTAAGGCGCTGAATTTCAAGATACAGTCCCAGAGTATTCTGTCCATAGTTCAATAAGCAGGTACAACCGGGTATAATCCAATCATGCTGTATTCTGTGGTTATATACGCAAATATGAAAAACTGACAGGCGAAATCCTGGATGATGAGAATGAATAAGGACCGAAGTACGATCTTTCAGAAGCCCGAATGTTCGTGATCGAGGAAGACAGGCGGCGGATTATTTAGTGTATTTGATGGATTATCCGTTCGGCAAACTGGAAGTTATCGTCTACGAGCTGATTTGATACCTGTAATAAGTGAAAGAATACCAAGCAATCCAACAACGATTCTCCATATTATCCCCGGAATTGTGAATATCGGTGGAAATGGGCATATTGCGGCAAGTATGAATAAAATCACCCCTATGACAATTAGTACAATACCATTCATAAACGAGCCCTCCTTAAAATCCGATTTTGTGCTTGTTACAACTTTCTTCGATTTTTCACTGGCTTCATTATAAGCTATCTCTTTGAAAAAGTATAGCTGGATTTCAGAAAACTTGTCGGACAGAAACAACTTGCAACGCAAGATGATTCCGTCCGACAAGTTCACAAAGGGGTAGCTGGCGGAGCC
>DKVI01000109.1:0-24090 GCA_002491115.1 Lachnospiraceae bacterium UBA7182 | reverse complement strand
CACAAAGGGGTAGCTGGCGGAGCCAGCGCAGGGGAAGTGTAGCTTCCCCTGTGATGATTGGAGCAGTGGTTTTTGTGTACCATTTCGGTGTTCATTTTGCCGGTGCCCTCTGTTGTCGTTCCTGCCCTCGTCTATGCCACCATACTTCTTTTATTCTTCTCATCATGTTTCATCTCAAGGAGATCAAAGCCGTATTACCCGTCTTTATAAGAAAACCACCATACAGGATTTGTTCCTATACGGCGGTATCTCATTTGCCGAAAATGTCGCTGTGTGTCCCGGTGCGGGTCAGTGTCAGCACCAGAATATCATCGTCAATGCGGTAAACCAGCAACCAATCAGGCAGGATATGGCATTCCCGATGTCCTGCCCAATTCCCAGACAGCTCATGGTCCTTGTTTTTCTCCGGCAGTGTTTCGCCCCGCGACAGCGCCCGGATAATATCATCCAGCAGGTCAATGTTAAGGTGGCGCTTGATTGCCAGCTTATAGTCTTTTTTGAACTTTGCCGTCCAGACAATTTCCAGACTCATCGTTTCAACTCCCGGAGTGCTTCTTCTACATCGGAGTAGTGCTTTACACTGGGATCACGCGCGATATGCTCCGCTTCCAGCATGGCGGCAATCGTTTCCTTGTTGGGCTGTTCCAGCCTGACCTCAAAAGGAAAACCGCCAACACGGAGAGACTGGCGCAGAAAAACATTGATTGCGGTAGTCAGGTTCATACCCAACTCGCCGTAAAGTGTTTCACACTGTTTTTTGATGTCGCTGTCCATACGGACGCTGAAATTTGTTGTGCTTGCCATAGTATCAACCTCTTTCGCATTTCATTATGCTTATAGTATATGCGATTTGTAACGCAGAATCAACTCAATAGACGTAGAATTTAAAAAATTTAAGGAGGGAATATGACATATTTCCTTCTCCCTGCTGTGCCGGGGGTTCCGGGCGGCGGTGCTGCCGCTAGGTGTGATCCATGTGCTTTACATCTGGCCCTACAATTTATCCATACAGTGGCATTTTGTGTTTTGATTCATTTTTTAATGCATAAGTCGGAAAGTTTCGGTGGTAGCGTAATCTTGATTCGTAACAGAATTTCTATGCGTTCTTCTTTTTTCTGTTGCGCTGTGCTACGGAACACCTGAATGCCTTAAACATTGCCGGAGACAGTTCAGGAGAATCTTCATCAAATTGAATTTCTCGCTTCGTCGCCGCCCTGACTTCCTCCAACTGCTCCTGCGTAGGAGTCTGCCCATCCTTAATTGTAAAAGTTTTGGTCATAGTAAAGTTTCCTTTTACTTTCTGTTGCCAATCTTGCGGAGATTAACCAGAAAAACGTATGAAGCCGTTTCAAAAGATATGCCGTGTTTTTGGCGGTTAATACGGTCTTTTTCCTCGTCCCATTCAAATTTTAATTCCATAAATTTTTCTACCCGAATTGTCGATAATCATATTATACCTCAATAACTTTTCAAAGGGAATAGGCCTTACAAATTTTCTTTTCTCAGAAGAGTACACACGGCCTGTCCCTGAAATGAGTTCTGGTGCTGCGCCAAAACAACTCCCAGGGGCATTGACTTTTGGCTTATTCGGGCATAAACTGGACAAAACGGTGCTTCTGGAAGACACCCTGGCGGGCAATGCAGAAGCGGTGGCAAAGGTCATCCAGGCATATATAAAACACAGAAAGGACAGGAAAACAGGATTCTATGGGAATGTATGTAAACCCCGGAAACAGCGGATTTGCCGGGATTCGGAATGACGCGTATGTGGATAAAAGCGGTCTGATCCGGCTGATCAACGAGACGATCGATACGCCCAGACGTCTGACCTGCGTCAGTCGGCCGCGCCGTTTTGGAAAATCTTTTGCCGCGAAGATGCTGTGTGCCTATTATGATAAGACGTGTGATTCCTCTGCACTTTTTGCTGATCTTCAGATTGCCGCAGATGAAAAAGACAGTGGAAATGGTCTGCAGCATCGAAATCGATATGATGTGGTCTATCTGGACATGACCAATATCATGGGAAAAGCAGATGCCGGAAATATCCTGTCATTTATCGAAAAAAGCGTGACAGAAGAGCTTTTCTATGCGTATCCGGCTCTGAAGGCGGGAAATGTTTTTGATGAGACGCTTTTGCATGCTGTAGAGCTGACAGGTAATAAATTTATTATGATTATAGATGAATGGGACGCTCCCATACGGGAAATACCAGAAATGCAGAAGGAATATCTTCAATTTCTTCGGACACTTTTCAAGGGAAGCGGCACCACCGACCGGATCTTTGCCGCCGTGTATATGACAGGGATTCTGCCGATCAAAAAGGACGGTTCTCAGTCCGCCATCTCTGACTTTAAAGAATTTACCATGATCAAACCCAGAAAATTCGGCAGACATGTGGGATTTACAGAGGATGAGGTACAAAAGCTTTGCGAGAAATATCACCGTGATTTCGGAAAAATGAAGCAGTGGTATGACGGATATATGTTTCGGGACACTGGATCGGTATACAATCCGGGTTCTGTCATGGAAGCGATTCATAATGATGATTTTGATTCTTACTGGGTCCAGACCTCGGCTGCTGAAAGTCTGACGGATTATATCAGTCTGGATTTCGACGGGCTGTCAAAGATTGTGGCGGAGCTGATCGGCGGAGGCAGGGTTCGGGTGGATACCAGAGGATTTGCCAATGATTTGGAGACGTTCCGCAATCGGGATGATGTGCTGACGCTTCTGATCCATTTGGGATATCTGGCATATGAGGAAAATACGGAAAAGGCATATATTCCCAATGAAGAGATTCGCATGGAATTTGCAAAGCTCGTCCGGGAGGTGAAACGTGACGATACCATCCGGCGGGTCAAAGAGAGCGACCAACTGATCGAAGATACCATTCATGGCAATGCAGAGGCGGTGGCGGCTCAGATCGAAAAGATCCATGCGGAGGAGGCTCCGTTACATTATAACAGCGAACAGTCCCTGCGTAGTGTGATTAAGCGTGCGTACTTTAGCTGTGGAGATGAATATGTATTGTTTGAAGAACTGCCGGCAGGGGTTGGTTATGCAGATATGATCTATCTGCCGAAGAGGGATTCTCGTCTTCCGGCTCTGGTGATCGAACTGAAATGGAACCAGACGGCGAAAGGGGCGGTCGAACAGATCAAAAACCGGTGTTATCCAGAAGTGATCCAGACATCCGGCGGTGAGATTCTGATGGTAGGGATTAACTATGACAAAGAGGCGCCTGCAGGGATGCGCCGGCATACCTGTGTGATCGAGAAATGGCAAATGGAGTCAGGCAATGCAGAATTTCGGCGGTGAGGATTAAAATGTTAATATACGTTGCTTGCGGCAATGGGCAGTTTTGCCTACAATATTGGTAACAATTGAAAGAAAGGAGGCTATCCCTAATGCTCAACGAAAATATCAGAGCAATCAGAAAATCAAAAGGACTCTCGCAACAGGAGCTTGCTGTCAAGCTGAATATTGTACGGCAAACAGTTTCTAAATGGGAACAGGGATTGTCAGTTCCCGATTCTGATATGTTAATTTCCCTGTCGGAAGTGTTTGAAACACCTGTAAGTACGTTGCTTGGAGAAAACGTCATTGAGTCGGAAGTTGATGACTTAAAGGCGATTTCCGCAAAACTGGAGGTAATAAACCTGCAGCTTGCACAAAGAAAAACCACAGGAAAAAAAATTATGCAGTGGTTTCTTATCTCGCTTTGCGTAGCCACAGCAGCAATTTTTGCGGTCTTATTTTCATTAGAAAGTCCTTACCTGGGCTGGGATTTCAGTGATCCTGAAACCGCCGTTCTCGGAGTGGCGTTTCACTCATTTGAATGGTTGTTTGTCAGAACAGCACCGATGATCCTTATTGGTGCAGTCGTTGGAATTTTCTTAATACGGAAGAAAGAATAAAACGCTGCTTAACAGGGAATCAGCAAAGGCAGATGGGGCTTTAGAAAAATAAATAGTCCTGCACGGGGCCAGGTGTGATCCATGTGATTCACACCTGGCCCTAAAATTATTCATGCAGCAGCATTTTGTGTTTTAATTGAATTGGACATCGTCATTTTCGTGGTAATAATCCAAAAGCTGTTGTAAAGTGATTTCTTCCATTGCTTTTTGTACCGCTGCGCCAATTTCTCCATAAGGTTTTTTTAATACAGCCTGGATTCGCTTTCCCACAGGGCATTGAGGGGAAGGGTTCGGATGAAATCCAATGAAATGTTCCAACCCGTCAGGTTCAAGCGCATGATAAACTTCCCACACAGTAAGAAACTCTGGTTCCCGGCTTAGATAGGCGCCGCCGATTCCCCGAACAACAGAGATAATGCCTGCTTTCTGCAAAGCATTCAGAATATTTCTGATTGCAGCAGAATTGCATCCTGTACTTTTGGCAAGCAGTTCGCTGGTTACTTTTACTTTGTTTTCATATTCGGAAATAAATACTAAACAGTGCAATGCAATGGAGCACTTTGTATTAAGCCTCATGGTGATCGTTCCTTTCTTTTCTGAAAGTGATTATATCTTATTTTTACATCGGTGTAAATATTGCATATTGACAAAACGATAAGAAGGAATTATAATAGTTGTAAAAAATAAAAATACAACAAAAACGTATTATACGAAATGTATGATTACGGAAGCTTCAGATTATGGATCTGAAAAAACAATTTTGCTTTAGGAAAATCAAAAAAGGTGGAGGAAAAGTTATGTTGAATATGACAGAACTGTATTACTTTAGCCCCACAGGGGGAACTAAAATGTCAGCAGAAATTTTTTGCGAAGGGATTTCAAAGAGTGTGAAAACCATGGATTTGGGTTCACGGGACAAAGCCGTGGAGAAGCCGACGGGAGAACTGGCAGTTGTTGCGGTTCCTGTCTTTGGCGGAAGGATTCCGTCTGTTGCAGCAGAAAGGCTGAATGAATTAGAAGGAAATGGAAGAAAGGCAGTTACACTGGTCGTTTACGGAAACCGGGCTTATGAAGATGCCCTGTTGGAATTGAACAATGTTGTGAAAGAAAGAGGATTCCAGGTGGCTGCATCTGCTGCTTTGGTTGCACAGCATTCCATGATACCGGAAGTGGGAAAAGGAAGACCAGATGACCGCGATAGAAAGTCGATCCTTGCGTTTGCCGGGAAAGTACTGGAAAAGATGGAAAGCGGTTCAGATGTTTCAGTAAAGGTTCCGGGAAATGATCCTTATAAAGATGGGATGAATATGCCTGTGACACCGATTTCCCTTTCTTCCTGTAATCGGTGTGGGAAATGTACCTCTGTCTGCCCGACAGGAGCGATCCGGTTGGAAAGCAGTACGCCGGTAACAGATACGGAAAAATGTATTTTATGTATGGCATGTGTTTCTGCCTGTCCGGAACAGGCACGCATTCTTCCTCCGCCTTTGAAAGAGAAGATGGAACAGATGCTGGGAGCATTAAAATCTGTGCGCAGAGAAAATGAGTATTTTTTATAAGATAACGAAGAGGACTGAAGAATGAAAATTTCAATCGTTTATGTAAGTCAGACTGGTAATACGGAAGCTGTAGCTGAATACATACAGGATGGAATCCTTGCAAAATATCCTTTCATCCAGGTAAAGCTGATGGATATACGGGAGAATGAGATGGATATGGAGTTTCTGGAACAAAGCAATGCAGTTATTTTCGGAGCTCCTGTATATTTTACCAGCATGAGCTGGGAATTGAAAAAGTGGTTTGATCATAGTTTTAAGGTTAATCTGAATGGCAAACTGGGGGCAGCATTTGTGACTGCCCAATCTCCGGCAGGTGGAACCGATACGGCGATCATGGAAATATTGAGACATATGTTGTTAAAGGGAATGCTTGTTTCTTCCGGGAGAGGAAAGAAAACAGCAAATAATTTCCAGATTGGCGCAGTAGGATTGGCGGGAAATCTGGAACAGTGTTCAGAGCAGTTTGAAATATTTGGGGAATGTGTGGCGCAGACAGCGGTGGAACTGTTTGGATAACAAGTAAATAACAAAGGCAGACGGGGCTTTAGAAAAATAGATAGCCCTGTATGGGGCCAGGTGTGATCTATGTGGTTCACATCTGGCCCTAAATTCAGAAAGTTTTTCTATTTATTGCGTTGATTTTGTATTGCTTATCGCATATAATATAGACGCAGTGAAATGCGAAAATTACTACCAAACTGGCAATCCAGCGAAGATGGAAAGAGAGATTGATGATGCGATAAGATTGATTGATATTGAAATAATGCGACCGCAATCTCACTGGCTTTAGACGGTGGGTTAAGGTCGCCAGAAGTAGATTCTTGTGTTATACTATCAGCATGGGAACATGGAAGTCAAGAAACAGACACAAATACTTGTTACAGTATCATATCATTTTTGTATGTAAGTACAGGAAAAAATTACTTGCATCAAGACAGATATCAGATGATATAAAGCAACTTTCGTATGAGATATGCCAAAAGCATCATGTAATAATCAGATACATGGAAACGGATAAAGACCATATTCATTATATGATAGAAACAGAACCAATCATGTCAGTTAGTAAAATTGTAAATCTGGTGAAAAGTTATACTACATATCACATATGGGAACGGTATCCGGTATACCTGCGAAAACACTTTTGGAAAGAACATACTTTTTGGACAGACGGATATTTTGCGTGCAGTGTTGGTAATGTTTCGGAAGAAATGTTGCGTAAATATATAGAAAATCAAGGATGACGGGGAGGTGGCAGTCGATGTTAAAAGCATATAAATATAGAATCTATCCCAATAAAGTGCAGGAGGAGCTTCTTGCAAGGACATTTGGCTGCTGTCGTTTTGTCTATAACCAGACACTGGCATATCGGAAAGAAAAATATGAAAAAGAGAAGAAATCCATGAGCAGAACCGACTGTAATAATTACTGCAACAGGAAATTAAAAGTAGAACATGAGTGGTTAAGGGAAGTGGACAAATTTGCCCTGACGAATGCAATTTATAACATGGATTTTGCATATCAGAAGTTTTTCAGAGAACATGCAGGATATCCGAAATTCAAAAGAAAACATGATAATCACAAATCATACACAACAAATTATACAAATGGAAATATATCAGCAGATTTTGAGAACGGAAAAGTGAAACTGCCTAAGTTAAAAGAAGTGAAGGCAAAACTGCACAGAGCTTTTTCCGGTCAGATAAAATCAGCGACAGTATCACAGATGCCAGGTGGAAAGTATTATGTATCAATACTTGTGGAAACAGAACATACCGCCATACCCAAAAAAGCGGGGCAGGTAGGATTGGACTTGGGGATCAAGGATTTATGCATTACATCAGACGGACGGAAATATGAGAATCCAAAAACACTGGTAAAACAGGAGAGAAAGCTTAAGAAACTACAAAGACAGTTGGCACATAAAGAAAAAAGAAGCAATAATTATTACAAAACAAGGAAACAGATAGCATTATGCCATGAGAAGATAACAAATACCAGAAAAGATCATCTGCATAAGATATCGCATGAGATTATCAGCGAAAACCAAGTGATAATTTCTGAGAATCTGCAAATAAAAAATATGGTAAAAAATCATCATCTGGCAAAGTCCATATCGGATGCATCATGGTATGAGCTGACAAGACAGTTAGAGTATAAAGCGGAATGGAACAAAAGGAAATATATCAAAATAGACACATTCTATGCCAGCAGCCAGTTATGTTCAGTTTGTGGCTATCAAAACGCAGATACAAAAGATTTGGCAGTAAGGAAATGGATATGCCCAAAATGCGGAGCAGAGCATGACAGGGACATTAATGCTGCGAAAAACATATTGGCAGAAGGGTTAAGGCAGATAGCCTAAAAAATACAGATAGGGCAGGGACTGCCCGAATAAACGCCTGTGGAGATAGTAGGTTACGAGGTCGATGAAGCAGGAAGCCCATTGGCTTTAGACAATGGGTAGTTCACAATATAGATAACCGTGGAGAGGTTTATAAAAGGTATTAGCATAAAGCTGCAGAGCAACGGAAGAGATGAGGAAAAACAGATGAACAAAAAAATTATGAAACTTTTATTGTCAATGATTCTGGCGGCGACGGTCTTTGTATCCGGCTGCCAGGCAGGCGGTCAGGAGACAGATACGAGCGAAACACCGGGAACCGCGGACGGGGCAGAAAGCCAGGAAGAAACGCCGCCAGGGGAAGAAAGCACGGAAACTTCCGCCGCTTACCCTGTTACTGTGACAGACAGTTACGGCAATGAGATTACGATCGAGCAGGAGCCGGAGCGGATCATATCCCTGACGCCTGCCAATACGGAGATCCTGTTCGCCATAGGCGCCGGAGACCGCTTGGTGGGAAGGACGGATTACTGTAATTATCCCGAGGAGGCTTCGGAAGTAGAGTCCATCGGAAACTACTGGACGCCCAATGCGGAACTGATCATCTCCAAAGATCCGGATGTGATCTTTACCGAATATCTGGAAGACAGCGTAAAACAGCAGATAGAAGCGGCGGGAACAAAAGTAATCAGCTATACGGCCAACAGTATTGTGGAAACGGAAGACCTGATTCTTTTGATGGGACAGGTTTTAAATTTGAATGAGAATGCCCGGACACTGGCCGATTCCATGGAAGAGGAACTGGCAGAAGTGCAGGTGGCGCTTGCGCCTCTAAGCACTTACAAATCAGTATTTCTTGATTTGGGCGATTATTACAGCGCGGGGCCGGGATCGCTTCTGGACAATGTGTTAAACCGAATCAATACGATCAATATTGCCGCGGAAGGCGGGGAGACGTGGCCGCAGTTATCGCTGGAAGTGATTATTGAGAAAAATCCGGACATATATCTTTCCATGCATTCCACGCCGGAAGAGCTGGCGGGGATGGCCGGCATCAGTGCCCTTGACTGCATTAAGAACGGGAATATTGTTTATATTGAAGAAAATTCACCCGAATCAGATCTGGTTTCAAGGCCTGGTCCCCGTATCGTGGAGGGAGTACGGCTTCTGGCAGAAAAGATTTATCCGGAACGATTTCAGTAAGAGAGGCACACACCAATGAAAAAGATAAACAGAAACCGGGGGATTTTTCTGTCTGTTCTCGTATGCCTGGTCATCGTGTATGTGTGTACGGTGACCGGGATCGCGGCGATCTCTTTTGAGGATGCCAGCAGGATACTGCTTCATGAGGTGCTGCATCTGAACGTAAGTATGGAGGGGATTTCAGAAGGGAGTATTCTGATTATTAAAGACGTTCGTCTGCCCAGGGTTGTCCTGGGCTTTTTAGCGGGTGCTTCGCTGGCAGTATGCGGTGCAGGATTCCAGGGGATCTTTAAAAATCCTATGGCAGATCCGTTTGTGCTGGGTGTGTCGTCAGGGGCGGCTCTGGGCGCCGCCATCGGGATCGTATTTCATTTCGGCACCATGCTTCTGGCGTTTGCGGGCGCCTTTGTGACCATATGGCTGGTGTACAGTATTTCAAAAGTGGGGAAAAAAGTGCCGGTAGCGACGCTTCTTTTGTCCGGAATTGCCGTAAGCCAGACGCTTTCTGCCGCCATGTCGGTGATCATGATCCTGAATAAGCAGAGTATGGATCAGATCATGTTCTGGACCATGGGAAGCTTAAACGGAAAAGGGTGGAATCAGACGCTTATGGTGCTGCCGTATGTGCTGGTGGGAATGGTGCTTTTATTTACTTCCGCCAGAGAGCTGGATATTATGCTGACCGGGGAGGATACGGCGGTGCAGCTGGGTGTAAATGTGGAGTTTGTAAAAAAGAAGGTTTTGTTTGCGTCAACGGTGATTACGGCGGCGGTGATCTCGGTTACGGGGATTATCGGGTTCGTTGGACTGGTGGTTCCGCATATGGTGCGCATGGTGGCGGGGCCTAAGCACAGGGTACTGATGCCCATGTCGCTGTTGTTTGGGGGGACGTTTTTGATTATATGCGATACGGCGGCAAGGAGTATGGCAACGTGGGAATTACCTGTGGGGATTATTACTTCCCTTTGCGGCGGGCCGTTTTTTGTGTATCTGTTGAGAAAAATGAAGAGAGGATAGGAATGGACAAAGGAATGCTGGAGTTTGAGAATGTGGCGGCAGGATATGGAGAGAGAGAAGTATTAAAAGATATTACTTTGTCCGTAGGAGAAGGGGAATTTGTGGGCCTGATCGGGTCAAACGGGACGGGAAAGTCTACGCTGATTAAATGTATATCGGGGCTTTTGTCGGTGAAACGGGGAAAGATCACGGTCTGCGGCAGGGATAACGCAGGACTGAAGGCGAAAGAGCGGGCGAAGCTGGTGGCGGTGGTGCCGCAGTCTTATCATGTGGAATATGATTTTACGGTGGAAGATATTGTGATGATGGGGCGTAATCCTTATATGAGCCTGAGAAAACGGGAGGGAAAGGAGGATTACGAGATCGTGGAGGACGCCATGAGGGCGACGAACACGGAAATGTTCCGGGAACGGTATTATAATGAGTTAAGCGGCGGAGAGCGCCAGCGGGTGATCCTGGCGCGGGCGATTGCCCAGAAGACAAAGGTGATTTTACTGGACGAGCCTACATCGGCGCTGGATATCCATCATCAGATCGAAGTAATGGAACTGATTACAAAATTAAATAAAGAAGAACATATGACGATTCTTGCGGTGCTGCATGATATTAATATGGCGTCCCGTTTTTGCCGGCGGATTGTTATGTTAAAGGACGGCGCGGTCTATGCGGACGGGACGCCGAAGGAAGTGATCACCCGCCGGAATATGGAGTCTTTGTACCGGATGAAGCTGATGATTCGCCAGAATCCTTTATTCTGCAAACCGGAAATCGTTCCGATTCGGGTGATGGAAGAAGAAAAAGCGTCGGTTCGGCGGCATATTCATATGATCTGCGGGGCTAACGGGGCAGGAAAGCTTCTGGAAGAACTGGATGCGAGAGGCTATTATGTGACGGCGGGTGTGTTGAATCAGGGAAGTACGGATTATGATATGTGCCAGGAGCTGGGTATTCCGTGTGTGGAGACAGAGCCGTTTACGCCGGTGACGGAAGAAAAACAGCGGGAAAATTTAAAGCTCATGCAGGATGCGGATATGATTGTGGTGGCTGATGTGCCTTTCGGAGAAGATAATCTTAATAATCTGTATGGGTTGGAAACGATGTCCGGGAAAATTTATTTCCATAAGAATGCGCTCAGCAATGATTTTACCGGCGGCGGGCTGGTAAGACGGCTGGAAGAGATGGCGAAGACAAAAAAAATCTCGTATTTTGGAGATCATGATGAATTTCTGGAAATGCTCAGAAAAGAGGAGACAGAAGGTGCTGTTTGATGAGGGAAAAAATACTGGTTGTAGATGACGAGCGTGAAATCGCCGATCTGGTGGCGGTGTATCTGGAGAATGAGGAGTATACCGTATATAAATATTATACGGCAAAGGACGCTTTGGACTGCATCGGCAGAACGGAACTGGATCTGGCAATCCTGGATGTGATGCTGCCGGAGACGAACGGATTCTCCATCTGCCGGAAGATCCGGGAAAGATATACCTATCCTGTCATTATGCTGACGGCAAAGGATGAGGAGATTGACAAGATTAACGGGCTGACCCTGGGAGCGGACGACTACATGACCAAGCCGTTTCGGCCGCTGGAGCTGGTGGCCAGGGTAAAGGCCCAGCTTCGCAGATACAAAAAATATAATCCGGCGTCCGGCAGGGAGGAAGAGACGGTTCTTTTTCATTCCGGGCTTATGATCAATGTGGAAACCCACGAGTGTATGCTCAATGAGAAAAAACTGGATCTGACGCCCACGGAGTTCGAGATACTGAGAATCTTATGCCAGCGGAAGGGGAAAGTGGTCAGTTCGGAAGAACTTTTCCATGAGATATGGAAAGACGAGTATTATCAGAAATCCAACAATACCATCACCGTCCATATCCGGCATCTGCGGGAAAAATTAGGCGATACGGCGGAGCGTCCCAAGTATATCCATACCGTGTGGGGAGTGGGGTATAAGATTGAAAATTAAGTTAACCAAATCCGGCTACGGAAGGCTGAAGTGGAAAATATTCATTCAACTGGTATTGATGGTGCTGGCGTCTTTTATTCTGTTCTGGGTGGTCTATCTGAACCTTTGGCACGGCAGGATGGCGGACTGGATCGTCCGGCTCTTACAAAACATTCTGTTTGTGGATTACCAGGACGCGCTGAATATCTACTGGTATTATATCCGCAACAATATGGAATTCTTTATTCTGGTCTTTATGGCGCTGGCCTTTTTTGTGTTCTTCTATTTTTCTCTTAACTGGTTTATCAAATATTTCCGCCAGATCGACAGAGGGCTGGACGCGCTTTTAAACGGCCAGGAACAGGAGATCATCCTGTCGCCGGAGATAGAAATACTGGAAAAAAAGATGAACCTGGTCCGTCATACGCTGGAAAAACGGGAACTGGAGGCCCGGCTTGCCGAGCAGAGGAAAAACGATCTGGTCATGTATCTGGCCCATGATATCCGCACGCCGCTGACTTCGGTGATCGGGTATTTAAGCCTTTTAGAAGAAGCGCCGGATATGCCCATGGAACAGAAAGCAAAATATGTACACATTACGCTGGAGAAAGCCTGCCGCCTGGAGACGCTGGTCAATGAGTTCTTTGAGATCACGCGCTATAATTTCCAGCAGGCAGCTTTGGAGAAAGAGACGATCGATCTGTATTATATGCTGGTGCAGATGGCGGATGAATTTTATCCTATGTTGTCGGAGAATCAGAATACGGTGGAACTTGTGATGGATGAAGATATCCGTGTAAGCGGAGATCCGGATAAGCTTGCCCGTGTATTCCAGAATATATTAAAAAACGCTGCCGCTTACAGTACGCCCGGCACAGCCGTGACGGTCCGGGCAGAGGAGACAGAGGATATGGTCCGTATCTCTTTTGAAAATCTGGGAAAGACCATTCCGCCCCATAAACTGGCCTCTGTTTTTGAAAAATTTTATCGCCTGGACGACGCCCGCTCCACCCGCAAAGGAGGCACCGGTCTGGGACTTGCCATAGCCAGGGAGATTGTGCGGCTCCACGGCGGGGATATAGCTGCAGAAAGCGAGAACGGGAGGACGGTATTTACCGTGGAGCTGCCCAAATAACGCAGATACAGAAAATATGCAGAATCTCTTAAGCTTTTCTTAGGAACTTTATAAGGTCATGTTAAGACATAAAAATCTTCTGTCTGGTACAATAGTACCATAACAGGAGGTTTTATTTTTTATGAAAAAAAAGAAAGTTGCCATATTATTTGGCGGATGTTCGACAGAATACAAAGTATCTTTACAGTCGGCTTACGGAGTGATCACCCATGTAAATAAAGAAAAATATGAAGTCGTCATGATCGGTTTAGAGGCGGTATCGGGTCAGTGGTTCTGGTATCAGGGGGACCCGGACAGGATTGCGCAGGATGCCTGGTATCATGAGAGTTTATGCGTGCCGGTCTATGTACCTACGGATCAGAAAACGCATGGATTTCTGGTAATGGAAGACGGCCGGATGCATACGCTGCATGTGGATATGGCGCTTCCCATTCTGCATGGGAAGAACGGGGAGGACGGTACGGTCCAGGGCGCTCTTTCGCTGGCCGGTATTCCGGTGGCGGGCTGCGGCGTTTTAAGCTCCGCTCTTTGTATGGATAAGGAGATGGCGCATCGGGTGGCGGCAGAGCAGGGAATCCTGGTTCCCAAATCCTGTTCCATAAAGAAACCCTATGAAGCCCTTCAGGTATGGAAAGACGCGCAGGAACTTAAGTATCCTGTATTTGTCAAACCGGTTTGTTCCGGATCGTCTTTTGGAATCACCATGGTGCAGAAAGAGGAAGACCTGATTCCGGCGGTGGAGAAAGCGTTTGCGCATGATACGACCGTTATTATGGAAGAGAGGATCGAAGGAAGAGAAGTCGGTTGTGCGGTCATTGGTACATCGGAGCTGACAGTGGGCAAAGTGGACGAGATCGAGCTGTCGGAAGGATTTTTTGACTATACAGAAAAATACACGCTAAAAACCTCAAAAATTCATGTGCCTGCCAGAGTGTCTCAGAGCACCGCCTGCCAGATCAAAAGGACTGCCCGGCAGATATACCGCGCGTTAGGATGCAGCGGGTTTGCCAGGGTGGACATGTTTTTGACGGAAGATGAGAAGATTTATTTTAACGAAGTCAATACGATTCCCGGTTTTACCTCCCACAGCAGGTTTCCCAATATGCTGAAAGCGGCCGGGTATTCCTTTGAGGATATCGTGGAGAAAATCCTGGGGGAAGCTCTATGAGAAAGATCAGGCTTACATGGGAAGATACACAAAAAGGACCTTTAATCCTGGTAACGCCGGATCATCCTCTTTCGGAGGGATGGAAGCCGGGACGAATGGTTCCGGTTATGGACGGTTCTCCGGTTCTTCTGGAAAAGCGGGCGGCGGAGATGTTAGGACGGCTTTTAAAAGACCTGAAAAGCAACGGGCAGATCGTCCCTGTCAGCGGGTTTCGCAGTCATGAAGAACAGATCCGTATCTGGGAAGATACCCTTCAAAAGGAAGGCGAGCAGTTCACAAGGACATATGTGGCAAAGCCGGGACACAGCGAGCATGAGAGCGGGCTTGCCATCGATCTGGCAGAAAAGCGGGACGAGATTGATTTTATCCGTCCGGATTTTCCCGGAGACGGCGTATGCGGGCTGTTCCGTAAAAAGGCAGCCGGTTACGGGTTTGTGGAACGTTATCCGGCGGGAAAGGAAGCTATGACCGGTATCGGCGCGGAGCCGTGGCATTTTCGGTATGTGGGTCCGGTTCACGGGCGTTTTATGGAACAGGAAGGGATGATACTGGAAGAATATATTGCTTTTTTAAAAGAAAATACGTCGCCGGATCATCCTTACTGCCAGATCAGGTGGGAGGAAGGAACCTGTGTGGAGATTTCTTATGTGGATATGCGCGGGAAAGATGAATGGCTGCTGACGGAGACAGAACGAGAACATTTCTCCTGGTCCGGAAGCAATGAAGGCGGGATCGTTTTGTGCAGGCACAGGAAACGGCATGGATAGAAGGATACAATATGGACGGGTTGACTGGTTTCGTCTGGCGGCGGCTCTGATGGTGATCGCCATCCATACGGCCCCCTTTTCCATGATGGAAGGATACAGGCTGGATGCAGTGCTGACCTATGGACTTTGCCGGGTGGCAGTGCCGTTCTTTCTGATGACGAGCGGATATTTCGTGCTGGCTCCCTGCGTAAAAAGCGGCGGGAAGGACAGAAGATATGTGCGGTTTCTTAAAAAAACGCTGATCCTTTATGGCGGCGCCGTTCTTTTATATGTGCCGGTTATGTGGTATGCAAAAAAACTGCCTGCAAATCCGGGCGAATTACTGAAAATGCTGGTATTTGACGGGACTTTCTATCATCTGTGGTATTTTCCGGCGTTGATCCTTGGATGCTTGATGGCAGTATGGATGTTAAAAGGATGTGGGTTATACCGAGCACTGACAATCGCAGGCGTATTATATTTTGCGGGACTTCTGGGGGACAGCTATTACGGCCTGATACCGGACGGAAGTTTTCTTAAAAATATCTATGAAGGGTTATTTCAGGTCAGCAGTTATACGAGAAACGGTATTTTCTATGCGCCGCTTTTTCTTCTGATGGGTGCGGCGCTGGGAGAAAAGAAATGCTGGTGTCCCCGGGCAGTCAGGTATTCAGGATTTGTTCTTAGTCTTTTGTTAATGCTTGTGGAAAGCTATGTGACAGATGCCTGTAATCTGCAAAGACACAGCAGCATGTATCTGGCGCTTCCAGCAGTGATGTATTTTCTTTATCAGATATTGCTGGAGGGAAAGGGGACGGCGCCCGGTTTTCTGCGGAAAGGAACGGCGTTTCTTTATGTGATTCATCCCATCGGAATTATCCTGGTGCGGGGCGCGGCGGGCGTATTTGGGATGAAAGGGCTATTGGTCGAAAATTCGCTGGTTCACTATGGGGCAGTCTGTGCGGTGTCGCTGGTTATGATGGTATATTACCTGTATTTTCTGAAGGTGATGCAGTATTTAAAACAGAAATGTAAATAACAGCGGAAGCCTTGACAGCACCCGGAACGATTGCAGGACGCGAAGAGGCCTAAAATTGTTCTAGGTACAGGGGTGCTGGAAAGGCTGTAGCGGAACTTTGAATAGGAGAAGGCGTTATGTACGAAAAAGGCAGGGCATGGATTGAATTGAATAAGGAAAATTTAAGGCATAATGTCAGGCTGTTTCAGAAGTTTCTTCCTGAAAGTACAGCTTTGATGCCTGCCGTAAAGGCCAATGCATATGGGCATGGAGATATATTGATCTCGAAAGAACTTCAGAAATTGGGAATCAGCCATTTTTGTGTGGCATGCGCGGAAGAAGGCGTCCGGCTTCGCCGGGCCGGGATCAAAGGGGAGATTCTGGTGCTTGGGTATACGCATCCGGAGAATTTTGACCTGCTGCGGGAATATTGCCTGACACAGACCATCGTGGATTATGCGTATGGGGAAACGATGGCGGCTTATGGAAAAGAGCTGACAGTACACATAGGCATTGATACAGGGATGCACAGGCTGGGTGAGTCCAGCGACCATATTTCAAGGATTTGCAGGCTTTGGGAGTTTGAAAATCTGAAAATTACAGGGGTCTATTCTCATCTGTGTACGTCCGATGGGGAGACAGAGGCAGAGCAGGCGTTTGTAAAGCTTCAGGAAAGACGTTTTCTTCGGGCGGTTCAATATCTGAAGGATTCGGTAAATGCAGAATTTTCCACACATTTGCAGGGAAGCTATGGCATATTGAATAAAAAACTGTTATCCGGAAATTATGACTACGCCAGGGTGGGAATTGCGCTGTACGGGGCTTTAAGCGAACCGTCGCAAAGCCTGGAGCAGAAATTTGATCTGCGGCCTGTATTATCTTTGAAGGCGAGAATCGGATGCGTGCGGGAAGTAAGTCAGGGGGAGGGCGCAGGATACGGCCTTGCCTGGCACGCGCCTTCTTTTCGTAAAATAGCGGCAGTATCCATCGGCTACGCGGACGGGATTCCGCGCGCTCTTTCCAATAAAGGGCATGCGCTGGTAAGAGGAAAGAAAGTTCCGATTGTGGGAAGAATCTGTATGGATCAGCTTCTTCTGGACGTGACGGAAGTGCCGGAAGCAGTGTCCGGAGACGAGGCCGTCCTGATTGGCAAAAGCAGGGATGCCGAAATTAAGGCCCAGGAGATGGCCGTGGAAGCGGGAACGATATCCAATGAAATTTTAAGCAGGATGGGGGAGCGGGTTAGAAGAATCGCAGTATAGATTCAATAATCTTTCAGTGTTTTTTCCACAGCCTCCCTTCCTGCCTCTTCCGCCTGCAAGGTGACGCTGTCCACGATTTTATGGACATGGTGACAGTTGCCGCACAGGCTGATCCATTCGGGCAGCCTGTCTTTTGTCAGGCTCCGGTCCAGAATCCGTTGTTCCGGAATCAGTCCCACGGCGCTGATCAGCGTGTCGCAGGGGAGGAAGGTATCTTCTTGTGTCTGTAAATTCTGCACGGTGACGCCGGTGATGCGGCTTTCTCCATGGACAGCAAGGACGGTGGAAGAAAGCAACACAGGGATCTGATATTTCTCCAGGCATTCCTGCTGATTTTTCCTAAGTCCGCCGCAGACGGGATTTTTTTCTATGACAGCCAGTACCTTTTTTCCTTCCAGAACCATTCTTCGGGCAAGAATCTGCCCCATATCCCCGCTTCCGAGAACGACTGCCTGTTCGCCGATACTTTTGTGGCAGCAGTTAATCAGATACTGGGCTTCCCCGGCGGCATAAATACCGGAAGGTCTGGTGCCGGCAGGAGTCAAAGACCAGAAAGATCGTTCATAACACCCCGAAGCCAGGATCAGATGATCAAAAGCCAGCCTGGCGCGTCCGGTATGCAGTCCGGATACAGATACGGTCCGGTCCGGGAATATATGCAGAGCGGATGTATCCGGCCGGAAGCGGATACCGGATGTCAAAAAAGGTTCGCTGAATCGACGCATATATTCGACACCGGTCAGATCCGATGAAAAGCGCGTAAGCCCAAAACCATGGTGAATACACTGTCTCAGCACGCCTCCCGGCGCGGACTCCCGCTCCAGCAGTGTGATATACTCTCCGGGATTTATATCCGGTTTCAGTTCGGAAAGTCTTTTCGCCGCGGCCAAAGCGGCGGCCATACCGGCCGCTCCGCCGCCGATGATCAGGACTGGAATATGATTCATAATAAATTCCTTTGACAGCCGGGGGACAGATAACAGGACCCCGGCCCGTCTTTTGTGATCTGCTCCATGGGAACAGACAATGTACTGGATAAAATTTCTGCGATCCGGGGAGAGCAGTGGCTTCCCTGACAGAGGCCCATGCCGCTTCCGGTTCGCTTTTTTACGCCGTCAATGGTGGTTGCGCCTCTTTGAATGGCGTCCAGGACTTCTCCTGAAGTAATTCCCTCACATCGGCACAGAATCTTCTGGCAGGCGGGATTTTCTGAATATTCACGAAAGACAGGGCGGGGCGGGATCTCTTTGACAACAGGATCTATATGCAGAAAATCCAGTACTTTATCCCGGATCAGTTTTCCCAGTTCGTGAGAACAGGTAAGGCCGGGCGTTTTGATGCCGATCAGGCTGATCAGCCCGTCTTTGGTGTCCGTGATCAGAGGTTCCATACCGCGCAGGCTTCTTTGGGGATCTGCCGGGTCGTAGGGATTCGGGCGAAGCCCTGAGAAGCTTCTGAGTTTCTTTTCCTCTGCGATCTTTGGCAGTATTTTTTCACTCTCTGCCAGAAGCTTTTTTTGGCCGGCGTCTGAGGTGGACAAAGGAGAGTCGGCGTTAGCCGGGCGGTTGACAGGGCCTGCCAGTATTTTCCCGTTCAGGGTGGGAACAAGTGAAATCCCTTTTTCTTCTGTTTCATAAAAAATAATATGCTTCAGCAGATCTTTTTTTTCCGGTTCAAACAGCATATATTCCGCCAGTTCCGGCCGTATTCGGATCACAGGTTCTGTATAAAGTGCCTGTACCTGGTCTGCCAGGATGCCGGCGCAGTTAATGACGCTTCGGCTTAGTACCGTATGTTTATGGTTGATTTCCAGATGAAAATACGCGTCCTTTTTACAGATACCGGTCACTTCCGAGTGAAACATCGTCTGAGCGCCCAGTTCTTTCGCGGCCTCCCAGGCGGCAATGCAAAGTTCCCAGGGGTGGACCGTCCCGGCGGAGGGCGCATACAGGCCCAGGGAAGCTTTGGGCGTCAGGCCGGGTTCCAGTTCTGACAGTTCCCGGGCTGACAGAAGTTTCAGGCCAGGTATCTGGTTTTCGATTCCCTGACGGTATTTTTTTTCCACAGTCTGCCTGCCTTTTGGGCCTTCGCTTATGAGGAGCGAGCCGCAGCGGGAGAACGATACATTCAGTTTTTGGCAGAGTTTTTCAAAATCCCGATTGGCCTTCAGGGTTAAAGTGGTTTTAAGGGTGCCGGGGCGGTTGTCGTAGCCGGGATAGATGACGGCCGTGTTGGCTTTGGAGATGCCTGTACATACATCCTCGCGTTTTTCCAGAAGCAGCGTTTTCAAAGAGCAGCGCGCCAGATTGAGCGCGCAAAAACATCCCAGAAGCCCTCCGCCAATAATGACAGTGTCATATACAGAGGGCTGTCCGTCTAAAATGCGCATCGTATTTCACCCGGGGACTGAAGCGTATAGCCGCCCAGTTCCTTAAGCTTTCCGGCAAATGCGTCGCTTTTGAGAATCCGGATCAGTTCCTGCACAAGCGGCGTATCCCATGCGCTGTCAGGGATCAGAAGATCGTACTGTTCCGTGCAGACGGGGATAAACGAAAGGTCGTACATTTTCGCCGCGGAATAGATCCCCATGCCTGCGTCGGCGGAGCCGGACGCGATCTGGGCGGCGACGGAAGTATGGGTAAATTCCTCCCGGTCATAACCATAGACAGCGGACGTATCCAGATGGTTCTTTTTGCACAGGTAGTCCATTAAAATCCTTGTGCCGGAGCCTTTCTGCCGGTTCACATAGCGAATGCCGGGTGCGGTCAGAGAGTCGATTCCGGTTATATTTTTCGGATTGCCTTTGGCGGCCATGATTCCCTGGGTCCTTCCGACGCATTCCACAAGGCGAACACCGCCCTGGGGGAAATATTTGCGGACATAGGATTCATTGTAGGTTCCGTCGTTTTCGTCCAGAAGATGGATACCGGCGATATGCGTCTCTTTGCGGCGGACAGCCATGATACCGCCCATGGAACCTGTGTGGGTGGACGCCATAAAGCAGGAAGTATCTTTTCTGTGGAGCAGATCGGAGACTTCGTCCAGCAGCGGGTCATGGCTTCCGATGGCAACCAGTGTGTGTTTCAGTTCCTCCTGGGGGCGCAGGAGTTGGACCGTGACTTCGCTTCCGGCTTCATATCCTTCGAGTCCCTGGGGGATGGTAAGGATACCGTCCGCTTTCATAAAAGAAGACACCACGCCGCTGCCCCGGCTCAGCGGGGAGGCGATCAGCCTGCCGTCCACATATCCCATACGTACCCGGACAAACTCCTGGTATTTAAGTCCGGAGACAACCGGGCGGGAGAGGAACGCCCGGACGGACGATTCCTGTGGGAGCGGATGTCGGCTGAATGCTTCGATCAAAGGTTTTAATAACTGCTCAATCACGATGATTCCGGAGACCGGATAGCCGGGTACACCCAGGATGGCTTTGGCGCCCTGATATCCCAGGATCGCCGGTTTGCCGGGCTTCATGGCAATTCCGTGATAGAGGACGCCGCCTGACTCGCGGATGACCTGCGCGGAATAGTCTTCCCGCCCTGCGGAGGAACCGGCATTCAAAATCACCATGTCGCATTCTGAAAGAGCGGCGGATACGGCGGATTTAATCTGGTCAAACCGGTCGGGTACGATCGGATAGGTGACCGGCAGGGCGCCCCACTGGCGGAGCATGGCGGAAAAGATAGAGGAGTTAAACTCTATGATATCGCCGGGCGCCGGGTCGGATGTGGGCGGTATAATCTCGTCTCCTGTGGGGATGATGCCTACTATCGGCTGTCTGAGTACGTCTATTTCCATCACGCCTCCTGCCAGCAGGGCTCCGATCGCGGAAGGAGAGACGGTAGTATAAGCAGGCAGGATCATCTCGCCTGCACAGATATCTTCCCCAATCTGGCGGATATGCTGCCAGGGTGCGGCAGCATCGTAGAGACGGACAGAACCGTCTTCGTTTTTTACGATATCTTCCACCATGATCACTGCGTCGCAGTTCTCCGGGATCGGGTCGCCGGTGTCCAGTGTCACATACTGCTCCGGCGTCAGCGCGACCGGAGTGGTCTGGGTGGCGCCGAAGGTATCACTGGCCTGTACGGCGATTCCGTCCATGGCGCTGGCATGATAATGGGGGGCGCAGATATGCGCGTAAACCGCCCGGGCGGTGGTCCGGCCGCAGGCCTGTGTGACATTCATGCGCTCAGAGCCTGCACCCATGCCGTTGGCTGTCAGCAGTTGAACATATTCTTTTTTTGCCTGTTCCAGAGGTATATTTGTCAAATATTGAAATGCCATAGGATTCTCCTGTTAAAAAATTGTATTCTCTATTATTTACAGTTCATATAAGGTGACGGAAACCGCTGTTCCTGCAGGGAAGCCTTCGCAGTCCCGGGGAATGCAGAAATAGCCGTCCGAACCCGCCAGCGTGGTGATCAGGCCGGATTTCCCGCGGATGGGATGGGCCGTCAGGTGTCCATCTTTTTCTTCCAGGAAGACGCCGTTATACTGCGCGCGGCCGTGGTTTGCTTCCACGGATTCGGATAACAGGGCGGTTACCTTAAATTCCCTTAAGGTCTGTCCGCTAAGCCGTGCCAGAAGCTTTCTGATAAAAATGTGCGTAATAAAAAATGCTGCGACCGGATGTCCCGGAAGACCAATGACAGGGCGTGAGCCTGCCTTTCCGAAGATCGTCGGTTTGCCGGGCTTCATGGCGATTCCATGAAACAGAATCTCCCCCTGGGACTCGATGATGCGGCAGGCGGCGTCTTTGACGCCCACGCTGCTGCCGCCGGAGAGCAGAATCACGTCGCATTCCTGGACAGCCTTTTCCACATGACGGCTTAAAAGTTCCTCCTGATCAGGTATGATTCCATAAAAGACAGGAACCGCGCCCATCTGTGTGATCAGGGCGGATAAAAGGCTGCTGTTTACATCGCGGATTTGTCCCGGACCGGGGGTTTGCTCCGGAGGAACCAGTTCGTCGCCGGTGGATAAGATTGCCACTTTCAATCTGCGCGCCACGGGCACTTTCATGATCCCCATGGCGGCCAGCGCGCCCACATCCTGGGCGGTCAGCTTCCGTCCGGCGGTAAGGACCGGCTTGCCGGGATAGACGTCGTCCCCTTTTAGAATGATATTATGGCCGGGAGCGACAGGTTTTAAGATACCGGTGGTTCCGTCTTTATAATCTTCCGTAAACTCGACCATCTGTACGGCATCCGCTCCTTCCGGCACTTCTCCGCCGGTAGGGATAGGCGCGCACTGGCCTTCCGTGAGTACAAGACCGGCAGCCTGCCCCATAAGGATTTCCTTTGTGTTCATAAGGATTGCCGGAATGCTGTCGCTGCATCCGAAAGTATCTTTTGCCTTTACGGCAAAGCCGTCAACGGTGGACCGGTTAAAAGCCGGGACATATTCCGTGGCGCGGATATCTTCCGCCAGGACGCGTCCGGCGGCTTCTGTGTAAGGAACCGTCTCTGTCCGGTCCGGAACCGGTAAAAATGCAGTCTTTATGATCTCCAATACTTCATCCGGTGTTTTTACTGTCAGCATATCAAACCTCCCCTACGATCTTTCCCAAATCTGTGTAATCGTTATCTGCGATAGTAAAAATATCATTCTGGTATTCCCGGGACCTTAAGACCTGCAGCATGGCCTGGATCTCGGGGGACTGATACATTTCTTTTTTAATGACCAGATCATAGCGTTCCCGCTGAACCGGAATAAAATCCAGGTCAGGGAACTGTTTGATGACCCGTCCTGTACCGATCCCGACGTCGGCCTGGCCTTCTACGATGGCGGTGGCGACGGTAAGGTGGGAAGACATTTCGTTCTCATAGCCGTTGACAGAGCCGGAAGAAATCCCCATATGGAACAGATGCTCGTCCAGCAGAATCCGTGAGCCGGTGCCTTTCCTCCGGTTCAGAATCGAAACGTCCGGTCTTGTCAGGTCTTTCCAGGATGTGATTTCTTTCGGGTTGCCTTTTTTTACATAAAAACCCTGCATGCGATAGGTCAGATTGACTGCCAGCGCATGGACGCCCGGCATCAGGCGGCGGATATAGGGCAGATTATAAGTGTCCGTATCCGAATCCCATAAATGACAGGTGGCTGCCTGTACATTGTCCTGATAGAGGGACAGAAGGCTTTCAAAACTTCCCACATAAGCCCGTAAGGCCTGGATGCCGTATTGATGGAGATGATTGGATAAAATATCCAGGATTACATCCTGTCCGGAGATGATCAGCGGCGTCTTCTGCGGAGATTCTCCATAGAGCAGGCTGCTTTGCACCGTTACTTTCTGTACGGGAGCCGCCACCTGCTGGGAGTGGCGCGAGCGGGCAATATAGGCGTCCACATCCTCCTGGGTGAAACGGACTTTCCTGCCGATCTTATAAGAAGTAATGTCCCCTTTTTTGATCAGCGCATAGATCGTACTCTTACTGACATGCAGTATTTTGGCAACCTGTTCGGTTGATAAAGATTTATTCTGATCCAAATAAAAACCTCCTGTGTGTAGTTTTGTCTGTGGTTATTGCGTTATTTTGTGGTGTTTTGTATTAATATATATTATTTCGCACAATATTGCAATAGTTTTATTAATTTTACTTGCTATTTTTCGCGCGAAATAATATGATACTGTACATAAGGTACAAAACATTTTTCAAAGGAGGTATTTTTTTATGGCACGTTTCACATTACCAAGAGATGTGTATCATGGCAAAGGAGCTCTTGAGGCGTTAAAGACGCTGGAAGGCAAAAAAGCAATGGTCTGCGTAGGCGGC
>DKVI01000056.1:31952-56309 GCA_002491115.1 Lachnospiraceae bacterium UBA7182 | reverse complement strand
CATCGACTTTCCGAGACTACACATACTCATAACTCTTTTCAAAATTGTTTATGAATTTTTCTTTTACTAAGACTGCCTTTGTTTTATTTTCCTCACTGACTAACTCCACCAGCCTATCTAAAAACTCTATTAGCTCTTGCTTTGTCATTGCCACTCCCTGCCCTTCCTTTTTTGCAATAAAAAAGTAGGACCAAGTTAGCTATGCCAAGCGTGGTACTTGTCCCACATAAAGAGCTAATTTAGTCCTACCTAAATGTTAAATATTCAATTATCACCTCTTTCAAGGTACACTTCTTACACCGTCAAAATGCTTGATGGTAATTTAGTGTCAAGTTGCTTATTTTCCTGTTTCAAGATTAAAAATGAGCTCATCCTAATCACTTTCGCTGTTCTCACAGCAGTTTTTTCTTAGGACTAAATCAGCGGAAACCTTTGATTTTACTGGCTTCTTACTAACTTGACACTATTATACCATCAGCCCCCACCTGGTTATTCGGGTACTCCGTAAACCCCGGCAGCGCCCGCGCCCCTTTTTGCAGATAGGCTTTCACCTTTTCCCCATACAAAAAGGCGTCCTCCCCGTCCACGATCCCGTACTGCATCAGAAGCGCCGCCGCGCCGGTCACAAAGGGGGTTGCAAAAGAAGTGCCGGTCTGGCCTGCATAACGTCCGTCGGGAGCGGCGGTCTGGATATTGACCCCGGGAGCCACAAGCGTGGGCTTCTGGAGACCGTTTTCTCCCGTACCTCTCCCCGAAAAATCCGCGTAAGCGCCTGTCGCTCCGTTATAGGCTCCCACTGTGATGACCTTGGAGGCAGTGGAAGGGATCGTCAAAGTATTGCTCTCCCGGGGGCGCAGAAATCTTGTGGCGCTTCCGATGGCGGCGCTGCTGGGAAACCACATCTGATAGGTACCGTCCACAATTCTCTCAGGAACCAGCCGCACATTCCAGACGCCGGAATCAATATAGTCTCTGACAGGAATAAACTCGATATAGATTTCCTGATCCACACTGTAGGGGCCCGGCTCTCCATAATAGATCAGAAGATCCGTATTCTGAACCCGATAACGCTGGGCAGGCGGACGCTCGTATAAAGGCCCGATAATAGTGCCGCCCGGATGGACCAGATAGATTTGAAAAGAGTCCGCATAATTTTTCCATATTTGCAGACTTAAAGACGATTCATAAGACGCGATCACAAATTCAGTATTCTGTATTTGTGTGTTTGTAAGCCGGCCGGCTGTATGTCCGGCCGCTGCTCCTTCATTGCCGCTCCCCACACAGATCGAAGATTTCCACAGATTGCTCATATCATCTATATAGGTTTCCAGAAGACTTGTACCCGTGTGGGAGCCGTAAGTGTTGCCGAAGCTTATATTGACTGCCACCGGCATCCGGTACTCCAAAGCCTTCTTAAGGACATAGTCAAGTCCCTGCATCAGTTCCGTCGTCCTGGGGAAACCGTCGGGCTTCGGCGTTCCAAGCTTGACTACCAGAAGTCCGCTTTCATAGGCGACTCCGTTATTTCCTGCGGCTATAGCCAGCACCCCTGTGCCGTGTCCGCTTACATCCATGCTAAGAGGCGCCCGTCCTGGTTCGGACAGCGCCTCGTCAAGCTGCTCTTTTGTAAACTCTGTTCCCAGATGATAGCCCACAGGCGGCTGTCCCTGGACAGTCTGATCCCACAGGTTCAGGATTCTTGTAGTTCCGTCCGGATATCTGAATTCCGGATGCCGGTAATCCACGCCGGAATCCAGCATGGCCACCAGTACGCCCCGGCCCGTCAGGTTAAAAGGCGGGCGCCTTACAGGCGTAATGCAGGAAGCGCTCATGCCCACAGCCCTGGCAAAATAAAGCCGTACAGGCTTTTCTATATATTCAATCTCCGGTATGGCGGCAAGCTGGCCGATCAGGGATTCTTTGACAATCAGAATCGCGTACTCGTTCATCAGTTCCGTCACCTGCACCGCCTCGGACGCGATACTCTCCAGGCTCCCGGAGTATTTTACAATCACTTCCCAGGTCCGTTCTTCGGGATCATACCCGGTTTCCAGCGTCGGGGATTTTTCCCTCTCCTGCCTTGTGGCATCTAAGGCAAGGTTTAACTGGTTATCTATTTTCTGGTCGTTCATACATAACCCTTTTCTTTTTAGCTTATGCCGCCGCCAAGATATTAGTACTGTCAGTTTTTATTTCCCAGACATTTTTCCAGATCCGTTTTCATTTCAGCCAGCGTGATTGATTTCAACTCCTGTTCCATTGCCGCCTGAATCCGGAGCAGCTTATCATCCAGAATCTGATGGATATTTTTCCCTACCGGACAGTCCGGATTCGGATTCTCATGGAAATGAAATAATGTATTTTCCTCTATACAGTCTACAGACTGGTACACATCAAAAAATGTAATTTCATCCAGAGGCTTTGCAATGGCTGCGCCTCCCGGCCCCCGTTTTACCTCGATCAGCCCCGCATCTTTTAGCTGCGACAAAATTTTCCGGATAATAACCGGGTTGACACGAATGCTGGAAGCCAGGAAATCACTGGTTACCTTATACTCATCTTTAAATACATCCATACACGCCAACATGTGTATGGCTATTGTAAACCTGCTTGAAATCTGCATTCTGTCCTCCTCCTTTTCCAAATATAATCTTATATCGCAGCTAATGTAATGTCAACACTTACATTATTTCGCAGCCAGACTGTGCCGTTCTTCCACTCCTTTTATGATATCGCAAAGACTTTTTTCTATATCCGCGCCAATGCCTGCCGCCCTTTTCCCAAAGCTCTCCGGCACAAACGCTTCTTTAAGGTTCAGGCGGATCAGGGACCAGTTCTCGTTTTTGCGCATCATCTGCTCAAACGGGAAACGAATAATCGTAGGGGTGTTAAACCCTACGCCAAGCTCCAGAAGCGCCACTCTGTCTTTCCTGTGTTCTTCCAAAAAGGAGACATACTGCTCTGCCGCCTGATGCCAGTGTTCATCTTCCACAAAATACTGGTCACACCGAAGATGCATTGCCATGTTTCCGCCGCAGACCGGGTATTCAGGAACCATATAAGAAGGAACCAAACAGTCCTTTCTGGACTGATTCATCTGCACAAACAGCTCCACCGCATCATACGTCTTTGGATGGCAGCCCTTCTTGCACTGTATTTTACCATAATCACCCTGTGTTGCAAAAATAGCTTCGTCAGCAAACCCGGCTTTCCAGAACTGGTGATCCACATTTGTCGTCAGGACAAAATAAGGTTTCTCTTTGACCAGTTTATAGACAGACTGATAGAGCGGAAGCGTATCCGGCTCAATCCGGTTCAGGTACGCATGTTTCGACCAGTACCCCCACTTCGCTTCCTCCGTAGGGAACGGATAAAATCCCGCACTGTACATATCCTTCATATTCATGGAGCCATATTTTTCAATAAACTCCTTAAAATTATCCGTAAACCGCTTTCCGCCATAGGTCAGTCCCGCTGCCGCAGACAGCCCTGCCCCTGCCCCGACCACAACTGCATCCGCCTCAGAAAGCAGACGGGCCGCCGCCTGAATCTGCTCCTCATATGCCGCATCCTGAAAAACATAATCCTTTGCAGGGATTCCGCTTAAAAACTGAGAGAAATCAAATTTTCCCGTATCTTTTTTCCTGCCTGTTAAACGAATTGCCATATGCGCACCTCCACAAACCTTGTTTATCTTTTCTCGACTGCTCCAAACGGACAGGCTTCCATACAGTTCCCACAGTGTAAACAGTTCGCCTGATTAATGACCAGAGGCTTCACTGACAGATCGATACACTTCTGTGGGCATTTGGAATAACAAATCCGGCATCCGTGGCAGCGGTCCGTAATAAAATACCCTTTCGTTTGGGTTGTATCTTCCTTCCCTTCACCCAGCATAAACTGCTCCCTGAAAATCGGTTTTACGGAAAGGTCAAAATACTCTCCGCTGCCTTCATATACCTGAAATACTTCCAATGCCATACGGCTTTCTTCCTGCGGATAGATTTCTGCCATATAAGGGTTTTGCCCAAAGACCTCCGGCAGTTTTTCTGCACCGATATTCTTTACTTTTCCCCGGATAGAAACGGCTTTCTTATTCATGGTTCCCTCACCGCCGCACATGCCACTGATGGCAACATACGGTTTATCCATCAGTTGGCGGTAAAATTCTTTTCCCTTTGCCGTAATAAAATATACACTGCCCTCATCTGCCAGCATGATATCTATCACTCTCGCAACCGGCAGTCCCTCGCTGTCAACGGTCGCAATGACCGCCGAATGTATCTCATCTCTTAATATCCTTAAATAATCCTTTGTTTCCATATATGACACCCCCTGACTTTTCCTGAAACAGACCATTTTCAGCAAATTTCCCTACGCCGCCTGCAGATGTGGAAAATGCCGGGAAAGCCCTGCACATGATAGCGGCAGGGCTTTCCTGACATATCTTCTTCTGTCCGGACTATACCGTCGGTTGTGGAATTTCACCACGATTCATTAAAACTCATATGGCGGATTGCCGGAAAAGTCCGCGATTGCTCCATGTGCGTCCTTGATATAAAATACTTCAAAGATCGGGTTGTCTGCCGTCTGGTACTGCCCTTTTACGATTGGATTGTTCATGGCTCCTTCTTTTACAACCATGTTGTTCTCGAAAACTGCCGTGCCGTGGATACGAATCCATGCGTATGTAGGATCAGATACGCACACCTCAATTTCAGGATTCTCCTGCATATCCTTATATACATCTTTTGTGTTGTTCGTGCAGAACCAGAGTTTGCCATCCTGTTCAAACAGGAACATAAAAGGACGCACCTTTGCTTTGTTGTCCCTGCCAACGGTTGCCAGATACTGCACCGGATTTGCCTGTAAAAATTCTACTGCTTTTTTCATGTTTGAATCTCCTTTTCTTATTATTGTAATCATCGTTATTACATCTGATGTTGTTACTATATCACGTCTTAAATGTAATGTCAATAGTTACATCTATTTTTTTTTATTTTTTTCAATAAAAAAGCAGGACCGGTTCAGCTATTCCCACATAAAGAGCTGATTCAGTCCTGCCTGAATACTAAATATTTAACGATTGCTTTTTACAAATCATGAAAGACCGGACGCATTCTTTCATAGGTGCAGAATCTTGTAAATCCCAGATCTTTCAGTATTTTTTTCCCGTCCTTAATATAGGTCCCCAGATGTTCCGGCTTATGGCTGTCGCTGCCAAGGGTAAGGATACTGCCGCCCAGATCACGATATAATTTCAATAGTTTCACAGAAGGCGTGGTATCTTTTAATCCATATCTGTGACAGGAAGTGTTCAGTTCGATCCCCTTCCCGTCCGCGATCACGATCTTCAGTATTTCTTCCACAAGCGGCTGTATCTTTTCAAAAGGATAGATTCCGGCCTCATCATATCTGGTAATCAGATCCATATGCCCAAGCACGCTGTAATCCTTATATTTTTTTACCACTTCCAGCATTTCTTCATAATAACGCTCATTATATTCCTGCTGCGTTCTCCCTCTCTGAAAATCCTGGGTCCAGAACTCCTTATCCTCCACCTGGTGAATAGAAAGTATGATAAAATCAAACGGATACCTGTGAAAGAGCGTTTCAAACTGCGGGATGGTGTGGGTCTGTACCCCGAACTCCAGCCCGGTCTTAACGGATATCTGACCGCCGTACAAATCCTGCATCTCCCTGATCCTGGCCATATACTTTGGGTAGTCCACATTGGCGAACGGTTCGCCATCCCGATACGCAATCTCATGCCCGCAGTCCCAGTCCTCCTTAATCCCGTAATCCACATGATCCGTAATACAGATCTCATCCATACCCATGCGGATTGCGTCCTGAATCACTGTTTCCATTGGATAAACCGAATCATCGCTGAATTCTGTATGCACATGGTAATCAGTAAACATGAAAAACCTCCTGTTGTTCCTTTATTTCCGGCAGCACATCCACGACCACCAGCTCCGGACGGTTGAAGATACGGGGCAGTTTGTTTCTGCACAATCCTCTGCTTACGATCATGGAAGTCTGTCCCAGCGCGTACTGCCCGCCTGCATAGGAAGGAAACAGTCCCTGCCCGGGGGCGAAGAGTCCGTTTAAGAGCCATGGAATACGCACCTGCCCGCCATGGGCATGGCCCGCCACTACCAGGTCAAACTCACTGTCGGTATAAAAATCCGTCAGCTCCGGTCGATGGGACATAAGGACAGAATACTGCTCTTTTTCCAGGCTGTCCTGACAGTCCCGAAACTGTCGCTCCCATCCGCCTTTTTGCCCGTCAGAAGAAGCGTAGACTGCAAATCCCGAAGGGTCGTCTACCCCGCAGATCTGTATCTTCTGTCCTTTTACTTCCAGTGTTTCTTTTTCCCCTTCCAGTATCGTAACGCCATAGGAATCGATCATTTGTTTAATGGCCTCCACTTCCCCCGACCAGTATTCATGATTTCCCGACACATAAAAACAGGGATATTCATGCCCGATCGCCGCCAGAAGCATCTGTGTCCCCTGGTGGGACACTTTATGATCTGCAATGTCCCCCACCAGCAGCACCGCATCCGGCTTCTGAAGGGAAAGCATCTGTACCAGTTCCTCCTGTCCCCGGCCGTACAGGGTACTGTGAAGATCTGTCAGCACAGCCAGCCGGACCGGTTCTGTTACTTTGGATGTGCCTTCTGTATAGTACTGAAGCTTAAGTTTCTGGCTGCACGCCCCATATACGCCCCCTGCCAGTATTACAAAAACAAGAACCCCCCACAGATACTTCATTCCTGTCTTTTTTGTTATGATTTTCAATCGAATTCCTTTCTGTCCCGTCTGTTCTCGTCTGACAACATTATATTCCAAAATACACCCAATATTAAATTGGGCAAAATTGCCAAAAAATATATTGTGTTTTTCTTTTTATTATGCTATAATAACAAAATCTGAGATTGAAATGTAGATTGAGATTGAAGATGTGATCATTTGTATTGCTATGTATATTTACTGACCGCATCTTTTGGGATGCGGTTTTTTTATGGAGGAACGCCATGGAAACAAGAATCGCTATTATAGGAATCATCGTGGAAGACATCGATTCCACCGGCACCGTCAATGATATCCTGCATGACTACAGTATGTATATCATCGGCCGGATGGGCATCCCCTACCGGGACAGGGATATCAACGTCATCAGCATCGCGCTGGATGCGCCCACGGACATTATCAATACACTGGCCGGAAAGATCGGGAAAGTACCCGGGGTCAGCGCCAAGGCCATGTATTCCCGGCTTCCCGGTCAGGATGCATAAGGAGTATACCCTATGATGAAGATAGCAGTTTACGGAAAAGGCGGCATCGGCAAATCCACCATCGTCTCGAATCTCTCCGCCGCGCTGGCGGAAAAAGGGCTGAAGGTCATGCAGATCGGCTGTGACCCCAAAGCGGATTCCACCATCGCCCTGCGCCACGGCGCGCCGCTTCCCACAGTCCTTAAAACCGTCAGGGAGAAAAAGGACAATTTTGACCTGGAAGAAATCACATGCAGAGGATACGCGGATGTTGTCTGTGTGGAAGCAGGCGGTCCCATACCCGGGCTGGGCTGCGCGGGCCGCGGGATCATCACAGCCCTGGAAAAGCTGGAGTCCAAAGGCGCTTACGATATCTACCGGCCGGATGTGGTTTTTTATGATGTATTAGGGGACGTGGTCTGCGGCGGATTTTCCATGCCCATGCGAAAGGGCTGCGCCGACCTGGTCTTTATTGTAACATCCGGGGAAAATATGGCCATTTACGCCGCCGCCAATATTGCCATGGCCATCGAAAACTTTAAAGGCCGCGGCTACGCAAAGTTGGGAGGCATCCTTTTAAACCGCCGGAACGTGGCGGATGAGCAGAAAAAAGTCGAAGAACTGTGCCGGGATATCCACAGCAGGATCGCGGGAGAACTGCCCTGGAGCCAGACCGTGCAGGAAGCCGAAGCGCTCTGTCAGACGGTCCTGGAAGCATTTCCAAAAAGCAGCATGGCCCATACTTACCGCGCCCTGGCGGACACGCTCCTTTTGCTGTGCAGGGAGGCGTTATGTTAAGGCGTATCGGGCAGAAGCTCTCTGCCGACGACATAAAGATTCCCGTCAAAGACGCCGCTTTCCCTGCTCCTTTTAAAGAAGGACTGGAGTACAGCTCCCCCGCCAGGGGCACCTGGAATATCGTACATACGGGTATGCTGATCCCCCAGAGCCATCAGATCTTTGTCTGCTCCCAGGGATGTCTAAGAGGCGTCGTGCTGACCGCTGCGGAGATGAATGCCCTGGACCGGTATTCGGCCGTTATGATCCGGGAAGAAAACGTGCTGGACGGCACGATGGAAGAGCTTATGATCGACGGCGTCTCCGACGTGCTTCAAAAACTGCCCGACCGCCCAAGAGCCGTGCTGCTTTTTATCAGCTGCCAGCACTTTTTCCTGGCTTACGATCAGAATCTGGTCTTTCGGACCTTGCGGGAACGATTCCCGGATATCCGCTTTGCGGACTGTTATATGATACCCACTTTAAGAAAGAGCGGCCTGACGCCGGATCAGAAGATGCGCATCCAGCTTTACAGTATGTTAGAGCCCATGCCCCACGACCCGAAGAAGGTCAACCTGATCGGAAGCAACCACGCCATCCGCGAAAGCAGCGAACTGGTTCCTATGATCACGGACCAGGGCTATGAGCTTCAGGCCCTGAACCACTGCCGCACCTTTGACGACTATCTTGCCATGGCGGCGGGCAGCCTGAATATTCTCTATGAGCCCCTTGCCATAGCCGCCGGAAAGGACCTGGAAAAAAGGCTCGGGCAGGCATACCTGTATCTTCCTTTCGTTTTCTGTTTTGATCAGATTGACGAAAATTACAGAAAGCTTGCCAAAGCGCTTCACATAGAAACGCCGGATCTTGCAGGACTCCGTAAGAAAGCCGACAGGGCGCTGAAGGAGGCCAGAGAAGAAATAAGCGCTGTAAAGATTGCCGTGGACTATACCTTTACCTTCCGAATCCTGAGCTTCTGCCGCCTCTTACTGGAATATGGATTTTCTGTGACACAGATTTATGCGGACGCTTTTCTTCCGGAAGAGCAGGGAGATTTCCTGTGGATACAGAAAAATCACCCGGATATCGCAGTACTTCCTTCCAACCAGCCGACGCTTCGGTTTTTAGACAGAGAACCCCGGGAGAAAATACTGGCGATCGGCCAGAAAGCCGCTTATTTTACAGGAACCGAACATTTTGTCAATCTTGTGGAAAGCGGCGGTTTATACGGATATGACGGTATCATTGGCATCACGGAACTTCTGCTGGACGCTTTCCGGCATAAAAAAGACACAAAGACAATCATTCAAAGGAAAGGATACGGGTGCGAGAGCTGCATATGAGACAGGTAGCAGGACTGATATCAACTTATTCGTCGGATGAATTCGGCATCTGTTCCGCCCTCTATGAGCTGGGCGGCATGGTCGTTATGCACGACGCATCGGGCTGTAATTCCACTTATACAACCCATGACGAACCCCGCTGGTACGACATGGACAGCATGATCTATATTTCGGCCATCTCGGAGATGGAAGCCATCCTGGGCGACGACGACAAACTGATCCATGACCTGATCGAGACGGCGGAAGAATTAAAACCGGCTTTTATCGCCCTGGCAGGCGCGCCGATCCCCTATATGATCGGAACGGACCTTCCGGCCATTGCCTCCATAGTGGAAGAAGCAACCGGCATTCCTTCCTTTGGATTCGCCGCAAACGGCATGCAGCATTACACCCGGGGCGTCTCCATGGCGCTTTCGGCTGTCGTGGACAGATTCTGCCTTCCGGACCTGCCAAAAACAGCGTCTTTGTCGGTCAATATCCTGGGAGCGACTCCTCTTGACTTTTCCTTAAACGGAAGTGTGGATTCCATCAAAGGCTGGCTGAAAGAGTCCGGCATGGAGGTAAACGCCTGTCTTGCCATGGGCAGCACGCTGGAAGAAATTCAAAGAGCCGGGCAGGCGCATGTGAATCTGGTCGTTTCCTACGGCGGCCTAAAGGCAGCGGTAATATTGCAGAAAATGTTCGGTATCCCCTATGTGACGGGCGTACCTTTCGGAAAAGAATTTGCCTGCCGGCTGGCTGACCGCCTGAAGCGCGCCGCCAAAGATTCCGTAAACCTGACCGCCTGCCAGAAGAACGGCACATCCGCCCCAAAAGACGGCGGACTGTTCCTCATAGGGGAGACTGTCTCCGCCGTTTCCCTGGCAGAAGCCATCGAACGGGAGACCGGGAAGCCGGTCCGGGCGCTCTGCCCGCTGGATACGGAAAGCTTCCTGCTGCGGCCGGAAGATCTGACAGCGCCCGAAGAAGACGACCTGATAAAAAACCTGTCTTCTGCCGCAGGCCTGATCGCAGACCCGCTCTACCGGGCGTTATGTCCTGCGCATGCGAAGTTTTATCCGCTTCCCCACGAAGCGTTTTCCGGAAGGATCTATGACTCTGTCAACCCGAACCTGATCAATAGGAGGTTATCTGACTTATGCTGAAACTTGCAATTTACGGAAAAGGCGGTATCGGTAAATCCACCACCACCGGCAACCTGGCGGCCGCCTTTGCGACTCTGGGGAAGAAAGTCATCCAGATCGGCTGCGACCCCAAAGCCGATTCCACCATCAATCTGTTAGGCGGCCATCCGGTGAAGCCTGTCATGGATTACCTGCGGGAGTACGATGAAGAACCGGAACGCATCGAAGATATCGCCAAAGAAGGTTTCGGCGGCGTCCTCTGTATCGAGACCGGCGGCCCCACTCCCGGCCTTGGCTGCGCCGGAAGAGGCATCATCACCACGTTCAGCCTTCTGGAAGACCTGGAGTTATTTGAAACCTGTAAGCCGGATGTGGTGCTCTACGACGTATTGGGCGATGTCGTCTGCGGCGGGTTCGCCGCCCCTATACGGGAAGGCTACGCGGACAATATCCTGATCGTCACCTCCGGCGAGAAGATGGCGCTGTACGCCGCCAACAATATCAATACGGCGGTCAACAATTTTGAAGACCGGGGCTACGCATCCGTGAAAGGAATTATCTTAAACCGGCGCAACGTGGAAAACGAGCGGGAAAAAGTGGAAGAGTTCGCCCGCAAAAATCATCTGTCCATCATCGCCGATATTCCCAGAAGTCCGGATATCATCCGGTATGAAGACCAGGGAATGACCGTCATTGAAGGCGACAAAAGCCTCCCGGTCAGCCAGGCGTATCTGGAACTTGCAAAAAAACTGTTAGAGGATGAAACATAAATGGAAAAAGAAGTTTACTATATCACCGTTGCCGACCTGGCAGAAAAAGGCCCCCGGCATATACCCGATGAGCTGCGCTCTTCCACCCATCTGATCTACAGTTCCCCGGCGACTTTGTCCTTTAATTCCCCGGGCGCCCAGGGATTCGGCGTCAAACGCGCCGGGCTTGCCATCCCTGGCTCCGTGATGCTTCTGGTGGCTCCCGGCTGCTGCGGACGAAACACCACCATGCTGAGCGAACTGGGCGGCTACAGCGACCGTTTCTTCTATCTTCTGATGGATGATACGGATATTGTCACCGGCCGCCATCTGAATAAGATCTCTGAAGCGGTCCAGGAGGTGGTGGATTCTCTCGAGGAAAAACCCTCCGCCGTCATGATCTGCATTACCTGTGTGGACGCTCTTTTAGGTACCGATATGGAGCGGGTCTGCCGAAAAGCTTCTGACTACGCAGGCGTCCCGGTATTGCCCTGTTATATGTACGCACTTACCCGAGAAGGGCGCGTCCCCCCCATGACCGCGGTGCGAAAAACCGTCTATTCTCTCCTTGAAAAGCGGAAGAAGAAATCCACGACCGTCAATATTTTAGGAGAGTTCGCCCCGTTTCTGGATGATACGGAACTGTATGAGATTCTTCACAGCCTTGGCGTCAAGAAGATCAACGAGATTTCCAGATGCCGTGATTTTGAAGAATACCTGTCCATGGCGGAAGCCAATTTTAACCTGATCTTAAATCCGGAATGCCGTCTGGCAGCGGAGGATATCAGAAAAAGGCTGGATATTCCGGGCATCGAGCTTACCCGGCTGTATCAGATCGACAAAATACACAGACAGTATGAACTTTTAAGCGGCGCACTGGGAATGCCCATCGACGATCGGAAATATTATGACCAGGCCCTGGAAGCGGTGAATGCCTTCGGCGCCGCCTGGCCCAATACTTCCTTCGCCATCGGCGAATGTGTAAGCGCCGATTCCTTTGAACTGGCGCTGGCACTCCTTCGCTACGGCCATCAGGTACCCGAAATCTACGGCACGGTCTCGGACGAAAATTTTATCTACATAAAGAAAATCGCCGAGCTAAGCCCCGATACCCGGATTTACACCAACCTCTCCCCCACCATGATGTATTACGACTGCGGAGAAGGACACATAGATGTAACCATCGGCATGGACGCAGGCTACTATCACCCGGGCTGCGCGGGCGTCCCCTGGAACCAGGAACGCCAGCCGTTCGGATATTCCGGACTAAGACATCTGTTTGAGGAGCTGACAAAAGCCAGAGAAGGGAGTCAGGCATGAAAGGACTGTTAAAATATTTATCACCGTTTGCTCCCGACCAGTCCGGCGCGGCGTCCGTATTGTATGATCTGGGCGGGATCACCGTCATCTGTGACGCCGGCGGCTGCACCGGGAATATATGCGGCTTTGACGAACCCCGCTGGTTTATAAGGAAAAGCGCCATCTTCAGCGCCGGGCTTCGGGATATGGACGCAATTCTCGGCCGGGACGACCGGCTGATCGACAAGCTGAAAGACACAGCCAGAAAGGTGGACGCTTCCTTCGCCGCCATCATAGGAACTCCTGTCCCCGCGGTGATCGCCACCGACTATAAAGCGCTCAAAAGAATGGCGGAAAAGCGCTGTAAACTTCCGGTCATTACCATCGAATGTACCGGAACCCAACTATATGACGTGGGGGAGGAAGAAACCTATCTTCAACTGTTTGAGCGGTTCGCCGAAGATACGTCGGCCGTGGTCCCCGGACGCGTCGGCGTGATCGGAGCCACCCCTCTTGACTTAAGCCATATAAACGCGGACCAGAAGATTCGGGAACATCTTCTGAAAGAAGGATATCGGGAAGTCTTCTGTTATGGCATGGGAAGCGGACTTGACGCAGTCAAAGCCGCCGGGTCGGCAGAAAAAAATCTGGTCGTATCACCCGCGGGCTTAAAAGCCGCCGAATATCTGAAAAAACGCTTCGGCACGCCCTACCGGACAGGATATCCTTTGCTTACCGAAGACTTTAAAGAAACCCTTCACGGTCTTTCAGGAAAGAAGATACTGATTGTCCATCAGCAGATTGCCGCCAACGAGATCCGTAAAGAGATCCGCACAGGCGGCCCCGCAGATGTGACCGCCGCCACCTGGTTTCTCCAGGACGAAAGCGTAAAAGAACCTTCGGACTTCTGTCTGTCCACCGAAAAACAGTTCGCGGAGACAGTCTGTCAGGGCGGATATGAAGTTGTCATAGGCGATCAGAAGCTTACACGCGCCCTCAGAGAATATAAGGGAAGTTTTATCCATATCCCCCACTTTGCCGTATCAGGAGAATGCGCCGATGACTGATAAAAACAGACAATATACGCTGCTGATCCGCGTCTACGGGATCGTCCAGGGCGTGGGTTTCCGCCCCTTTGTCAGCCGGATCGCCGATCAGGCAGGGATTACCGGAAGCGTCGCCAACAAAGGTTCTTATGTGGAAATCTACGCCCGCGGAAACGAAGTAAAACAGCAGGCGTTTATGCAGAATTTAAAGGACAATCCGCCCGAACGTTCGGCTGTGCTGAAAATAGACTGCACGGAAACAAAGGACCTGCCTTTTACCCGGTTCGACATCATTGAAAGCGAAAAGGAGGAGGGGGATATCTTCGTTTCACCGGATATCGCCACCTGTCCCAAATGTAAAGAAGAACTTTTTGATCCAACAAACCGCCGGTATATGCATCCTTTTATCAACTGCACTGCCTGCGGGCCCCGGCTTACGATTTTAGATTCCATGCCTTACGACCGGGTCCGGACCAGTATGGGAGAATTTCCCATGTGCCCCGAATGCGAATATGAATATACCCACGCCAGCACGCGCCGGTACGATGCCCAGCCCGTCTGCTGCAATGACTGCGGGCCCCAGGTCTATCTGCTTGCCCCGGATCAGGACGCTTCTGTCACGGCCCGGGGTGCAAAAGCAATCACGCTTACGCGCCAGGCGATTATAGACGGTAAAATCATCGCCGTCAAAGGCATCGGCGGCTTTCATTTATGCTGCGACGCCACCAATGAAACGGCTGTCAGGCGGCTGCGGGAACTGAAAACCCGTCCTGTAAAGCCTTTCGCGGTCATGATGCGGGATGTAGAGACAGCCGGGCGGGAATGTGTCATTCCCCCACAGGCCATGGAGATTTTAGACGGACACCAGAAGCCCATTATCCTGCTTGAGAAAAAACCGGAAAGCCGCCTGGCGCCTTCCATCGCGCCGGGGAATCCGAAAGTCGGAGTCATGCTGCCGTACGCGCCTGTGCAGATGCTTTTATTTGACTATAACGACAACATCCATATGACCACGGACTGTCTGGTTATGACAAGCGGAAATGTATCAGGCGCGCCCATCTGCCGGACCGATGAAGACGTATTAAAGGAACTGTCCCATTTCTGTGACCTGATCCTCTCCCACGACCGGAAGATCCGTCTGCGGGCGGACGACTCCGTCATGGATCTTTATGAAGGCATGCCTTATATGATCCGTCGTTCCAGAGGATACGCGCCGCTTCCGTTTATGCTGTCCAATGATTTCAAAGGCCAGGTGCTGGCTGTGGGCGGCGAACTGAAAAATACATTCTGCATCGGAAAAAATCAACTGTTCTACCCGTCTCCCTATGTGGGTGACATGGAGGACGCAAGAACCGTAAAAGCGCTGGAAGAATCCATCCGGCGCATGGAAGAGCTGCTGGAAACCACCCCCACGGTCGTAGCCTGCGATATGCATCCTAAATACAATACGACCATGGTCGCCGGAGAGCAGGGTCTTCCGATGATACAGGTGCAGCACCACTATGCCCATATCCTGTCCTGCATGGCGGAGAACGATTATCCGGACCCGGTCATCGGCGTTTCCTTTGACGGCACCGGATACGGCACGGACGGCTCCATCTGGGGCGGCGAACTCCTCATGGCCGACTATCATTCCTTTACAAGGCTTGGAAGCATCGATCCGTTTTTGCAGATCGGCGGGGACGCCTCCGCAAAGGAGGGCTGGCGGATTGCCGTCTCTATGATCAATGACCTGTATCCGGCGGAATCCGAACAGATTGTCCGGGAACTTGGCCTTTGTAAAGAGGCAGACCGCAAAGTCTATGAACAGATGGCAGCCAAAAGAATCAACGCCGTGGTCTCCACAAGCGCCGGACGACTCTTCGACGCGGTGAGCGCGATTCTTGGCATTTGTCATGCCTCCACCTTTGAGGGCGAAGCGGCCACGGCACTGGAATTTGCCGCAGAAGCGTATGAAAAGACCCTGCCTTCTACGGCAGACAATGCCTGCGAAATTCCCGCCGGGCTGACAGATCCGGAACCTAAGGACGACCGCTTCCTTCTGCCCACCCGGCGTCTGGTGCAGTATATAACAGAAGAACGATTAAACGGCAGCCCTGTGGACCGGCTTTCGTATCTGTTCCATACCCTTTTAGCAGGACAAATTGTCGCGGGCTGTAAAAAAGCCGGAGAAGAGACGAACCTTCAGGTCTGCGCTTTAAGCGGGGGCGTGTTCCAGAACCGGCTTTTGTTAAAGCTTTGCCACCGGTCCCTTGCAAAAGAAGGATTCCATGTATTAAAACACAGTCTGCTTCCGCCCAACGACGGAGGCATCGCCCTGGGCCAGGCCGTGGCCGCCATGGCGAAAATCAATCAAATAGAACCATCATAGGAGGTAGCACAATGTGTGTAGGTTTAGCCGCTAAAGTTGTCGGCATAAAAAACGGTATGGCAGTCATCGACGCTTCCGGCGCCAGACGGGAAGTTTCCGCGGAACTGCTTCAAGATCTGGAACCCGGAGATTACGTCATGGTCCACGCAGGCATTGCCATTGCGAAGATCACGGACGACGACGAAGATGAAACCGATGAACTGATGGAGATGCTCTAAATGGAAAAGACAAAAAAAACCGCAAAAGAACTGATCCAGGACTACGACGGTCCCCATCTAAGAATCATGGAAGTGTGCGGTACACATACTCATGAAATATTCCGGCTGGGCATCCGAAAGCTTCTTCCGCCCCAGGTCGAACTGATCTCCGGCCCCGGATGTCCGGTATGTGTAACTCCGGTGGGATATATCGACGAAGCAGTTATGCTTGCCCTTGAACATCAGGCCGTGATCTGCACCTTCGGCGATCTGATCCGCGTACCCGGGACAAAGATGAGCCTGTCAGAAGCCAGAGCCAAAGGCGCCAGGCTCCAGGTCGTATACACTCCGTTAGACGCGGTTGTTTACGCTGAGGAACATCCGGATACGCAGGTGGTATTCCTGGCCGTGGGCTTTGAGACCACCACCCCTTCCGCCTGTCTTGCCGTCAAAAAAGCCATGGAAAAAGGACTTAAGAACTTCTCTCTTCTTGTGGCCAACAAGACCATGCCCAACGCCTATCAGGCACTGAAAGGCAGCGCGGACGCATTCCTCTACCCCGGACATGTCCACGCGATCACGGGAACAAAGGATTGTAAGAAGATGGAAGAAGAAGGCGTCTCCGGCGTGGTGGCCGGTTTTACCGCCAGAGAACTGCTGACCGCTTTAGCCGTGACACTGGAAAAATTCAAAGAAGGAAAACCTTTCTTTGTCAACTGCTATCCAAGGGTCGTCACCGATGCGGGCAATCCGTCCGCCCAGGCGCTCATTGACGAAGTGATGGAGCCCTGCGACTCGGAATGGCGCGGTCTCGGCGTCATCCCCGGCTCCGGCCAGAAACTGAAAAAAGAGTACGCCTCCTGCGACGCCCGCATGAAATTCAATCTGCCGAAAATAGAAGGCAGAAGCAACCCTGCCTGCCGCTGCGGAGACGTACTCCAGGGAAAATGCAGGCCCTCCGACTGCAAAGTATTCGGAAAAGGGTGTACGCCGCAGCACCCCATCGGCGCCTGTATGGTGTCCAATGAAGGCGCCTGTTCGGCATATTATCAATACGGACTGGAAGAATAAGGGAGAGATAAAATGACAGAAAAAGTAGTAACCCTCGCCCACGGCGCAGGAGGCAAACAGACATCGGAACTGATCGAACAGGTATTTAAGGCACATTTTTCCAACCCGGAATTTACATCGGACGACGCCGCCGTCCTGGATGTGGGGGAAGGGCAGATCGCCATGAGTACAGACGGTTTTATTGTATCCCCCTATGAGTTTAACGGGGGAAATATCGGCAAACTCAGCATCTGTGGAACCGTCAACGACCTGGCCTGCATGGGGGCAAAGCCTCTGTATCTGACCTGCTCTTTTATCATTGAAGAAGGGTTTCCGCTGGATAAACTGGAAGAAATCGCCTCTTCCATGGAAAAAACCGCCCGGGAGGCAGGCGTAAAGATCGTGGCCGGAGACACAAAAGTCGCCGGTAAGGGACAGGTGGACCACATCTTTATCACAACCACTGGTATCGGAAAACTGCAAAAAGACGTGCGGACTTCCGGAGCCGCCGCAAAACCCGGCGACGCCATCCTCGTGACAGGGGATATCGGCAGGCACGGCTGCACGATTCTGCTTGCCCGGGAAAACCTGGGCATTGAAGCGGATATAAAGAGCGACTGCGCGCCGCTGTGGGGTACCGTAGCGTCTATGCTGGAGACGACCAAGGACATTCATGTGATACGGGACGCCACCCGGGGCGGCGTCGGCACTGTCCTCTATGAGATCGCGGCGGAAAGCCAGGCGGGTGTCCGGCTTTATTCCGAAGCGCTCCCGGTGGACGGCGCAGTAAAGGGCGTATGCGGTATGTTAGGACTGGACCCACTGTATCTGGCCAATGAAGGAACGATGGTGGTGATCGCGCCAAAAGAGGTGGCAGATGCGCTCCTGCAGACGCTGCGCCAGGGAAAATACTCCAAAAACGCAGCAATCATCGGGGAGATCACAGATGTGATGCCCGGAAAAGTCATCGTAAAAACGGAGATCGGATCAGAGACGCTCCTGCCCCAGCCGGGCGGAGAACTGCTTCCCAGGATCTGTTAGACAAAAGCCTTTGCACCGTGAAATATATTTTCTGCGGCACAAAGGCTTTATTATTTTCTGCCGTTCAGACCCTTGGCCAGTCCGGAATATTCCCTGTCACAATGGCATGAAACAACCTCTCCTTTGCTCCCGGATGCTCTCTTTGCATCTGTGCCAGCAGTCCTTTTACATACGCCCGCTTTGTCCTGCCGTCCACCGGGCAGGCGCTTTTCATCACCGGAATCCGATACCTGCTGCAGAATCCTTTTACCTGCGCTTCTTCCACCAGCATCAGCGGCCGAAGCACCGTAAGACGCGTATCTTCAAACCAGGTCACCGGCGGAAACGCGTAAAACTGTCCCTGAAACAGCAAGGATAAAAGCATCGTTTCCACAAAATCGTCTTTATGATGCCCGTAGGCGATCTTGTTGCACGAAAGCCCCTGCACACAATTTACCAGAGCGCCCTTTCTAAGTTTGGCACAGAGCGCGCATGGATTTTTCTCTTTTCGTTCTTCCATCACAATCCGGCCGATCTGTGTGGACACCACCGAAAACTCCACCTGAAGTTTTTCACAAAACCTCCGGATTTCCGTGTAATCTGTATTTCCAAATCCCAGATCCACACTGACCGCGCATACTTCAAAGGACCGGGGATAAAATTTTGACAGTTCTTTCAATGCCGTAAGAAGCGTCAGGCTGTCCTTTCCGCCGGATACCCCCACCGCAATGCGATCCCCCGTCTGTATCATTTCATAATTCTGCACCGCCTGTCTTACCAGGCTCAACAATTTCTGAAGCTTCATACTTACTTTTTCCCCTCAGTGAAGTTATCCAGGCAGTTCCCCCAACCGCTCTTTTGCCTTCCTTTTTCTTTCTATCTCAACTGTTCTTTACAGCTTTGCTCTATGATGATATTTTACCATAGATTCCGGCAATTTGATATCTCCCGGAAATTGCATTCATAGGAAAAACAGATTATAATTAAGGTTAAACATTGGATTTTAAGCCGCAAAAACATCTTGCGCAGAAAGGAAATAAGAAAAGGAGATGGAATTTTCAGAATATTTTCCCGTATGGAACAAACTGACACCCGGGCAGCAGAAAGCAATTACCGACAGCCTGGTCAGCCGCGCAGTAGTAAAAGGCACGGTCCTTCATGACGGCAGCACGGACTGCACCGGCCTGCTGCTTATAAAATCCGGCCAGCTTCGGGCGTTTATTCGCTCCAGGGAAGGACGGGAGATCACCATTTACCGGCTGTTCGACCGGGATATCTGCCTGTTTTCCGCCGCCTGCGTCCTGCATTCGATTCAATTCGATATAACGGTCACAGCGGAAAAAGATACAGAACTGTGGGTCATCCCTGCGGACATCTACAGGCAGATCATGGAACAGTCCGCCTCCGTGGCCAACTACACCAACGAGATCATGGCATCCCGGTTTTCAGAAGTCATGTGGCTCATGGAACAGATTATGTGGCAAAGCATGGACAGACGCGTAGCCGCATTCCTTTTGGAGGAAACGTCCATTGAAGACACAGACTGCCTGCATATTACCCATGAAAGCATCGCCCACCATCTGGGTACCCATCGGGAAGTTGTGACCCGGATGCTCCGCTATTTCCAGCGCGAGGGTATGGTACGGCTGGCCCGCGGAGCAATTCAGATCACGAATCGTGCAAAGCTTAAAACATTGTGTGACGAATAACGGTTTTACTGATCCATCCCGCAGGCAGACGCTGATTCGATCAGGCAGCGGTCGTTCGTCACTGCGTCGTAGAAGCGGAAGCCGCCGGCGAAATTATACGCTTCATAGCCATATCCGGCCAGTATCCGGCAGGCGATGTAACTGCGAAGACCGCTCTGGCAGATCACATAGACCGGCTTGCCCTGTTCCACTTCATCCAGCCGTTCCCGCAGTTCATCCACCGGAATATTCTTAAATCCGTCAATGTTTCCTCTGTTATACTCTCCCTCTGTCCTGACATCCAGCAAGGTCACGCTTCCGTCACGGGACAGCTTGTCCAGGTCTTCCAGAAACCATTGTTTAAGAAGCCCTTTTTCTATGTTCTCAATCATAAAGCCGGCCATATTAACCGGGTCTTTGGCCGAGGAATAGGGCGGCGCATAAGCCAGATCCAGCTCTTTTAGTCCGGTCGCTTTCATTCCCCCATGAATGGCCGCGGCCAGCACATCTATACGCTTGTCCACCCCGTCATAACCCACAATCTGAGCGCCCAGAAGACGATATGTTTTTTTCTCAAACACCACTTTCATGGTCATCAGTTTTCCTCCGGGATAGTAGCCGGCATGATTCATCGGGGAAAGAATCACCCGGTCCACATCCAGTCCGGCCTTTCTGGCATTGGTCTCGTTGACACCGGTCACGGCGGCGGTCATATCAAACACCTTAATCACACTGCTGCCCTGAGAGCCGGGATAACGGCTGTCACCGCCGCAGATGTTATCGGCCGCAATCCGTCCCTGCCGGTTGGCCGGGCCCGCCAGGGAGATCAGATCATCCAGTCCGGTGACAGAATGCTTCACCTGTACCGCATCTCCCACCGCGTAGATATCCGGGACAGAAGTCTCCATCCGGTCGTTCACCACAATACTGCCTTTGACGCCCAGCGCAAGACCCGCCTCTTTTGCCAGCGCGGTATCAGGGGTCACACCGATGGCAAGCGCTACCATGTCGGCATGAAGGGGCGCCTCATCCTTCAACAGCACATCCACACCGTCGCCGTTCTCCACAAAACCTTCTACCGTACGTCCCAGAACCAGCTTAACGCCGTGTCTTGTCATTTCGCTGTGAATGAAAGCGGCCATATCCGAATCGAACGGCTTCATCAACTGTCTGGGCCGCTGGACAATGGTAACTTCCATGCCGAGTTCCCGCAGATTTTCCGCCAGCTCCAGGCCGATAAACCCGCCTCCTGCCAGCACAGCCGATTTGGGGCGATGTTCGTTGATATACTTTTTGAGGTTAAATGTATCCTCCACCGTCCGCAGAGTAAACACCCGATCCAGCCCGGTTCCCGGGACTTTAGGCTGGGCAGGCCTGGCGCCGGGGGATAAGATAAGCTTGTCGTAACTCTCTTCAAAAGTCTCCCCGGTCTCAAGATTTTTTACGGAAACGGTCTTTTTATCCGGGTGAATGGCTGTGACCTCATGACGCACTCTCATATCTACCCGGAAACGTACATAAAAGCTCTCAGGCGTCTGCAATGTCAATGCCTGGGGATCGGTGATCACGTCCCCAATATAATAGGGCAGGCCGCAGTTGGCATAGGAAATATATCCTGACCGCTCAAATACCACGATCCTGGCCTGCTCGTCCAACCTGCGGATGCGGGCCGCCGCCGTGGCGCCTCCTGCTACACCGCCTACAATTACTACTTTCATACAGATTCCGCCTTTCTACAGCATCTCCAGAATCTGGTCCTTCGGCCTTGCGCCTATGGCCTGATTTACAATTTTGCCGCCTTTCATCACCACCAGAGTCGGAATGCTCGCAACACCGAACTGGCCGGCCAGTTCCGCCTGCTCATCCACATTGATTTTTCCGACTTTGATATCGGAACGCTCTTTGGCAATCTCCTCCAAAACAGGAGCCACCATACGGCAGGGCCCACACCAGGACGCCCAGAAGTCCAACAGGACCGGCTTATCAGAGTTTATAACTTCTTCATGGAAATTTTCTTTGTTAATATTTATGGCAAACATGGCTTTGCCCTCCTCTTTCTTTTATTTTATAGCTATAGTATACCCGAAAATCCGATCTGTTTCTGTGATAAAATCACAGAAACTATTTTTTATTTCCGGAGGAACGGCTGCCTACGTTAAAAATAAAACACAGACGGTCATTCGACAAGCCCTTCATCTTTGTATCTTTCTAAAAAATTATCTGGAAGAATTGCGGGAATCCTTGATAAAACAAAGTCTTTCGTATTTCTTGTCACAATATAATCCGCAGAAACCGCTGCCGCACATTCTTCCTGAAGGCAATCTTCAAAGTCAACAAAATCCTCATTATCTAAAGCAGAAATTATTTTAAAGGAGTCAATACCCTCCACCTTAACAATCTGGCAAATATCTTTTAATGCCTCTCTTCGTTCTTCCTTTGTCATGGATTTCCGCAGAATATAAAATAAATTTGGAATTGAATGTGCTGCAATGTATCCATAAACTTTTTTGTCTGCACACATGGTAAGTATATCATACGCAATATCATAATAAGGATCTCTGCCTAATAACACATCCGCCAGAACATTTGTATCAATCAATATTCTCATATTTTTCCTCTCTGGCTTTTGCCAATTCGGCCTTATAATCAATTTCTATATCACTCCGTTTGCGAAACCGCTGCAAATCTTTTAAGGCTCTTTGTTCTGGCGTATCATGTCCCTTTGGAATATTTTCAGACAATCTTTCGACACTCTCAAGAAGCTGTACTACATAATACAGTTTTTCCTCCGGCATACGGTCAATGATATCAATCGCCCTTTCTTTCATCACCGTCATAAAAATCCCTTCTTTCTTTATAATCACTTATCCATTTATATGATAGAAACTGCTTTGATTTTTCTATTATAGCAAAAACACATCAAAATTACACTTTTTTCTTATTTGAATCCATCAGACAAAACAAAAAAGATTCCGATCTCAAGGAAAAAATAGACTCCAATAAAAGACCGGCCTGCGCAGCAACCAGAAAAAAAGGGCGGCCATCTATTCCGCCCCTTCCCGCAGATATGACAAGATCCCCATGCTCACCGCCCAGGCGATCTGATTTTGGTAACTGTCCTCCTGCAGCTTTTTCGCCTCCTCCCAGTTACTTAAGAAACCACATTCTACAATCACAATCGGCGCCTCCGTCTTCTTCAGCAGATAATAGCTTTGATTCGCCTTTGCCGCTCTGTGGTTTTCCGGGTCCACATGGGTGATCAGATTTTCCTGCAGGATTTCCGCCAGTTTCTTTCCCTCCCCGGAAGTCCCATAATAAAATACCTGCGCGCCTGTGACGTTTTCTTCATGATAGCTGTTCTGGTGGATGCTGACCACACAGTCCGGCTGTGCCTCATTGATCAGAGCGCACCGGTTCTTCATATCCTGCACTTTTTTATTGGAAGTCTGTTCCTCATACAACCCTTTGTCGGACTCCCTTGTCATAATCACCTCCACATCTTCCTGCATAAGAATCGCCTTTACTTTTTTAGCAATGATCAGGTTAATCTCTTTTTCCAGGGAATCATCCACACCGATCTTACCCGGATCGTTTCCTCCATGTGGAGAGAGTGACAGCAGACCGAAAAAGTAGCTCTAAATCATTTTTTCAGCATAAAATCAGGGAAAAAACGCCTTCCCCTGAAATAGTTATTGATTATATTGTTGCAGACAAAGAACTTCTGCCTCTGTAAAGCCAGTTACTTCCATAATATCTGTAATATCAATATTACGTTTCAGCACCTTCAAAGCCATTTCAGTTATTCTCTCTTTTGTCTTTTGATTCGCATACTCAACTTTTTCTTTTTCATAAAGCTGTCCTAGCTGTGTCATATTGATCCTCCTTCTTATCTGCTCCAAATAAATTGTACCCTTTGTCAAGGTCATTTTTTTTAATTTGTTTTAGGGAACTTATGTTCTTCTTCCCTATAATTTCTAACAGTCTTTTACTACTCACTTAAGAACTCTGAAAATCACGCTTTTAATCTACTTGCATACTGCAGCCACTCAGTCTCTGGAACTTTTAATGCTTCCATCGCCTGCTCTGCTGTCCAGTTCATGCTCTCCATCAAATTTTGTATGGAAGTCGAGATTCCTTCCTTAATCCCTTCTTTAAGTCCTTCCTTATGTCCTTTTTTAATTCCTTTTTCTTCTACATTTTTACTCAGATTACACAATTCAGACACCTCTTTTCAGTTTTCTGGATCACATTTTTAACCTGCTTGCATACTGTGACCACTCAGTCTCTGGAACTTTTAATGCTTCCATCGCCTGCTCTGCTGTCCAATTCATGCTCTCCATCAAATTTTGTATGGAAGTCAAGATTCCTTCCTTAATTCCTTCCTTAATTCCTTCCTTAATCCCTTCTTTA
>DKVI01000056.1:0-31607 GCA_002491115.1 Lachnospiraceae bacterium UBA7182 | reverse complement strand
AGATTACACAATTCAGACACCTCTCTTTCCAGTTTTCTGGTCATCTTAATATCAAAATCGTACTGCAGAATTTTCTTCTTTTCTTCCGGTTCCTTTTCAGAGGAAAGCAGTATATCCAACAACTTCAAAATTCCTGTATAATTATCATTTTCAGAACTGCCCAGACAGATGATAACTGCTGTCATCAAATCATAATTCTCTTTTTTCTCCGGCACATCTCCAATCAGATTTTCTTCCTGAATCGTATATCTGTTGATGGTATTTTTTCTATACCCCGGTGGATTTAAACAAATCCATCATAGGACAGATACCCCAGATGTACCAGCAAGGTCAAAATATCATCTTTACTTTTAAAGGAGGTCATATCATTCTGGAACTTCGCCGAATTCACTGTACAGGCATCTCCTGCCAGCATCCTTGCCACATCATCCTTCAGACCGTCAAAATTCATGTTAATATAGCTTTTCAGCGACTCATAGGTCTCCGTATTCGTCCAGTAATTACCGATCCGCCTTCTGCGTATGGAATCCACTACTGACTTCGGATTATAAATATGCAATCCGTCCCCCAGCCTGTACCCGTCATACCACCGTCTGGCTTTCTCAAAATCCATATGATATTTCTCATACAGTCCACGCACCTCTGCTTCTGTAAAACCGACATATTCTGCAAGTACATCCGGCTCCAGCATTGTAAACTCATCAAAATTATTCAGCGCAGACTCTGTCCCGTATTTTTTATGGGAAGAATTCCCGTCAAATATGCAAGCTTTACAAATTTCTTGGAAGGTGCATCTTTAAACAGGCTTTGGAGAAACATAATATATTCTTTCTGCGCTTTTGCGTCATATTTATCCTCGCGAAAAACAGCATCCCATTCATCAATAATAATGACAAATTTTTTCTGTTGATTTTATTGATCTGGGACAGAGCAAAAGATTCCTGTGTTGTTCATATCCTTCCTTTTCTGCAATTTTTTTGCCTTTGAAAAGCTCGGACGAATCGCAACTTCTGTCATAATAAGCCGTCAGCATCTCCGCTGTATCAGATTTTCCAAAATGCCTTGGTCTGCTGACACAGATATATCTCTGCTCCGTATCAAGCACGGAATTGGTGTATTCCAGCATCTGTGTTTTATCAACATAAATCTGTGAGCGCAAAGCGCTCTGAAATCCCTCATTCCCCGGATTCAAATAAATTCCCATACCTGTATCCTCACAACTGTTCTCAGCCCGCAGGCTTACCTTTACAATAAGCAACTTTACTTTATTATAGCCACTTTTCTCTCATGTGTAAACCATTTTGCCCTGCGAACAGCCTAGACGAAGTCTGCAAACAGATGATCAAACTCGTCGCTGAACTTATAGACAATCTCTATATGCTTATCCTCGTATACATAAATCTTCTCAATAAACTCTACAACCGTAGCCCGGTCAAGCTCCGTAATCTTACCATTCTCCAGAAGCTTCTGTATCCACTGATTTGAAAGCACCGCTGAAGCAGACGCAGTCAGTTCAGACAGAAAACGAATCTCCGTCTCAAGTCGCTCAATATCGTTCCGTATATCTTCAATGTCACTCTCATATTCCGTCCTGGTAATAATGCCGTCATAGAGCATACCCCTGGCTGCTTTCATACGCTCCTGATACTTCTGAATTGCCTTATTTTTGTTATCAATCTCACGCTGTATGGTATTAGCCTTGTCAGAAGACGGTCTGTCCTGGTACTTTTTTATCATCTCACTTAAGTTTTCCACCTGGCCGATGATTTTATTGATATCATCTATCACGATACCCCTGATTACTTTATCTGATATATAATGGCTTGTACACCTGGGGGCATTCTCTCCCAGCCTCTTAAAGTTCTGACTGTAATCACGATAGGTACCGCAATTATAGTACAAATATCTGGATGTCCCACCATTTGACACATTGATATACTTATCATATTTTTTTCGCATGGCATGCTTACAGTCACCACACTTTAACAGCCCTTTAAAAATCGTTACCTCGTCTTTCTTTGTGAGGTCGTGCTTGACAGACTTCATCATGGATTGGACAATATCCCATCTCTCCCTGGAGATAATCGCCTCATGGGTGCCTTCACAACGAACCCACTGATCTTTTGGAAGCTGAGAGGGTCTGCTGTCGGTAAGCTTTCGCTTCACTTGCTTATGCTGAACCAGAGTACCTGTGTATACCTCGTCCATCAGGATGCGTTTGACGCTGTCACCTCTCCAGTGTACCTCCTTTTCAGATATCTTTTTACCACATTTGAAATTAGAGCCATGCAGTCTTTTATAAGTAGAAGGATTGACAATCCCGTCTATGGTCAGCCCTGCGGCAATCTCCTTTGCAGAAACGCCTGACAGATACTCTTCATAGATTCTTTTCACAATCTCAGAAGCAGTAGGGTCTGGAAGCAAATGGTGCCGATTCTCCGGATCTCTGATATAACCATATGGGGGAAATGCGCCTACAAACAGCCCCTTCTTTTGCATGGAATGCATGCCGATGCAGACATTACGGTGCTGTTGCTCCGAATATTCACGGTTCAGAAGCAGAATCACCTTGTCAATGACTCCGATCTCCTTATACAGACTGTCATAATTATCACCTATGGCAATCAGACGTATCTCCTTACCATACTGCTCAAACTCATCCTCCAGATATTGCTGCATCCCTTTATCATATCTGCCTAAACGTGACAAATTCTTTACGATAATGCAGTCAATCAGGCCTGCTCTGGCGTCCCTCATCATGCTCTGAAAGCCGTCACGCTCAAAATTCATGCCTGTATGGTCATCATCACAATACACCTTATACTCTTTCAGTCTGAATTCTTCCTCTAAATTGTCATTCAGCATCTCCATATAGCTTCTGATATAAGCAATCTGATTGATAATACTCCGGCTCATATCTGTCTTTTCTTTTTTGTCCCTGTCTTCGTCGGACAGACGCACATAGATGCCTACACTCCATGTATCTTTATACAGACAATTATGTACAGAGAATCTTATCTGTCTACTCGCCATAATTAAGCCTCCTTTGTATCGCTATGAATCTTAATCAGTCTCTCGACTGCCTCCATACAGGAAAACTTTGACGTATAACTTCTGACAACTCTCCACTTTTTTGTTTTACTCTTCGAACTAATCTGATGGGACATACTGGTAGAGTCCATATTGCTTTTTAACAGCATATTATCTGCATCATCAGAATATGAATCAGGCACAAAACAAAACATTGCACTCATAAAAAAATACCTCCAAAAAATTAAGATATTCTTTATAGCCCATATTAAGAGTAAACTCATCCATTACTCTTTTAGATGCTTCTCCTCAAATATACGAATAGAATTACATATATCCTCCCCCGAAAAACACCTGTACATCTCTGCATAGTGGACATCTTGCAACATATCCAGCAACTCAAAAGCAAGTCTTTGATATTGCTTCGTATTGTATGGATAAGGAATCAATGTCTGTATATCGTTAATTGACATATCATATCCAACAAATTTCACCAGCTCTCGAACCCGATTTCCCACATAATCAGAATGAAAGGGAAAAATACGCCCTTCTCCCGCTACCTGATACTTGAAACAATAACTGGATAAATAATCCATAAAGCTCATAGGTAATTGAATATAATAGATATTCCCTGCTCTTGGAGAAGTACCCCTGAATACGAAACCTTTTATACCCACAAAGAACTGATTCCGCTGTATCTTTACTATCTGAGGAATACTTCGTTTAGTAATGACAACCATCACCACAAGAAAAGCAAGCCTCTCATTTGCGGCAGTCTGCCTTCCCACGATATAACCGGTTTGGAAATGCCGAATAATATTTTTTACTTTTTCATACCGAGTTTCCACGGTTCGATGCCTCCTGTCGGTAAAAGGTTAACTCTAAACCAAAGCCTTGGCAAATCGCTTGTAAGACCGGATTTTCAGCACAACAAAAGAGACATCTCAGTCAAAATATCTGTATTTACAAATAACTGACTGAATGTCTCTCTTAAACATCCATAAAAATCACTTTTTTAATTCTGCAGGCCTGCAGGACATGAGGATTACATATTTACCTCGCAGTTTTCGCGCGTTTTCGCAAAAGAAGTACCCCTGATTCACTGGAAGTCGGCCAGACAGACAATGTCTTTATACAATATCGTATGCTTTTCATCCAACTTCAGATCTATATGGTAATGTCCGCAAAACCATACGTTATATTGCAGCTTTTTTTCCAGTTCTTCAAAATAATTCGTCAGAATATCCTGATCATATAATCTGGCGCCACTGCCATAATACCTCTCCAGTTTGTCCTGCATACCGTTTGACAGACAATGAGATATCACATAATCAACACAAAAGCCTGCTCCGGAAAGATTAGCTGTCCCCTCCTGCATTTCGGCCTCCGCAGGCAGCTCCTGCTCCCACCATGACTCATTTCTGATTCGATAGGGTAAGCCGCTTTGAACTGCCCGCTTTTTATTTTTCCTGAAGTCCGGCGAATTCCTGTCCAGTATGCCGCCCTCAATATCATGACTGGACGCTCCTCCAAAAGTAAAGAAAGATTTACCTTCCATATGAAAAATCTGGCCACGCTCAAGAAGAATGATTTTATCCCTGACGATATGGCGTACCCTGCCGCCATGCCACTGTTCCAGAGGATATTCTGCAATCATATTATAGTTTTCGTGATTGCCCTGCACCCAAAGAAGTGTAAACGGCAGTCTGGAGAGCCACTTCAAGTTATATTCAAACTCTTTATCCTTCACCCACAGCAGTCCCAAGTCGCCGCACACAATCACATAATCATTTTCCCCAAGCGAAAAAGGGAGCTTTATACGCTGATGCTTTGTAAAACGCCCAAAATTCCCATGGCAGTCACCCGTAATGTAAATCATGAATTTAACACCACTTTCTCAAAATACTGTCCTGCTTATCTGCCGGCTATAAATTTATTATACTGATTGATTACCCACTCCTTTGTAACAACAATTGCCTTTTCATTTAAATAAATGAATTCACGCTTTATGTACTCGTCGCAAAGGCTTCGTGGCTTTCCGACATATTCAAAACAATCCTCAATAAATTTTTTATCAAATACACAGTTATCTTCATGGTAATACAGCGTATACGAAAACATGTACGCATATTCAGGAGCGCAGTATAAATTATTATACTCATTAAATTTAACCGCTGCTTTATTGCCGAAAAGAACCTCTGTCTTACCATCATGTATCCATATCGTTAAAACGACAGAATCACCAACGTCACTTCTCACATGAGCCTCATCCCAGTCTCCAAAATACATTTCCTCAAAATCAGGTATTAATTTATCTCCTCTGATTCCAAGACAGCGCCTGATCCTGTCCAGATATGGAGCGCAGTCTTTGCATTTACAATTTTCCCCGCCGTCTTTTTTCCATACATCATTTATAATACCGCATCTACAACAGGTGCGCTCGTCATAAGTAGTATATGAAACAACCATATCCAAAAAAGGATACTTTTCTCCCAGATGCATATAATCCGGCAGAAACTCTGTAAGTTCAGGATACTTTATATTGGAATGAAGATCTCCCCCTATGGTACCATCCGAAAATACCCATGGATGAATCCAGAAGTTGCATCTACGATAAAATATATTTCCCAGAATACCTCCCCGCGTCCTGGGATCAAGTGCCCATTCACGCTCTGAAGGATGCTCAGGCCCCTCGCCAAACAAAGGCTCCTCACCAGCTACCAACTGTACCATCTGCTCAACCGTGACTGGTTTTCCACGCACCAGCACTAAAGGTCTGCGGGTGTTTCTTATTTCCCAAAGCGCATTTTCATCGATTTCTTTAATATTATATTTATCGACAAGTTTCTGCATACTGTTATGCCTCTCTTTCTCACACAAAAGTAAAAAGTCTTTAATGGCCTCAATTCTTTCCATCACCTTATCATCCCCTCTCTCATAATCCCGGCACGCGCCATCATAAGAGTAAAGCCAAGCAGGTTCTGTCCCTGCCACCCGCTCATCTGAAAACGGCGGTCATCTTTCATAGACAGGCCAATACCCCAAATTCTGTCTTTTACTGCACACTCCGCCAATATATCTGATTTTGTAGCAAGCAGCCTGTCTTTCAGCTCCTGATTCTGCCGAAACTTTTCCAGCAGACCTTCATATACCACAATCTGCCTGACACCGCTCCAGATGATATCATCATAATTGCTGACAGAACGTCCCAATGCCTTAATTTTGCCCACACTGGATGTTTGCAGAATCTGCCGGGCAATCTCTGTATCCCCAAACTGCAAAGCCTTTCTGTACATCATATACTGCTCCACAGATGAGAAACTCACATCATCTTTGACAAAGTCAGACAAATACCAGTTACTCAAATACCCGTTAATCTCCTCTGGATTATGAAAACAGACGATTCTTCGCATTTTAAAAACACCTCCATTATAATATTGCACTTCCTCCAGTCACAGACATAATCAAAGTACCCCCAACGCTGCCTTCATACGGTCAATATACCTCTGTATACCGGCAAGCATCTCATCATCCTCAACCCCGGACAGATTCGCACACTCTGCACAGACCGCCAGAAGCTGACCAAGGCGCATATCGGGATACAGCTCCCATGCCTCTTTTACTTTTGCCAGCATCGGATCAATGCGCTTTGGATCACGGAACACATGGCTCATTTTCACCTCTCCTTTCCAGGTACCCCTGTCAGCAGCTCTTTAATAAAACCCGCCACTTATGGTACAACTGTCAGAATCATACGCCTCTCTCAGCCAGTCCCCGAATATCTCAAGAGCATCATCCGAATTAAAAACCTCAATGCTGTCTGCCAGAACCCTGAAACCGCAGACAGCCTGATCAATATCCTCTGCACTGTACAGAAGCTCCTCGGCATCCACAATTAAGGCAAACCGCTCTCTGTCAGGACTGCGCCCTGTAATCACATCATAAAACAATTCATCGAATGAAGGATATTTTACCGTCAGCTTACCGTGTATAAAATATGTGCCGTCGTGGTTCTTATCAACCATCAGTACCGGAAGTTTACGATAATTCGTACTGCCCGGGAATCTGGTACAATGATTTATAATTCTGAACTTATTCTTAAAATACAGGTACTCCTCATAAGCATCTCCATCTTTCAGCCGGGCCAGCGCCTCCTGATATTCTTCTTCGCTCATCTTTCCCTCCTGATACAGTCTTTCCATGCAGTCTTTACAGTGAAGATAATCCAAAAACATGATACAGTTTTTATCATCCTTTAATATCTTTCCAAACTCAAAGATATCATAGGTTCCCGGCTCCAGCCGCTTCGGCTTATCCTTATTCTTATTCCTGTCATCCATATGCTGAAGAATACCCCTGATATCATTCTTTCAGTAATACATAAATGCATAGTGTACACTCCAGCTGTCTGAATAATACTTTCCATCCCTGCCAATGCGTAAACCATGGCCTGTACCACATTCATGATGCTCCGGTACTTCCGTGTAAAAATCATCACGTCCTATAAAACCATTCTTTACTGTCACATCAATCCGCTGGCCTTTATAAGGATAACCGCTGACCTCATAATCCGCACCCTGAATAAATATACCGTCTGCCAGATCAGAGATTCTGACCGCCACCAGTATATCAAAAGTCAGGTCTGAAAGGACATGCCACACCTTTTCATTTGCACCACAGTACCATGTATACGCTCCTCTCCTTGAACGATCAATAGCTGCCAGGGCAAACTTTAAACCCTTATTGATGCAGGATATACACATGCGGGTGCCTTCACACATGACAGAATACCAGTCATCCTCACTTACAAAAGTAATATCATAAGTCTCCTTCAGCAGTCTCAGGCTTTCTGCATCCCTGAAGGGCGCTTTTTCTTCTTCATCAAATATCGGGTCTAACAAATTCCAGTCAAAATAATTCTCAGATTCGCTGACCTTCCTGAAACCTTCCACCCATTCCTCCTGTGTATAAAGCCTTACTTTAAGCATCCTTATCATTCCTCTCAACCCATTACTGTCACCAGACCATCTTCAAACGGCTGTTTGATAAACCTGACAAACTCATCGTAAATCCTGATATTATCATACAGCTCCATAATATTATCATAATACTTGAAAGCCCATACCGCATTCTCAAAACTGTTTTCCCGATGGTAAAACATCCCGGCATCTATTACGACCGTCAGGGTCACGCAGGTACCCCCGCCGCCTTCCGGCATTACAAAGTCCTCTGTCATCGCCTCTGAAAAAGTCGGATATTTAACACCGCCCTTCATACTGACCGTACAGGCCCCTGTCTCTGTATCCTTTGTCATAACCAGATACATGGGATACCTCTCCACGGACTCCGTCGGAATCCCATACAGATAATTATGTATCTGCAGATCCTTTAAAGAACTGCGCACAATCCGGCAGTTTCTTGAAGCACTGGCTTCCGGCGGGCATATCATCAAACACTCGTAAAAACCTTTTGCAAAATCCGGCTTTAAAGCCGACGCAAAATCAGAAACATCTGAAATAACCGGCTTATGCCTGTACCAGTCTCCTTTTTTCTTAAGAACCTGTTCTGCCTTCTGAATCAGCAGATCAAGATGTTCCCTCCAGTCAAAACAGTATTGGTCAAAATAATTGGAGATTAAAACACCGCCGGCCTCTGACAGTTTATCCCCGCCCATATCTCTTATCAGCATACCATCGACCCTTCTGTTCTCATATCTGTGATTTTCGATCAGAATTTTACCATACACAGAATCCGGTATATCAAGCAGAGGATATATGGGACTGATTTTCCAGACTTCGAGATACAGAAGAATATCCATGGACAAATCCGCCAGAACCTCCCATCCTTTCTCAGGATACCACTCCAGAGAAGTGTAGATGCCCTTCCTGCTGTTTGCAACCGCCACCAGCGCATGCTGCACACACTCTTTAACTGCCGTTATGCATGACCTGCCTTCATATCTGAAATCAATGCCAAACCAGTCGCCTTTCACAAACTCTGCATCAGCCACCTCACGGAGAACCTTCAAAGAATCTGCATCTCGAAACGGGGGCTCTTCCACTTCCTCACATGGGCTGCCTTCTACCAGCCACTTAAAATCCAAACAGGAATACAGATGCAGAGGATACTGCTTCTTCTCCTCCTCATCCTGTATAAACTTAATGCGTATCACTAAAAAACTCCTTTCCTAACAGCAAAATCGTCAACATGTTATATAATGCTTCTGCTTCACTCCTCTTCATCCTCCACCTCCATCCTGCTTTTTCCTTTATGCCTGAGCCTCAGTTACCAAAGCAGACTTTTACCATTCACTGCATCGGGGGAAAGCAAACCCTCTCCAACATATTCTTTACCTGTAATTCTGGTGATTGTTCCATGTTTGCACAGGATGTCTCTGCCGGAACCTTTAAACACGAAATCGTCACCAATATTCTCAATACTTACAGAATACAGACCATCTGACCAGTGATATGGCCTGACAATGTCACCCAACGGAAAAATACGCCAGTCACACAGGCCATTCTCCCAGTCCGTTACCAGAATGCTGCCATTTGAAAAGGAACTTTCATGTCTGACAACTGCAATCTTAACAACGGAACCATCTTCTTTCTTAAAAAATGCTTCTTTCACATCCCGGCCGCCTGCCATTTTTACATACAGTTCATCAGGATAAACCGCTTCTGACACATAACGCTTTACAGCCTCTGTTCTCCGCCGCTTAAGCATCTTACACTTTTCGACATCAAACTGAATGCCCATGCTCTGGAGTACCCTCTGTGTACACTCCAGCACATGCCCGTCAGCATCTTCAAAAGCTGCCGCATAACAACTGCCGGATTCCGTGAATATTTTCAAACTCCGCTCTCCCATCTCAATATTCAAAACAGGAGATGTATGAATGAAGTACCCCTCCTGAAATCTGGGATTTCCATAACACGCACCAAAACCCATCATAAAATTGTCCACGTTCTTCAAATACCAGTTCCTTAATCTGAACATACACTGCCTCCTTCTAAAGTACATATGCCGCTGTCTTTGCCAGAGCTGCTTCTATCTGTTTGGAGCCAACGCCTATGTACCTCTGCGTGATCTGAATACTGGAATGCTGCAACAGCACCCGCACCAGTTCCACATTGTAATCGTTTTCAACATATACACGGGTGGCAAACAGTTTCCTGAACGAATGACTGCCATATTGCCTCAAAGGCAGACCCATCTTCACAAACACCTTATTCAGATGACGCTCCACCTGCCTTTCAGAAACAGCAAACAGTCTCGCCTCCCGGCTGATACCCCTGGCCATTGCATAATCCTGAATGAACGAGTACACTTCTACCGGCACGGTAAACTCACGCACCTTATCTGTTTTCTGCTCCCTGATATCCAGCCTCCACCTGCCTCCGTCCCTGACAAACGATGACAGCTTCAGCCGAAGCACATCGCCAAGACGCAGACCAAGTGATGCCTGCGTAACCGCAATGGCTGCGATCCGCCCGTTCGGCTTTATCATCTTACCGTCCAGCATGAAACCATAACGAAGCAACTCAATGCTCTGCTTATACTGCTCACCGGTCAGGGCTACACATCTCTTGTTCATGGCCATATCACCTCCTTCTACGATTTTTTTCACCAAAAGTCGTATAAACTCGCTGAAAATGTCGTATTTTGAACCTCATCCGGACTGACCACTCAAAAAAGCCCGAAAATCAGGCAAAGGTCGTATTTTGTATATTATTCGACTTCAGCAGTTACTGGAACTTTTCCGTACCCCTCCGAGAAACCGACCCCGCAGAATGCCCCGTGTGCCCTTTTTCGGGAGCAGGACGGGCATTTTCCCACCAGACCCCTGAAAGCCCGGTGTGAGCCGCTGAGAACATTCCGACATCCAATGGAAGGTTTTACGACTTCAGTGGTGTGTATGTTAACTCTGCTCACCGGGGAAGTAAATAATCACATTTCACCAAAGATGCGCCGCTCCTTTTGTCACTAATGCTGCAAACGCCGCCCCTCCAAAGGTTTTGTACTCTATGGCCGTAACGGATTCCTTCCTAATTATAATAATGTACAGCATCAGCAAACCACGTCCCTGAAAGAGAAGTACCCCATCGGAGAAGAACAACAGAAAAGCGACATCTCATCAGGAAATGCCGCTGTTCATAATACCTTAAGGCCACCAGTAAATGCTCATCTCATACCTCAAAACGGACACAGCCGCCTCCCGGTAACCCTGTCTGTCATAAAGCCATTTATATCTGTGGAAAAATCAGGAATCGGGATATGGTTATACCTGAAATAATTCCCAAGGTTGTAGCGATAGTAATACCACGCATTATCTGCTGCATGGCGCATCACATGATGATACATCGCCTCTTTTGTAGAAATTACCCCTGTGCGCTCCAGATCCAGAAGGTCTCTGTCCTGCCTCCTGTCCAGATAGAAAAAATAATCGTACCCCACATATTCACCCTGCTTTGGACTGCCTGACCTGGCAGATAAATAATTAAAAGTATAATCAAATTTCAGATAATGCTCAAATCTGTCACTGTGGTCTGTAAAATCCAGCAACAGCCGAAAGCAGTGCAATTTCCGCATCTGAACCACGTCACGCAGAACTTCAAATTCCGTCTTCCTCTCTTCACCGACATACTTTTTCCCGTCAACAACCACCCTGGCATAAAAACGGCCACCCGGCGTGAGGAAGTACCCTTTTGACGGTCTCCCATGCACCATCTGCGAACGTGTCAAAACAAGAACATTATTCCAGACATTATCAATACCAACCCCATTTACATGCACCAGACGAAGATCTGATTTTTGATCTGAATCAGTAAGAAAAAGCATGCATGTCGCAGAAACCTGATCCCTGTACACCGACCACTGATGGGCGTTCCATCGCTCTTTATGCCACTTATTTGTTATTACATCAACACTTATATAGAAATAACCACCCGGCGACCTGCCTGTTGGCTTTGTAAAGACCTTAAGTACCTTCATGCCGTTCTTTTGTGTATACTCTTCCATATGGCTTACCATAACAACCCCTCACTTTCTGAACTGATATACCGCTCCCTGCTCTGCCGGGTAATCTCCGTTAAGTACCTCCTGTACCACAAGCGGATGATAGCGTTTTAAAAGATGCTGAAAACCCTCCTTCGTAAATGCAAGCAGAAACCTCACCAGCCTTCTCTTCTCCTCATCTCTCTGCGCTTCGGTCATCCCTGACCACCTGACTGCTTCTTCGCCCGTGAGCCTCTCCTCTGACCGCTTTGTCAGAATATCCGACAGTGCCCTGCTGAACTCCAGATTATATGGTACCTCCTCTGTCCTGCAGGCAGGTACCCCCAAATCCTGCGCAGATACCTCCCTGTTCGCCGACGATTTGGGCTGTACCGCCTTTGCCATGCCGTAAACCCGACAAAACTCCAGCTTCCCACAGTTTACCGATGCAGTCCTGACCTTTTTCTTTTTACCTGCGATTTCTGCCTGCATATCCTTCACCAGCGGCTCCCGTATGGTCTGCATCACATACACCAGCTTATCCATATCAACTTCTGACAGCATCTCCTCCACGACACTGCGGTCTAAAGATTTCAAAAGCTGAATCTCCCTCGAACAGTCCTTCATGTCATAGGCGGAATCTGTTGTATACGCCGGAAGAAAGCCTCCCCGGGCAATTGCCGGAAACCTCTCTGTGAGATCAAAGTCTCCAAGAGCAAATGCGTCCAGAAGGCCTGCCATGCGCTTAAGTACCCCGGCCTCGCTGATTAAAAATGCTTCGCTCAACTCATCAGGCGTCACCGAAAACAGCGAACTCAGATAATGGCCAAGCAGCGATACCTGCCCTCTGAAGGTGCTGTCCTCCTTCTGTCTGTCAAAATGCAGATCATTCCACTTTTTTGTCATCTCCGCTGAGGACAGCCTGAAGTTTTCCAAAATGAATTTATCTGTCTCTGACTTCGTGAAAGAACCGCCTTCTACAAAGCCGATGAGACGCCTCAGAAGCGCATCTGCCTTCTTCGGAAGCACCCCATCTGCACTGCTCCTCTCAAGATTCTTTAGTACACTGAGAAATGACCTCGGCATTTTCATACCCCCTTTCGCCCATCAATTTTCCATTTCCCTTTTTCCGTAAAACGGCATGCTCCGCAGGAATTACCACGCTTTTTTATGCCCCGTGGCAAAGGCCGTCCAGAAATACCACTGATTTCCATCAGGAATTTCAAACAATATACCTTCAGATCCATGCCCCGGCCATCATTCTGAACATGGAAAAATACCCCAAAGGCATTCAGCAATACCACGTCTCCCAGGATAGCCGGAACATCAAAACTGCCTCTTCATCTCCATGGGTTATGAAGCTGCTGCCGGGAAATGTTTTTATAGAAAGCTGCCTGTAACCTCTGTCTGAACAGACGTTAAATGCCTTCTGAGGGAGTACTCTGCGGCATCTGAAAAAACTTTTTTCATGAACCTGACAGCTTCATCGTCCTTACAACCGCAATATTGTTTTTATGGCAGACAGAAAGTGCTGTACGGAGCGCATCCGGGAAGTTTGCAGGCAAAGAACCGCCCGGTGCTTCAAACTCAATGACTTTGTAATATCCCTGATATATATCGCCTGTTAAGGTTTCCAGCTCCTGCTCCGTTGTCTCATCTGACACATTAAAAAAGGTGTAATACCCCCTGACCCCTGTATTATATGCCTTTAACAGCCCGTCTTTACTGGCGTTCTTTGTCTGTACAGCTTTCAGAATCTTTAACGCCTCCAGACCATCTTTCCTGCTTCTGGCTCCTGAACCAGGTACTAATGGCATCGTAAAGAATTTCTTAATAAAATCATTATCCGGAATACCGCCCTCATCCGGCATCACTCTGATTGACTGTACTGTATCCGGATTCCAGTCTGCTCTCGAAATCAGAGGCCTCTTCGATCCATCATCTGCAACAATATGCAGGCTGACTGCAATCGACTTAAAAGCTGCCTCCATCGTACCCAGCAAAGAACTGCCGTCTGAAAGTACCCCTTTTAACAGACAGCGCCGTATCTCATCTTCATTTTCTTTATCTGTATACAGATGGTCATACATGAGCATCTCGTACAGGCTGACAAGCGGAAATCTGTTTATATCTGAAATATCTGCACACCTGCTGATGCACCGGAAAGCCGCCTCATGAGAACGCTTTGCCAGCTCTTTCAGAATGCCGGTCACATACTGCACCCTGATCGAATTTAATGTCACATCATCCGTCTTCACACTGAACAGAGACTTTCTCGTCTCGTTTATCAGGTCTTCAATGGAAGCAACACCGGCCAGCTTACCCCCTGCCGCTTCTTTGGATGTCTGAAGCAGCACTTCAAGTTCCTCCTGCGCTTTTCCGACTGTTATATAAAGAACAGAACCATTTGTCCCATCATCAAGTCCCTTCTTCAGTTTCCTGCGTATGAAATACTCCACCTCTCTCTCTGGCACCTGACCTGCACTGTTGACACGGACTTTATTCTTTTTGATAAGCTCTGACAGTGTCTGCGGTGAAATGCCAACTATCCTGGCAAACTCTCTGTAACTGTAAAATCTTTCTGTCATAATATGTAACACCTCTTTCCAATTTTTTTATTTATAATATGACCATATGACACACAGAAAACAAATTTATAAAACAAAAAGATCTGAAACAATGCCGGAAAATCGGCTTAACAGCATGGAAAGATGTGAACGAATATCAGAAATCAAATCTAACAGCACAGAGAAATGTGAATGGATATCAGAAATCAAATCTAACAGCACAGAGAAATGTGAATGGATATCAGAAATCAAACTTAACGACACAGAGAAATGTGAATGAATATCAGAAATCAAACTTAACGACACAGAGAGATGTGAATGAACTCCAGAAAATAAATTTAACGGCACAATCGTTCACAGAATACAAACGAAAAAACAGATTCACAAACCAGCCATTCAAATATCAGGAGCAGAAAGTAAAACCATCGAACAGCCGTCAGAATTTACCGAACAGAAAAACAGAACAACGAAAAGTCAGACAAATATTTTAAGCATAATAATCAGCCAGCGAACAACCTGATGCATTTTTTGACCAGAAAATATATTTATCAAACAACTGCATAAATAATCTGAACAGAAAACAAGCCCATCGAGCAATCAGATGAAACACTCAAACAGCCAGTCATAATTCCCGGACAGAAAGAATGAACCATTCACTCAACAGTAAGAAGCGCATGCCTGAGCGATAGATTCGCAACTTCAAAAATATATTTATCTGCAAAGGCTGCAGGTTTCCTTTATGACATTTTGTGACAAAATCCGGATGAAACAGGCGAATGACGGCCTGCAGTTGGCAGTTGTAAAATCAGGGAAATATGATATAATGAAGAAAATCAAGAGGACTGATCGATGAGCGATACGAAAATACAATGGCATCCTGGCTTTGTGGCGGCAATGAATCTGGAGCTGGGAGAAAACAGAAATGATCTTATTTATGAAAAAGAATATAATCTGAACACAAAGCCTCTGGAGATTGATCTTCTGGTGATCAAAAAAAATCCGGATGTTCAGATTGTCAACGAGATAGGAAAACTGTTCCGGGGACACAATATTGTAGAATACAAATCTCCGGATGATCATATGGACATTGACACCTTTTATAAAGCAGAAGCCTATGGATGTTTATATAAAGCTTCCGGCAGATATGTGGATGAACACAGGGCCGATGATATTACCATAACCATAATTCGTGATGCAAAACCGAAAGGACTGTTTCGATATTTTGAACAGCATCATATAAACGTAGCAAATCCATATGCCGGTATTTATTACATTTCAAATGTGGTTTTATTCCCCATACAGATTATTGTGGGAAAAGAACTGAAGCAGAAAGATCATACATGGCTTAAGTCTTTATCTGACAGAGTGCAGAAACAGGAAATGAAAGAACTGCTGGAAAAGATAGACAGCCTTACACAGAAGTTTGACAGAGAACTTGCAGATTCTGTGTTGGAAGTAAGTGTCAGGGCAAATAAACAGATCGTAGAAGAATTGAGAGGAGATGAAAGTATGTGTCAGGCATTATTAGATATTATGGAACCTGAGATTCGTAAAATCGCAGGTGAAGCCGCAAATGAAGCTGCAAAAAAAGCCGCAACAGAAATTGCACTTAAAATGCTGGAATCTGGAAAATTTTCTACAGAAGAAATCCACGAATATGTTCCCTCACTATCTTTGGAAGAAATTGAAATGCTTGGGAAAGGATAAAAATGATCCGGAGCATCTGTGTACGCAGATGCTCCTCTTTGGTTAAGTACCCCGGAAATACCTTCATTTTTTGAAACAGTCTAACGCCTCCCTGAACTGATCTGGATGCGCTGCAATATACATCGCCGAACCGTCCGGAATATCATGCTCTCTCAATGCAAGGTAAAAAACCATCTGACGATAGATCTCCGGCTTATTCTCCACACACCAGCACATCAGCTCCAGATACTCCTCCTCTAATATTCCAATATCCTGCTCACCCTTTTTCATCTTATCTCTGACAGAATGCCAGTCCACCTTCAGCCAGTCACGGCTCCAGTACCCCTGAACCGCATCTGACTGCTCTTCCTGCATAACCATCTGATAAATTTCCGAGAGTGCCTGATATTCGTAATTCATATCACCTGTATGGGCAGTAAGCTCATCTGACTTCAATACCTGAAGCTCCGGCGTGACATACAAAATAAAGACCTCCCCCTCCTTAAAACGCTTTATGATAAAGTACAGCATATCTGAATCCCCGGAACACAGGATATATGCCCTTACAATACCGCCGGCCGACGGATTACACGGCGGTAAATTCATTTGAATAAAACTGATATTGCCATAACCGAAAATCTTTACATCAAAATCTCCAGAACCGTATGGGCAGTCTGCCCCGTCATCTGCGCACATCTGCAGGAGTGTGGAGAAAATAAAATCCCGCCCGTTTTTTCCCAGAGCATCCAATAAACCATCACATATCTCTTCATCATCCCCATATAATAACCTGGGCAACAGTCTCTCAAAAAACTCAAATCTCACCAGGTCAAAATGACCAAAACCATTTTCCACCTCAAGTACCCCCTTAGCCTGCTTTGCGTACAAGCACTTCAAACTGGCTGCCATCCTGAAATGACACCAGAAATACACCATCCCTGTCGTTAGTGTCAATATCCTCCAGACCTTCCCACTCGCCCTCGTTAAGCAGTTCAAACACTGCATCCTTAAAACTGTTGAATTCCATCTCTCTTCCCCTTTCTCGAACGTATATTTCTGTCATTAGTATTATAATATTTTTTTAAGATTATAAGCATACTATAGCTAATGTACAATAGAAATGCAAGTACAACTGATGTGCTAATAACGACAGGAATCGACATTATGGATGATTATGGACATATACTGCTGTCACAACAATATCACCCGTCTGGTATATGTACCCCCAGTGCCTGAAAAAGATACCTGAACATATTTTTCTGTTATAAGTATTAGAATACTTATACAGGCTTATCAGGATTCTATGTTAAATATTAGAATTAAACTCACATAGATAAGTGAGGTAATAAGATGGATGAGCAATATGGTACGTTAGAAATCAAATTGGCTGAATTACTGGAGAAAAAGAAACTCAGTAAAAACAAACTGTCCCATCGCTGTGAAATGTCATGGTCGCAGATCGACAACTACTGCAAAAATGAAATAACAAGGCTGGATACTTTCGTCCTGTGCAAACTGTGTACAGTCCTGGAATGCAGGATCGAAGACCTGCTGGTATTCCACCCGTATGCGCCCAAAGATACCCCCGAGAATCCTGAAGCTGAATAAAATACCACCCAAAACTCTGCTGTTTTGATGCAGGCTCCGAAAGTCTGCATTTTTTAATCAAAATTCACATCTTTACTGCTGTATGTCTGTCCCTGCTCTGGATGTAACGGCAGATCCACTGCTTCCGGGCTTATTTGTATGCCTGACCAATACTTTCATCTACAGAGCCGGAAGTACCCCTGATCTGAATCGGTGCCCTGCTTGTAAAGTCACCGGCTTCGTGATAGTATAGGAGTACTTAAAACAGAAGAAGCGGATGAAATGAATTTTGAACTGATGGCCGAGAGAACACGTTATCTGAAGCAAAACCCAAAAAGAGTGAGCGAAATGTGCAAAATTTTTGAAGTTCTGAGAAATGAGGCTTTAGAAGAAGGTAAAGAAATAGGCTTAACTGAGGGCAGAATCGAAAAGGCAGTTGAAAATGCAAAAAATATGCTGGCAGACGGAATGCTTACACTTGAGAAGATTGCTGAATACGCCGGGCTTCCTCTTGACGAGGTAAAAAAACTGAAAGCTACTTTATAATCTTAAGTCAATACAGTTGGGAATCGATACTGATTCCCAACTCTTTTTATTTACAGGCGGCTATGAAAGATAACCGTGCGCCTTTAAAAAGTACCCCAAAGTTTAAAGAAATTACCTTTTATAATACAATTGACGTAACCTGTCTGACATTTTCATAACTGGCTTACTTTCGCAAACTGGCAGTCCAGGTAACTTCTTCCTGGTATTATCAGTTAAAGGCGTCATCTGAATATATGTTTCAATATTTATGGAAGAAACCTCTCCCTCCTCTGCAAGCAATCTGCGAAACTGCCTGTACGAAAAACCTGCTTTTTTCAATAGATCTATATTTTCCGGCGGTATAAAGCGGAAATACCCAATATAGTTCATTTCCAACAGATCCAGCCACTCACCGTCCAGTCTGCAAAAAGCCCTGTCCAACGTACTTCCAGAGTACCCCAGGGCATCCATGACCTGTTTTCTTTTATACCCATGAAGAATCAAACTGATAATCCTTGCCTGAGCTGCTATTCTTAATTCTTTACGTTCGTTATTTAATCTGTGAAGCCCGCCTATATTGTGTGCCGGCTTTTCGTCTGATACTTTCTTACTGTCTCTCATTTGTTTTAAAGCTTTCTGATAGAGTTCTTCACTAAAACCATTCTTGCTGTCTCCACCTTTCATAAATTTTTTAAGTTATCAGATTTATATGAATCTCCAAAAGACAAAAAAGATCTCATAAAGTCACCTGACAGTAACTGGGCACTTTTCTACGTTTGACGAAAAACCCACTACGTGTGACGAATTATTTCAAAAGCGGCTTTTATGGAAAAAGGAAACATCATTGATTTTTTGGCTGTCTTAACCGCATATATCATAAAAAATCTTAAAAAGTCACCTGACAGTAACTGAACACCTTTCTACGTTTGACGAAAAAACCGCTACGTGTGACGAATTATTTTAAAAACAAATTACATAGAAAATGAAGGACTTAGGCATTTTTTGCTTATCTCGACAGCATATCTCCCAAAATATCTTAATAAGTCACCTGACAGTGACTCTGCGCTTTATTTGTATACTCTGTCGTCGCCACAAAATTGAGAATAAAAATAACTTTATCGTGGCTTTTGCAAAACCTGAAGTACCCCATAGGAATCTGAAAATACCTCCTCGCCAAAATACTGTCTCATCCTGTTTGAAAATGAACGCAACGTAACAACAGACACGTCCCGTTCAATCTGAAAAAGCAGGAATCGCAACTGACTTTTATCCTACATGTGAAAGTACCCCAAATACCCTGAAAAAACCAGCAACCGTCTGGCATGAAATTATCAGCATTTTCCAACACCAAATGAAAGATTTGAATACCTGCTGAAAATACCCTTTTTTTTTATCTTGAGATTTTGAAGCAGTCGCTTGAAACTTCCTCTGGAAAAACCTGCTGACAGGTGGAAACACTCCTAACCACATTTACTTTGAAAAAAGTATCTTAAAGAATCTCGCTCCAACTAAGAAGTACCCCAACCGATGCCGGACATATCACTGCCACAGGCTGGCTCTATCAGGCTTACCACTTTACTTACTTTCGCCTCATTGTGCCTTCGCCACTGACCTTCTTATTTTCATATCAGACACTTTCCTTCCATACTACACATACTCAGAGCAATATCTCCTTATACAGGCCAGCATACCTCGATGGCTCTTAACATCCACGCCCATGCAACGCTTCTTATGCTGCTTTCCATCAACTGTACATTGAAATCCACAAAAACATATGTTTTCTCCCATACCCTGAAAGCACACATGCATCTCCCGGACTTTTCTCCCAACCTGTATGGTGAGATCCATGTCACAGCTCTCCTTCACAGGAGACTGCAATGAATACCCCGCATTCTCAAGATAATCAGCAAATACCTGCTCCAGTCTCTTTCTGTCTACTATGTCACAAACATATTCTACAGGTACCCCGGAGCGGCTGCCCGTAACACTGACCTTATCTCCATCGTCAGGATTCTCACATACAAGATATACAAACTCGTAGTTTCCCCGTACATAGATCTTAAGCGTATGCACACATTTCAATAAAATCAAATCTCCTATGCGCTTCATAAAATCACCCTCCTATACAACAAACATACCAGTACCCCAAACGGATTACCGATGCCAGCTTTGTCCGGAGATAAAATACTGCTCACTTAAAACTGGTCAGGCTCCGCTCAGGGAGAAATAATTTTTTATTACTTACAGTGAACCATCTCCCATATCACTTCAAGAACATAACAGCAGAATGAACCCTGCTATACGAATACGCCGGAAGTCGTAAAACAAATCCTGAACGTCGTATTCCGAAAGACTCCTCTGATGCGGATCATGACCGTCCCCGTCCCGCAACCGGAACCAGCCCTGTGCCGCGCCGTGGCGGGGATACATTCGATTTAACGCCCGCAGGCGGGGAAACCCACCAGTACCCCCATAAACCGGCTGTGTGGGGCGGTGTCAAGGCCGTTTCCCGGATACAACATCCCGGGCGGCGTTTATCGACGTTTTGAAAGTACCCCACATAATACTTTTACCTGCCTCTCACCTCCCGTAGCCACGACCTGCATACACAAACGATCTCATCAAAATCCCTCATGTTTACCTTTACTTTTATATAGACCCTCTCCCCATCCTCCGCCGAACAGGACATCTGCGCCAGCCCGCTGACAGCATCTTTTGAAACAAGTACTATATGGCGCTCACCATCCGGCGAAGAAAAAACTGCCTCAAACGTTTCACGCACCAATGCGGTCGCATCCAAACCATATTTGTTTTCAACCTTCTGCATCATCTGCACCCACACACTCTCCCGGGGAAAGGAACCCTCAAATTCAGCCTTACGCACAGAAGTAAAAGCCGGACTGGAAATCGAAATGCACTTCAATAACAACCTGAACTTATTACGCGCGTAATCTGCATATACAACAGCTCTCGCTGAAAACCCATTATTAAAACTGTAACTGTGTTTAATCTCTTCTAATCTGTATAGATTCTCCATAAAACTGCACTTCCTTAAGTACCCCACAGGCCGCTCAAAAATACCATCAGAAATCTGGCTCTGCCTGCTTATCTGTCTGCCAACCCTCCAAACGTGAAAATCAGCCCGCCTTTTAAGATACCTGAACCTGCAAATCCTTCTACCAGAGTTTAGACGGCATCTCGCCAAGGCCAATATCAACCGGAACGGATCTCTGCACCGACTTTACAACCTCCTCCGGCTTCACAACCTCCTCCGGCACATCCTCTGCCTTATTGTGCTTTACAAACTCTGCTCTGGGTCTCGGCTTAATCCTGGACCTTCTGACAGGAACTGAACTACCCCAAGCCGGCTGATCCATACCATGATTCCTAACAACGCCGCCATCCTGACAGCCGGATACAGAAACTGGCAGTCCCCACTCATCTGTCTCCTGCACTGCTTCTTCACCGGCCTTTTTCTCTGTCCCGGCTCTTTTGTCTGATGCCTTTTTCAGCCTCCTGTACCTGTCGGCAAACCACTCCTCAAAATCTGCATCAGATAAGCCCTCAAACTCCTCCGGATGCGAGGACATGATACCCCTGAGCCGTTCTTTATCTCCATCACGCAATACACTCAAACCTCTGGCTATATGAGCGCCTGAACTGCCATACCCCAGAATCCTCAGCTCCTCTGAAATTCTCCCGGTACTCACGCCTCTCATCGACAATGACAGCATAACGGCAAAGCCCTGATTCTTCTTCACTGTTCTCACCTCTATTGACCTGACCCACGGACTGGCTGCCCCGACAGTCCCGTCTGATGAAGCTCCGGCCGTCTCCGCTTCCTTCAGGGCTTTATCCGCTCTCTCCTCTGCTTCTTTAAGTCTGGCACGCAGAGAATCTGTCTCTGCTCTTAAACACCTTAACTCTTCATCATGATCCGATGATTGCCTGTACTGTTTTGACTGAACCAGTGTCATAACATGATCCATGCAGTTATCCAAAATCGTACATCTCGACCGCATGGCAAGCAACTTCTCCATGGCATCAGCCTCAATTAAATATGCGCTATCCCACGAGGTCTCCTTAACACCCTCTACCTTCTCACCATTCCAATACAGATCTCCTGTTACCTTAAAATCAACTGTCGTGTTTAAAATCTTATCTGTAAAATCCATACCAAAACCTCCAAATCTGTCATACTCCGCCCGAAGCTGTACAAAATATGTTCATATCAAAGGCACAGAACAAATCTCAACTATAACTTTTATATAAATGTTATCAATGATAACTTTTATACTAAAGAGACAAAAGTACCCCTTAACAAATTAAAAAGCTCAGCACCAGAATACCTCGTATGCGCCGCCTTATCCCCGGCTCTTTAACTGTCTGCGGCAGTCTTTATAATCCAGCCTGCCTCAATGAGTGGCACTATGCGTGGCACTGATACATCCTTAAAAACAAATACAGACTCTCTACAACCAAACAGCCTGCGGATATATCCGGCATCAGGTCTCTGAACACTCTGTCTACAATACTCCAGCAGATATTAAAACAATCCTCTAAAACAGATACAGACTCTCTACAACCAAACAGCCTGCAGATATATCCGGCATCAGGTCTCTGAACACTCTGTCTACAGTACTCCAGCAGATATTAAAACAATTATCTGTCTCCTCTGTACATATTTAAGTTCCTGTATCCGTCTGCTACAATCATCTGAAGTCTCTCATCATCTATAACTGCCGTACCGGATATTCTCTCTAATATTATCTATCTGATTCTATCTATTAATTAAATATATCTTGTTATTGTGAAAAAGAAACTGAAATTGATACAGAATATGAATATTACTTAATAAGAACTCAAAATGATTATTACAGTAACTCAGCTTCTGTTACACCCAAATAGAAGGCCTGCAAATTTCTCTGCAAACCTTCACAATATATTACAGACGATACTGCTTCCCCTTAAAGAACTGATCAATATCACGCAGCAACAAATCCATTTTGTATATTTTCAGCGGATCATTCATCCCGTGTTTGAGCAACAGCCCGCCGGTAAGTACCCCTGAGCCGCAACGCTCATGCAGGATGCCGGTCATCGAACTGAGATGCCGGTAAAATACCTCTACAGGATTCCCTTTTATCTCCGTAACTGCTTCATATACATACGGCCTCAGTTTTCCAATCGGTGTCATCATCGTATCATTGGGAAGCGGCTCCTGAACATCATCTGCCGGCCTGACACTGCAACAAAAATCCCCGGAGAAAAACCCTGGATTTTTATATGCCCCCGCTGACACTTCAATGACAGTATCGGGAAGCATAAGCTCTATACGCTCCGGCAGATCCCCGTCTTCATTTTCTGCCGCCTCCATCAAAACACTCTTCCTGACCCATTCGGCTGCCGCCTCTGAAGCCAGATGAAAACTCTCAAGGCATTTTTCACTGAACTCCCTGTCATATTTTCCCTCGTATACAGTCGTTATACCTGCAAAATCCTTTACCGGCTTCAGCAGTCTCTCTGCCTCAAATTCCAGAAAAACCCTCAAATGCTGATTCATAAATCAAACCTCCTTCTTAATTATGAAGTACCCCAAGGCTACTCAAAAACATACCAGATTTCTTAAAAAAATCTGACGCCACAGTCTTGTCCTCTGCCGACAGCGGATACCACAGTTTAGAGCAGCATCGCCGTTCCCTGCTGTCTGAAAAAATCTCCATATAAGGCTGCAGAATACCATGCCTTCTACAGTACATGAAAAGGACGCTTCAAAACCTGCCCCAAAATGCAGACAGTCCTGAAGACCTTCGCGGGAATAAAACTGACTGCGAAAAAAGTTTCTGCCTGCAATACTTTTCGCAGTAAAGTACCCCTGAGCACACGGCTGCTGCCTGTTTGCACGCCTTATTTTTTCACACACCTCAGACAACAGCTCCTCCTCACTCTCAAAACAGTTTTCTGCCAGCCACCAGAAAATGAACAGAAGACGTACCCTGTCTGGCCGTTCAATACACCTGTCATCCCCTTTCAGAAGACAGACCATCGCCATGTTATGAAAAAGAGCCTTTGAAAGAGCCATTTAATCTGTTCCCAGTAAAATTCTGAACATTCTTGCCGTATGTCTGGCGTCGAGCATGGTATCCTCCTTTATGCATGGAAAGATAAACGCGCCGGTGAAGCCTTCAGACATATAATACCGCTGGGCTTTTTCCGCTGCCGATGCATTCAGGCAGGCCTTTAATACCTTGAAAGATCTCGGCCGATTCGTAACTGCATCCCGCAGCTGCGGCTGTAAAATCACATACTTGCCCTCATGCTTTTTGAATACTTTTTTTAACGTCACAGTTCAATACCCCTTTCCTGTTTTTAATGGTGTCCATGTTAACTCTTATCTTAATAAAGTCAACACTGTCTGACAAAAAAGATGCACAGACTAAAAGAAAAACCAGCCTCTCATTATGAAAGACTGGCTTCCCGAAGGAAATACCCCTTATAAATTATACTGTCTGAAGTTCTGCGAGCTTCCTTACCTCCGAAATACTGAGTCCTGAATCTTCTGCAATCTCTTCCAAAGTAAGCTTGCCCCTTTTCAACATTCTGAGTGCCGTCTCCTTTTTGGCCTCATTCTTGCCCTGGCTTAAAATAGTTCTCGCTTCTGTCTCAAGCAATGCTCCACCCATTACGTCACCTATCCCTTTCTGTATGTTTTCATATTTTCTGGTAATCTCTCTCAACACATCGCTGGAAATCTCAATGATCGTCCGCTTATCAAATGCTCCTATGACCTCCTGACGCTCCAGATCATCCAGTCTCTCCAGAATTTCCTGATACTCTGCCTTCAGTTTTTCCAGCTCCTGCTCATTACTATTATATTTCGGAAAGCCATTCTCATGTGAAAAAATATAAAATGGAATCAGAAAAAGCAGTCGCTTTTCAAAAATATCGGTAAGAGAATACGTCTGTACCTTCATGATCGGTACATCATATGCCACTGTCCCTCCTGGAGTCACAATCACATATTTCATTTTATCCGGCGTCTTCTTATATGCCCGGAGATACAGCACTGCCGTATGCGGAAATGTCACAGTCAATGTCTCTTCTGTAATTTCCCCCTCATCAAGCGCTATCTGGGCATCGTACTCAAAAAGTCTTATTGCTATCCTGCCATCCGGCCAGCTGCTCTCACATTCCAGATGATATTTTTTTACTGTCTTTCCGATAATCCTGAAATTGGTGTCCGTGATCCTCTCTCTGTCAGCTGCATCCTGCTGATCCAGAAAATGCTCATTTGGAAAAAATTCCACTTTTTCATCCCCGGCATATAATTCGCCGAAAATTTCATTTATCACCGGAATGATCAGCTGCCTGCAATCATTCAGGATCGTTCTGAATGCTCCATCGTATATATTTCCCATATTCAAGTACCCCTTTTCTGCTTTATCGTACCATTTTTTCAGTCCATATTCAAGCCGTCATACCTTCTTCTGCATACGAAATTACGATTTATCCAGCCAATACTTACCTGAAAGAAGCATGCAAAGATGGTTCTATAACATCACAACCGGATTACCCTCTTCGCTGATAACAGCCCGATAAGTCAGATAATCCATCATGCCTATGGAAGTATGGAACAGCTCGGTTCACACTTCGGCTGCTGCCCCTCATCACCCTCCCTGCCTGATCACAGACCAGAAGCCGATCCGCAGACACCCCGTGGACAGTTCAGACAGGGCTGGCAGAGCCGGGAAGGTACCCCCAAGACAGAGACACCGCTGTGAAGCCCCGTGCCGCCCCGTGTCCGGCTTTACAGCCACGTTCCGGGAAATATACCATAGAGCCGGAAAACGGGCAGTGTGCGCCGATGTCGAAAGCGTCCGGAATTCAGAGAAAATACGACCTCCGACAAACGTTCATCGACATTCAAACCCGGTATAAAATAACGAATCTCTCCAGACCATTTATGCAAACAGACTGAAGAAACTCATTACATCTTTTCGAGAATCACTGCCCTGTCAGCTATATATTCCACATCCATTCTACGAAAGAACTGACCCACGGGTCTGACTTTAAAAACCACTGGATTGCCACCGTATTTTCTGCATGCTTTTTTCGCAAACATCTCCGCCGATAGTAAAGATGTAGTAAAAAACACTTTATCTGAATACTTCGCCCGCCAGTCCTCCCGCTTAATGCCTGTTTGAACCGGCGGCAATATCATATCTTTGATGCCGAGAATATCTGAAGTCCCATGATAGAAAACCGGCAGTTCTTTTTTCCCTGCCTCATTTGACCACAATCTGAAACCTGTCCCTTTCAATATCAACCGCCAGACTGCCGCTCTCTGGAGCAAGCCAGTGACCATGGAGCTGCAGAGCATCATCTACATAATCCACTTCAAACTTTGCTCCTTTGGGCTTTGGTGAAAATTCGTCACAAATTGACTCGGCCAGCTCTATAATCGTACCCTTCGTAAAACGCATGGCATAATAAGATTTTTTATCAATCGGCACCGGCATCTGAGTACTCCTCCTCATACTCAGGCAACAACGCATCTGGCAGAACCAGTATATTTTTATCCTCTGACAATACCACAGGGAACAAATATCTCTGAATCTCCTGCACATCTGACGGCAGGATACCGGCAAACCCGTCCCCTTTATGCCGGACAGCAAGAATATTCCCGGCAAATATGTCCAGAATTTTACCATCTTCGGCAAGCCAGACCCGGTTAAAGGGAAACTTCATCAGCTTTCCCTCATCATGACAGATGATGTCTACATCATCATTCAAATGCACTGCCTGAATCAGGCCGCCTTCCCTTCCATAATTAACATAAAACTGTTTGGCCTTCAGCGTATTCTCGATCTCCCCCAGATACCCCTGATACGGCTGGCCTGTAGCCTCATCCACCCGCATAAAATATGCCTGGATTTTTTCAGCCTTCTTCATGGGTCTTATCAGCCTCCGTCTCGTTTTTATCAGTGTCAGCATCTTCAGAACTGAAAGGTTCCCCTTCCGTCTGAGTCTTTTCATCTCCGCTGAATATCTCCGGTACCGTCAGCCCGCCGGAATTTTCACTGTCTGCCCCGTCCTCAGAGAAGTCCCCCGGAAACAGGCCGTCATCCGGCACGATCCCCTCGTATAAGTCAATCTCTTCTGAGAACGGCGCCCTTACCGCCCCGGCATCCAGATGGAAATACTTACAGAAAGCAAGGAACATAACCCGCAGGCGCATCTGAACCTGCTTTGCCTTTACATTACCGCTTCCGCTGGCACTCTCATAAGAAGGATAGAACGCATTTGCAAAATCATTGATAAACAGCCGGAAATCCTGCGGTTCAATCTTCTGCTCCAGAGCCACCTTCCCCATGACGACCACAACCGGCACATTATTTTTCCGCAGGAACTTGTTTGTTGCCTGAAATGCCTCGCCAAGATAATCAATGGTCTCTGACAGAACCAGCCTGCTTAAGTCCCCGTAGTTGTTTCTCAGACCTTCGGCATATTTCTGACAGAAAGACGCGGCTATGGTTTTATACGGATACTCAGCCTGACGGTTGTCCAGCAACAGTACTGACTGAATGAGCATCAGAAGCTTCTCCTCCCGTTTCTCCTGTGCATCTGTAACATGAACCGCCGATGTAAAAAAAGTTCCCCCAAGCAGATCATTAAAATACGAGACCATATCCGTACCCATCTTTGCTTTGGACTTCTGGACTGCGGAAAGGCCTACCCCTGAATTGATATGGAAAAACAGCGATTCCGCCTCCTCCATCGTATAGTTTTCAAAGCACTGCAGAGAAAATCTGAACTGACTGATGGCATTCTGAAGCTCCTCCTCCAGCTCCGAGAACTTTCTGCCCGCAATGTCAAAGGGGAAATTTTCAAAGGTTATCGGCGGTGTATCCGCATGTAATGTCCACTCATCATCCATAAAACTGAACATGCTGGTAAGCCTCTGCTGTCCGTCCAGTATCTCGTAAATATATGTATCTTTTCCCCTTTCATCGACGTCGGACTTATCCCTTAAAAGGACAACGGGCGGAACATACCCGTCTGAGAGAATGCTCCAGACAAGATTGCTTTTTGTAACCTGATTCCATACCCCTGCCTGACGCTGGAAAGGAAGGGTACATCTCAGTACCCTGTCCTCCTCGTCCCACCACTTTTTGAGCTTTGAAAGCCCCGCCTGCAGATTAGGCTTCACTGTCGTCATTATCGTCCCCCCAGCCAAGTACACACTCGTCCTGCATATTATTTTCCGAAGAAAAAGAACCGTTTGGACATGGCATCTGAGAAAAGATATCGCCGTCAATAAAAGGTGTCAGGAAAAAACGGTTAAAAAAATTCCTCAGACGGTCTGACGTATACGGCAGACTGCTTCCCTGATCAAAGACGGTATTTTCCAGTTTTTCCACGTCCTGATACGTCAGCGCACTGAAATCGAAATACCCCTGAGTCAGAATCGCCTTCTGGATATCAGCCACCTGTTCCGGCTTGAGATTTCCTATAAACAACTCCTTTGTACAGCCATCTTCTGTCAACGGATATAACTGAAACCGCAGTGCAAGCCCTGTAGGCTTTGAAAGATACAGGTCATCTGCAACAGTCACCAGCCTCCGGGTCTTTCTGTTGATCTGAACCCTTGTCTCACAGACAGGCTTAATTTGTGAAACCTCACGAAGTACCCCTTTGGGTGTAATAATACGCAACATGGAACATTTCCTCCTTTTCATCCGGGAACCGCCAACCATACAGTTATATGGCAACTCCGCACTTTTATTTTTTTCGTGTTCCATTCATCACTCTGTTTTCAGGAAAAAGCAAGTCCTTTTTTCAGTTTCGTCAGGTATGCACAAAAAGGATGGAGCGGCTTTGGTGGTTATTTATAAATACGCGAAGAAAAAGCCACCGACAGTTTTCGTGCCGGTGGCTTAAGAGAAGTACCCCTGTTTTATGAAATTACGGCGTGGATGTGTAAACTCCAACAATCTGATCATCTATTATATGAAACTGAATAGCTACAGGACTTTCCATATAGTCTGGAGTTAAATCATACTGATTTCTCCAATTTTTTATTTCAACCTCTATCTCTTCTGGTGTCATAGGATAAGTGGATTCTGAACGATATTCACCAAAACCATTCCCTCCTTCCCAGACACATTCATCTGCAACCGGGCAACTAAATTCAAAAGCTGTCTGCTCACCAAATGATGAGGATTTATTGACACCATTATCAGCTTTTACTGTTAATATACCATCTTTTAATTCGTATTCATAAATACAATACTCATATGTTTCATATATAGTAGTTCTAAGGGCATCATAAGCATATAAAATATTAGCCTTTTTAATACCCGTATAGCCTAATCGAACATCAATAGGATCAAGACCATCTATTGCGTTATAAAAAGCTGCATCTAGGGCATTTTTATAATCTTCCTCGCTACACTCAGCATCATTCCATGAATATGAATATTCTCCAGTATATCCGCCATCTTCTTCATAATAATCACTGAATAAACCAAAATTTACAGTCTTTAGTTCGCTGTCTTCAATTTTACAAACTTCATCAGTATATTCTCCACCCCATCCGCTGCTGACATGAATTAAATTCCTCTTTTCAAAATAGGAGAGGCCACCACCAGCTCTGAAGTAAGTGTCATGAACACTACCATTACTGTAAATACATAATTGATTACCGCTTGCAAGAACATCACTTGAAATTAGAAGTTCTGGAATATTATCTTCATTTATATATAACAAGGAGATGCACCATCCATCCCCTATATTCCCTTCATATATAGCATAAGAATAATTATCATCTATATATTTTTGATAGGCAATCAACGCATCAACAACTTCTTTATCAATCGCTTTTCCAGAGGAAGTATCATAACTGTAATTCTGCATAAACCAAAGACGCTTTTCATCCGTACCCCCGAAGCTCTCTCCGGTGTCCGCCTTATAATCTTTGTCTGCCAGATACAGTGCTCTGTCAAGCTCACTCTCGAAATACTCCGCCGTATCAGAATTATAATTACACTCTGCTGCACAGTATATATCGCCGGAGTTCCGATAGGCTGACAAATCTATGGGAGCGTCTGTATTCGTATCCCAGTTAAAATTGCGGACATACCATAATCTCTTTTCATCCTCTGACTTAATGTACACCTTTGAAATCATATCAAATTTATGGTTCTCCATCATATACAGTCTGGAATAAAATGTTTTCTCCCATTCACGGCGACTCTCAGAATCATCTCCTGCATACTCATCAAGAAGGGCATCTACAATCCTGTTATCAACAGATTCTTTAAACTTATTTATATCCATTGTTTCACCAGATATTGCATCATAATTATATTGAGATGCAAACATGGAAATAATGGACTCCTCACATGCAGGTATGTAAAGTGTACCAATTATGCACACCTGATCTGTATAGGACTTATCGCTTGGAAAAGAGACTCCACCATCTGCTGAAAGTCCCAGTTCATATGCAGTACCATAAACAACATATACAAATTTGTAAATGGAATACTGATCCTTTATCTCACGAATTCTATCCGCATCTATGATCCCATCATCATCTTCATCCATGTCGCCGTACAAATCACTTACACCGTCAAATGTGTCAATGCCTGCGGAAAGATCCGCCTGATCCAGGTATCTGTCCAAATATTTGTCAGATACGCCAACAGGATAGTATCGTGCCTGAACCCCTTCAGATGTAGACTCAAAAGCATCCATTTTTTTAATCAACTGTTTTTCCAGAGTACTTTCTATCAGCTTTCTACCTTCTTTAAAGTCCTCTTCTGTTTCATATCGCACTGCATAAATACCTTCAAACACATCCGGCACAGTCATGAACAGACAGTCGCCTTTCATGAATGATTCCGTAGTCTTAGTCGTAAAAGCATTCACACTGCCTTCTGTTTGCATATCATAAAGAGTACCAGACTCCTTAAGCATATCTTTAATGTCATCTTCAGACAATTCCGATCTCTCTTCCCATGACATTGCAAACAGCTTTTCCGGTAATGACCTGGCATTATGATTGATACCCCCGATGATTTTGGAAATGCCAAACACAATCAAAAGCACCATAACAGCAACTGCAATACCCCCAACCACTTTCTTGCCCGGCATTTTTACAAATACTTTTGGCTTTAGGATACCTCCACCACTGTTGTCCCGCAAAATAAAGTT
>DKVI01000052.1 GCA_002491115.1 Lachnospiraceae bacterium UBA7182 | reverse complement strand
GAACCCTCGACACCACGGGTATGAACCGTGTGCTCTAGCCAGCTGAGCTATCTCGCCATCCCAATTCTGCCAGTCTTGCAACCGACTTAATTATAATAGCAAAATCGGGAAAACTTGTCAACTACTTTTACAAAATATCTCAAATTTTTATTCCTGCACTTCAATCCTGCGGATCTCTTTTGTGCGAATCTCCTTACAGATCGCTTCTATAAACGCCGGAAGCTCTTTTGCTCCTTCGTCGCCCAGGAAACGGCTTCTGACGGACACTTTTCCTTCTGCTTCTTCCTTCTCGCCAACGACCAGCATATAGGGAACTTTTGCAATCCTGGCTTCGCGGATTTTATATCCGATCTTCTCCGCCCTGGCGTCAACGGTGGATAAGATTCCGTTCGCTTTAAGTTCTTTGTCCACTTGATTGGCATAATCCAGATATTTATCAGAGATCGGCAGCACGCGCACCTGTTCCGGGCACAGCCAGGTGGGGAACAGACCTGCGTATTTTTCGATCAGCCATGCCAGCGTACGCTCATAGCATCCGATGGATGTTCTGTGAATGATATACGGGCGTACCTTCTCTCCGTTCTGGTCAATATAATACATATCAAACTGTTCTGCCAGAAGGGCATCCCACTGGATCGTGATCATTGTATCCTCTTTGCCGTACACATTTTTTGTATTGATATCTACTTTCGGCCCGTAGAACGCAGCCTCTCCCACGTCCTCCACAAACGGAATATCCAGTTCGATCAGAATCTGACGGATATGTTCTTCTGTCTCGTTCCAGACTTCCGGCTCGCCTATATATTTTTCCCGGTTATCGGGATCCCATTTGGAAAGATGATAGGTTACGTCTTCCTCCACCCCAAGGGTCGTCAGACACTTCTTTGCCAGCGCCATACATCCTTTAAACTCGTCTACCATCTGATCCGGACGGACGATCAGATGACCTTCGGAAATCGTAAACTGGCGCACGCGGGTCAGACCGTGCATCTCTCCGGAGTCCTCATTCCGGAACAGCGTGGACGTCTCGCCGTAGCGAAGGGGCAGATCCCGGTAGGATTTCTGGCTTGCTTTATATACATAATACTGGAACGGGCAGGTCATGGGACGCAGAGCAAATACTTCTTTATCTTTTTCCTCATCTCCTAATACAAACATGCCTTCTTTATAATGATCCCAGTGACCGGATATTTTATACAGGTCGCTTTTTGCCATCAAAGGGGTTTTTGTGCGGATATAGCCCCAGTTATTATCTTCTTCATCCTCAATCCAGCGCTGCAGCGTCTGGATGATTTTGGCGCCTTTGGGCATCAGAAGCGGCAGACCCTGACCGATTACATCTACCGTCGTGAACAGTTCCATCTCGCGGCCCAGCTTATTGTGGTCGCGTTTCTTTATATCTTCCAGGTGCTGCAGATACGCTTCCAGTTCCTCCCTGGTGGCAAAGGCACTTCCGTAGATTCTCTGCAGCATGGTACGGTCGGAATCCCCGCGCCAGTAGGCTCCGGAAGATGAGGTCAGCTTAAAAGCCTTAATTCCCTTTGTGTTCATCAGGTGAGGGCCTGCGCACAGGTCCACAAAGTCTCCCTGGCTGTAAAAGGAGATGACCGCGTCCTTGGGCAGATCCTGAATCAGCTCCGCTTTGTAAGGTTCGCCTTTTTCCTGCATATACCGGATAGCTTCTTCCCTCGGTTTGGTAAAGCGTTCCAGTTTCGCGCCTTTTTTGATGATCTTTTTCATCTCTTTTTCAATTTTATCCAGATCTTCTCTGGAAAAGGGTTCCGCCTCAAAATCATAATAGTACCCTGTATCAATGGCCGGTCCGATCGCCAGCTTCGCGTTCGGGAACAGTCTTTTTACCGCCTCCGCCAGCACATGAGAACAGGTGTGACGCACAACCCGAAGTCCTGCTTCGTCTCTGGCCGTTAAAATATTTAATGTGCAGTCTTTGTCAACGACCGTCCGAAGGTCCACAACCTCACCGTCCAGTTCACCCGCGCAGGCGGCCCGGGCCAGGCCTTCGCTGATATCATACGCGATGTCAATAATGGATTTGCTCTCTCCGTACTCCTTAACAGAGCCGTCTTTTAATGTGATTTTCATAATCATAGCCTCCTGAAAATATTTGCTGAACATAATAAAGAATCCCTGAATAATCCGAAGATTACTCAGGGACGATATACATAGTTACCGCGGTTCCACCCTAATTGTATGCACCACTCATTGGACGATAACGGTGTCGGCCGGGCTGTATGAAAGCCGCTCCAGGGTGGTCTTCAGATAAACTGTCCATAAGGCGCTTCCACCTTACCGCCTCTCTCTGTATGGAACCTGTCTGTCTTACTCTTCCTGTCTTCGCGTTTTCCTGATGTTTTTCTAAATTATAAACGCGATTTTCGCGCTTGTCAATATCCTTTCTATTTTTTGCCGCAGCACTGTTTGTATTTTTTCCCGCTGCCGCAGGGACATGGATCGTTGCGCCCGATCTTCGGTCCTTTTATAATCGTGCCTGATTTTTTCTGCTCCAGATAAAGCGCCTTTTTCTTCTCTTCATCAAATATGTCGTTCCACTGGGGCAGATCGTACAGCCAGTCCGCCCTGGCATCCACCATGTTCTTATACAGTCGTTCCTTGTCGAATTTCAGGCTGACGACAGTGTCTTCTTCCATATCGTCGATGGGATTTGCCTCCACCAGGCTGTCGTTGATGCCGTCCAGGAAACCGGTCATCTCCATAACGCTTAAACCATACTGTTCCGCCAGTTCTTTGACGGTTCCCTTTACTTCCGTATCCGGATCAGACAGAAGCTTTTCATAGACGCTTTTTTCCAGATTGAAATAATTGGCCCAGAATCTCTGGAGCGTCCCTTTATCTTTTGTCTCATCGTATGCGATTTTTTTCCATTCTTTTAATAATGCCATTGCCAATATCCATCCTTTATCCGTTTAATGTCTGTTTTTCTTTAATATATACCATCTTCTGTTATTTTTCAATTACTTTTCAAGACTGAATCCCGATTTCGTGCCTTTCAGATACCGAATCAGCAGATCGGCCAGTTTTTCACTGTCCAGAGGAGGGAAAAATTCCGCCCGTTCATAATCTCCCACACAGTCCCTTGCGTACAGGCAGTCCGCCGCCACGATCCGGGCGTCCGCATGCCTGGCTTCCAGAAGCGGGAGGCCAATCGTTTCAATGTAAGAAGGAAACACAAGTACAGAAGACGCGTACAGTTTAAACAATGTCTCCCTGGCCATCGGCCCCTGAAACCGAATCGGCAGCCCTTTTTCTTTCGCCTCTCTTTTCAGAGACCGAATCGTTTCGTTTTCCTTACCGGTAACGGTCCATACTACCCGATAGTTCGTATATCCTTTTTTCTGAAGAATCTTACAGGCCTCTAAAAAAGTTCTGTGATTTTTGTAAGCGGACCCGTTGGCCGGATAAAAAAATACGGGATTTTTTTGATCCGGATGATACGGTTTGACCGGAAGCATCTCCACGGGAGGAAACCGCACTTCCACCTTGTTCGCAGGTATCCTGCACTGACGGACGATCTCTTCTTTCATCCAGTTGGTCTGCACCATGACTTTTTTGGCCCGTCGAATGGACTTTTTCATCATTCTGCCCAGGACCTGCTGGCTGAACCATGGGCGGAATGCTTCGGTCATTCTGAACTTATATTCCGCGAAAGGCAGCGCGTTATGCTCATATACAGTCTGGGGCACACCTGCGTGCGGCAGTTCGATATTCTGAAGAGACAACACCTCATCCACCCCAAACTTTTTTACCAGCTTTCCCGCAACAAAATAGTCAAAATACAGCCGGTGCAGCGGACTTTTTTTGATCCATGGAAAATTCAGCACCTTTATATGGGGCTTTTCTTCCAGCTTACAGACACTTAATACAAAAATGTATTCGTTCTTCTTATCCCGGCAAAATTCTTCATAAAAACTTTTCAGTACCGTAACGGCTCCGCCGTTTTCGGCCGCCACGTCATAGACCAGAATCTTCATCTGTTTTTACCTGCCGCATGGCTTTTATAAGCAGTTCCTGCCCCGCAAACGCGTCGGCGATGGTGGTGTTCTCGCTTTTGCCTTTCAGGACATCAAAAATATATTCGTATTCCCCCCTGATCCCTTTATCCTGTTCCAGCTTTTCTTTTACGCTCTTTGTGCTGCCGTATTTTTTCAGCCGGATAAAATTGTCCATCTCAAAAACCGTGCCGTTCCCAAAGACCCGTAACTGCTCTTTGGGATACTTTTTGGAACCCATGGATGAATAGACGATATTTCCCACGGCTCCGGAAGCGAAACGAAGGGTGATCAGCACATTATCGTTCATGGGATAGCCTTTCGCCCCGGCAGCCGTGATCCGCAGGTCAAGCAGACGGCTGCCGTCCAGATACTGCATCAGATCCACAAAATGACATGCTTCTCCCAGGATCCTTCCGCCCCCTGACCGCTCATCCTGCACCCAGTGACCGGGGGGAATATATCCCGCATTCGCGATAAAATCATACACGGCGGGGATCTGGTCTGTCTTCATCTCTTTTTTAATCCGGCGAATCAGAGGGGCATGCCGTCTGTTCAGGCCACAGAACAGTTCTCCTTCCGAATGTCTGTAAGCTTCCCGGATTCTGTCAAGTTCTTCCAGTGTCAGGCAGAGGGGTTTCTCGCAGTATACATTTTTCCCCGCCTCCAGCGCTTCTACCACAAATTTTCCATGACTGCTGTGCCGGGTGGAGATCGCGATCAGGTCAATATCCGGATCTGCCAGAAGCATTTTATAATCATTGGTCGTATAGGCAAACGGCGTCTGGTCGTTGACCTGAGCGCCGCCTGTCCCTCCCGTGGTAGCAAGACCGGCAAATTCATATTTCCCCGTCTCTTTCATCACGGGCAGCATGGTACTGCGCACAAAATTCCCGGCGCCGATCAGCCCCAGGCGGATACGATTACCTGACATGGCTTTTCTCGTTCCGCTGGAACGGACAGTTGCTTTCCATTTTTCTTCATTTTCACTGTATTTTAACAAAACCCCGACATATTTCTCATGATTCGGGTTCTTTGTGATCATTTCATAGGCGGACGCTGCCTGTTCAAAAGGAATCTCATGGGTGATCAGATCCGATACATCCACTCTTTTCTGCGCCAGAAGCCGGACAAATTCCTCAATATTGCGTCCTTCCGTAAAACGCACATACCCGATGGGGTAATCAATCCCGGCCTCTTCATAGACCGGATCGTACCTGCCCGGGCCATAGGAACGGGCAATCTTAAAGGTAAGCTCTCTCTCATAGTAGGGTCTGCGGTCAATATCCATCTTCGTAACGCCGATCATGCAGATGATTCCCCGATCCCTGGTAATCGCCGCTGCCAGATCCATGGGCGCGTTGCTGTCCGCGGCGGCCGTGATAATGACTTTATCCACGCCGCGCCCATGGGTCAGCGCTCTGGTCGTATCCACCCGGCTGTCATCATCCGAACGGATAAAGGATAAAAGCCGCGTGCCCGGCATCTGTTTATCCGACACGTCATAGCCGATCACATCACATCCGTAAGCGTCCAGGATACGGCTTACGATATGTCCTACCAGTCCCATACCAATGACCGCCACCGTCTCTCCGGGTATTATTTCCGCCTGATGGATGCCTTCTAAAGCAATGCCTCCCAGGGCACAAAAGGCCGCCTGGCGGTAATCCGACAGTTCTTTCGGAAGTTTTGTAAGCATGGTCCGGCTGACTCGGTTGACTTCGCAGTGATAGGCGGTCCCCACCATGGCTACCAGATCCCCTGCCTTCACTTCCGTCACGCCTTTCCCGCAGGACACCACGCGTCCCACGCCGGAATATCCCATGGGCATCGGTTCCGCCAGTTTGTTAAAAGCGCTCTCCATGGTTGTTATGATGCCGTCTGTGGAAAGCTTTTCCATGACTTTTTTCACCTGATCCGGGCGTTCCAGCGCCTTTTGCACCAGATTCTTTCCGCCGAAGGAAGCAAGGCCTCTCTCCGTCCCCGCGCTGACTACCGTATACAGACTCTCCACAAGCGCCATGTTTTCCTTATCCGTCGGCGTCGGTTGATCCAAAAGCTTCATGCTTCCGTCTTTAACATTTAAAAATAATTGTTTCATCTCTCAAATTCTCCATTATAGTTCCGCTGTTTTAGTTCCGCTTTTTTTATAAGCGATACACGCCGTCCAGAAAGCAAATATGCCTCGTGTCCAGGACCACCTTTCCTTTCAGTCTGTCCATATGTTCCCGGATCTCGTCATGTCCTACCAGAAGGACCACCATATCCACGGCTTCCAGAAAAGCGTCCAGGCTGTGGTACTGGTTCGGAACCACGTCGCGGGTCACATACGGGTCGTATACTTTAATCTGTCCGCCGCACAGATGGCGGTCCATACTGCGAAGCATCTGCAGAGTAGGGCTTTCTCTCATATCATCCACGTTTTCTTTGTAAGTCAGACCGTAAAGCCCCACCCTGCCCACGTCGGACATATGGTTCTCTTTCATAATATTGTGAATCCGCTCCAGCACGAAATCCGGCATGGAATCGTTAATTTTGCGCGCCGCCAGGATAATATTGGCAAGCCCGGGATAATCTCCCACCAGAAACCACGGGTCCACAGAGATGCAGTGTCCGCCGACGCCCGGACCGGGAGACAATATATTGACCCTGGGATGTTTGTTGGCGATACGAATAATCTCGTAGACATCCATATTGTCAGAACGGCAGATCTTTGCCAGCTCATTGGCGAAGGCAATATTGATATCCCGGAACGTATTTTCCACCACTTTTGTCATCTCGGCCGTACGGATATCCGTAACCACAATCTCCCCTTCGCAGAAAGAGCTGTACAGTGCCTTTACTTTTTCCCCGATCTTACTGTCATCCGCCCCGATAGTCCGGGAATTATGCTTCAGCTCGTAGACCATATTTCCGGGAATAATGCGCTCCGGCGCGTGGACCAGGTGGATCTCTTTTCCTTCCACCACCGGGCGGACATATTTGTCAATGGTTCCCGGCGATATGGTTGACTCTATGACCACCACCGCGTCTTTGGGACACACCGCCATAATATTTCTGACTGCCTGTACCACATATTCCGCATCCACTTTTTTGCTTGCCTTATCGTAAGGCGTGGGCACGGCCACTATATACATATCTGTACTGACATATTCATGGGAAAACCGGATGCCCTGCTCCACTGCCCGGCAAAACAGTTCGTCCAGCCCGTCCTCGTCAAAAGTGGTCCTGCCTGCTATCAGTGTATCCACCAAAGCTTTATTATAATCCGTCCCTGTAACTTCCACGCCGTGCGCCGCGAACATAAGGGCTGTCGGCAGACCGATATAGCCAAGTCCTATTACATTGATCATCTGTATCACTCCTCATATCCTGTATCCTTTAAATTGTAAACTTTATCCGGATTTTATGTTCTTCCTCTGTCTGATTCCAGGCAAGTTCCAACACCTGGATTTTTTCCACTCTGCCAAATTCCGGCGCGTAGGAACAGATATCACCCTCCGTATAAACGGTGACCTGGTCCGTATCCGGCACATACAGTTCGCAGACCGTCCGTCCCTGATCCGCCTCTTTTACGGCAATTCTTTGCTCCTGCAGGCTGTATACATATTCCGGCGCCAGGTGAAAGTAAGCTTTTACCTGCCCCATTGCCCGGTCCTTAATACACACCGTATTTCCTTTCAGGCCGATCGCCCTGCCGATCCGTTTTCCGGTGCAGGTCGTAAGCCTTCCATAGATCCAGCGGCCTTTACAGCCTCCGGATACGTCTTTGATCCTTCTGCCCGTGCGGTGTTCTCCCCAGCACTCGGACTGTTCCTCTTCATCCACTACAATTGTATTATGGGCGGCCGTGCTGCGAAACCAGGGCCGCAGCCTGCCCTGATACTGTCCTGTCCCGGAGTTGACAAAGACCGGGCGTCCCTGCCTGGCCAGTTCAAAGCTCAATCCGTCGCAATGACTGTGCCCCGGCATATAATCCGGCGCAATCTGACCGGCGTCCATGACGATCTTTATACCGCCCTCTTCCAGGCAATAATATCCTGCGTCAGGAAACGACCTCTTCAAAGCGGCATCCGGACAGATCGCAAACTCTTTTTCAAGCGCCTCCATCAGGCAGATCAAAGGCCTTGCCACATTGTCCCCCGCATCGTTAAAAAGAAGTGTATGTCCCATGCCCTGTTCCAGGGACCATAGGGCGTTTGTCATCTTCTGCATCGTCCCGTACAGTTTTTGATACAGCCCGCTGTCCTTTTTATACACGGCTTTTGCCACACGCATACAATCTTCCAGGATGATTTTATGATACATCAGACTTCGCTCATAATGCACCCCGTCCGGCAAAATCTGTTCCCGGATTTCAGCTGTGAACAACTTTTTATACTGCCCATAAGTTTCTTCTTCCTGAAAATACAACGCCCCAAGCAAAACCGTTTTCAGGTTTTCAAAATAATGATTTCCCAGCAGATGACGTTCCGGTCTTTTTTGCAGATGCAGATACTGGGCATACATGCTGTCATTTAATGTCTCGTAAAATAACCGGTCTTCTGAAAATATTTTTCCGAAAGCGGATACACAAATCCACAGGTTGGTAAGCCGAAGGGAGATTGTATAAGGATGCCACCCATCCCCGGTTCCTTCCCCATTATCAGAAATCCATCGGCTGCAATATTTTTTAAAGCATTCGTAATACCGAACATCGTTTTCTTCTTTATACGCTGCTGCCAGCAGAATCAGAAACTCCAGATAATGCAGGTTGAAATTCCACAGATGAGACTTTTCCGGTACCTGCCAGTTTTTTCCGCCAGGTACTCCTTCCTCGTAAAGAAGCGTTACCCTGCCATTTAAGATTTCCTCCGGATCAAATCTTTTAAGATACAGACCGGCGCTGTCCAGCTCTGGCATCCATAAGGGCAGCGGATTACAATCCGGCGCTTTTTTCTTCGTGTCCGCCCTTCGTCCCCGTTCCAGATGGTTCTTAACCAAATATAAAAGCTGGCTTTTTTTCAGATATTTTAAAGTCTGACAGTACTTATCTATCTTTTTTAACACTTTCAATCACCTGATACAATCTATCCGTCAAGACGGAAAAGTCAAAATCTTTCGCCCCGTTTCGGGCATTTTCCTCCATCTGTGCATACGCTTCCCGGGACATATGACTGACTTTTAGAATCTCATCCGCCAGCGCTTTTGGCGTACATTCTTCCAGAGAAAACCCGCACTGATACCGGTCCAGAATGCAGTACCCCATCTTCACGGTGGAAATGATGGGTTTTCCGCTGGCCATATACTCAAAAAGCTTGTTGGAGCTGTTCCCCCTGGACCAGTTGTACTGAGTCTGGGAATAGTTTAAAACGTTCACGGAAGAACGGCTTAAAATATAAGGAATATATTTACGCTCCACAAATCCTTTGAATACCACATTGTCAAGCTTCTCGTCTGCTGCACGTTTCTGAAGGCGCTCCAGCTGACTGCCGCCGCCGAAAATCAGAAAACGGATCTTTTTATGGTCGGTTAAAAGCGCCGCCGCGTCCAGCAGATGATCCACATTGTTGACCGGGCGGATGGTGCCTGTGTAGACTACTTTAAAAGAATCGTCTTCCAGGTCCGGATCAGACAGGATATCTTTTTTTATGCTTTCATCATAGTCTTTCAGCTTCACACCGTTATTTATATAATGGCATTTGCTCAGATCGATCCTGCCCCCGTGGGCGCTGTCCCATCCCATCTCCTTTATATGGTCCACGTCACCTTCTTTGGTAAATACAATAGCGTCCGCATGAACATACATCCACTTTTCCCCCGCGCTTAACAGCCGGCCCGCAGGGCTGTCCATCTTTACTTTTCCAAAAGAGAAAATGGCTTCGGGCCACAGATCCCTCACTTCCACCAGAGCAGGCACACGAAATCTTTTCGCCAGCAAAATCCCGGCGATGGCCGCCAGCGGATGGGCGCTGGAACCCATAATGATATCCGGCCTTCCGTATTTCTTCGCGTATTTACCCGAAATACGAAGAAGACCGAAGAAGTAAGACAGCATATTTTTTACACGGGAAATCCCGTTCCCCTGATATTTACTTGTTTTAACAAACACAAAGGGAACCCCTCCCTCTTCCGTGCGAAGATAAGGCTTCCCGTGCGTATCGACCGTATCACCTGTCTGATGCAGCTCATTGGCAGCAAAGACGGTCGTTTCTATCCCTTTTTCCTGCAGACATTCCGCAAAATAATAATGCCTGAGCATCGGCCCTGTCTTAGGCGTCGTGGCATAATGATTAAAAATCCAAAATCTACGCATGGTTCTGTCCGTCCTCCACCCCTTCTGTACTTTCTTTCATAAACATGATTTTAAGCGTCAAAAAGATCAGCCGTATATCCATCCATATAGAGTAGCTTTCTATATACATCAGATCCAGTTTCAGTTTATCCAGTGGGGTTGTATTATATTTTCCGTAGATCTGGGCATAACCGGTAAGCCCCGCTTTCACTTTCAGACGATAGATAAACTCCGGTGTCTCCCGGCAAAATTCCTCAATATACTGCTGACGCTCCGGGCGGGGCCCCACAATACTCATATCGCCTTTTAAAATATTCAGAAGCTGAGGCAGCTCGTCCAGACGGGTAGCCCTGATAAATTTCCCGACTTTCGTGATTCTGTCGTCGTTCTTGCTGGAAAATCTGGCTCCGTCTTTCTCCGCGTCCACAATCATGCTGCGGAATTTATAGATCTGAAATTTCTTCCCGTCCAGGGTCACACGTTCCTGTTTAAAAAGCGCCGGCCCTCTGTCTTCTGCCTTAATCGCCAGCGCCGTCAAAAGCATAAACGGGGAAGATACGATCAGCAGAACGGAAGAAATCACAAGATCCATGACGCGCTTAATAAGCCGCTGTTCAAAAGACAGTCCATGATTGCGCAGCAGAAGAAACGGTGTATCAAAGGTGTGAATCCCTTCCGCCCCCCGAAGCAGAATATCCGTCACCTCCGGCGCCACATAGATGCGGATCGATCTTTCATAGCAGTATTTCAGCAGAATATTTCGCTTCTGTTCCTCCAGGCCATAAATCATCATGGCGTCACAGTCCTGTATGGCCTCCCGAAGCTCCACCAGAGGTGCTTCCGAAGAAATACAGTCGGACACCCTGTACAGATCCCTCCGGCTGGAAATTTTGAAAAGCAGATTATCTCTGTGTTCCTCATCGCAGACCAGCAGCAGTCTTTTAGGCGGAAACAGCCGCCAGAAAGCTTTGTCTGAAATCAGATTTACGACGACAATCACCGCAAAGTCCGCACCGCAGGCCAGGAACATGGGCCATACGATCGGGAACGGAAATACATGAAACACCATAATAATCTGAAGATACGTAATCGCGTTGGCAATCAGCATTCCCAGCGTCTGCGACAGTATTAACTGCCCCTTTTTGTAATAGGCGTACTTTGTGCCCCCGTACATATATACAAAGATTGCCTGATACAGCACATAAAACCCCAGCATCATCAGGTTTCCTTTGTTCTCAAAGGGTCTTTCCATCCTTACATTATACAACAGAAACCAGATACAGGTGAAGATGACCGTCTCCACCAGTATCTCAAACCCGGCGACCCCCAGGCGGAGCATCCTTTTGTACTGGTCGAATCTATCCATGGAAGCCGTTACCCCCGTCTTTTTCTTCCGCTTTCATCTCCCGTAAATATTCCTGAAAGTCCCTGATATATTCTGCCCCGTCATAGTGGGTACTGGCAAGAACCAGAAGCACGGAGTCGGGAGAAAAATCATACATATCTTTCCAGATCATCCGCGGAATATAAATTCCTGTCATAGGCCTGTTCAGTTCGGCGACAAATTCCTCCGTGCCGTCCGTGATGCGGACTTTGCTCTCCCCGGCCACATTAATCAGCACAAATTCCGACTCACGGTTGGCGTGCTGCCCCCGGACGACCGTATCATCGGAACCATAGATATAAAAAACCCGTTTGATGTCAAAGGGGACGTTCTGGCTGCCCTCAATCACGACCAGCTTGCCCCGCTCGTCGCCCAGATCGGCAAATTCAAGTATCGGACATCTATCTTTCAGCACATCAACTCTCCTTCTCTTTCTATTCTACCGAAACCGGTTCAGCGTGTCTGTCACATAATCCTGCTCTTCTTTGGTCATCCCGTTATAGACAGGCAGGGAAAGAACCGTGTCAGCCATATGTTCCGTCACCGGAAAATCACCTTTTTTGTACCCCAGATACCCGTACGCTTCCGAAAGATGCGGCGGAACCGGATAATGAATGATGGTTCCGATCTCTTTTTCCGAAAGATACTGCACCAGCCGGTCGCGCTCTTCGCAGCGGACCACATACTGGTGCCATACGCAGGAGGTCCCCTCCGGCGGCTTTGGAAGGGTAAGATGCGGCGAAGAAAGGTGCTCTGTATAATACGCCGCGATCGCCTGTCTTTCTTCCGTGATCTCCTGTATATGTTTCAGACGAACCCGCAGAAGTCCTGCCTGCAGTTCGTCCAGCCGGGAGTTGGCGCCGACAACTTTATTATAATACCGTTTCTCGCTTCCGTAGTTGCGGTACATCTTAAACGCCCGGGCCAGCGCTTCATCTTTAACCGTCACCGCGCCGCCGTCCCCGAAAGCGCCGAGATTTTTGGACGGATAAAAAGAAAAACATCCCACATCCCCGAATGTCCCTGTCATCTGCCCTTTATAATACGCGCCGTGGGACTGGGCGCAGTCTTCCACCAGATACAGATGATGCTTCTTACACAGGGCCTGTATCCTGTCCATCCGGCATGGCATACCGTATAGATGTACCGCAAGAACTGCCCTGGTACGTTCTGTGATCTTTTCCTCGATCCGGCTTACGTCCATGCCGAAATGTTCATCCGGCTCTATAAATACCGGTGTCGCGCCGTTGATGGTAATTCCCATAACGCTGGCAATATACGTATTGCCCTGTACAAGAACTTCGTCTCCTTCACCTATACCCAGTACACGAAACGCAAGCCACAGAGCATCCAGCCCGCTGGCAAGGCCCACACAGTACTTTGCTCCTGTAAAAGCGGCAAATTCTTCTTCAAAAGCCGACACTTCTTTACCCAGCACATACCAGCCGGAGCGCAGTACTTCCAGCGCTTTTTGTTCAAATTCCTGTTGATATTTATAAAATCCCCGGTCCATCCGGTTCTGCATGATCTTCATAATGCTTCCTCTTTTTCGGCTCTCTGGATCGTGTCAATCAGAAACGGCGGCCGGTTCCTCGAAGCGTCCAGCGCCCGCCATATATATTCTCCCAAAACACCCAGCATCAGTAAAATCAGTCCTGTGGAAAATAAAAGTACCGCCATCAGGGAAGTCCATCCGATCACGTCCTCCCCTACGATCAGTTTGCTGGAAACAATATAAATTCCCATTATAAATGCCAGTAAAGACACCAGCCCGCCCAACATGGTCATAAACCGGATCGGAAAATAAGAAAAACTCATCATGGAGTCCATAACCAGCTTGATCTTTTTGCTCATGGTCCACCGGGACTGCCCGATCTCTCTGGCCCGTCTGTGAAAATAGACTTTATCGGTCTGAAATCCCATCCACAGCACCTGCAAAGACAAAGAAGAATTCTTCTCATCCAGCATCAGAAGCACATCGATGGCCTTCCTGTCCAGCAGATAACAGTCAAACCCGCCCTCCGGCATGGATGGCATGATCAGTTTGCGCACGATCACATAATACAGGTTGGCAAACCATTTATAAAACCGGTTATCGTCCCTCTCTTCGCGAACGGCAAGTACAACTTTGTTCCCTTTTTTCCAGCTTTCGTACAAATCCAGAATCAGTTCCGAATCTTCCTGCAAATCCGCCTGTTTTGTGACGGCGCAGTCACCGCTGCAGCAGGAGAAACCGGCCAGAAGTGCCGCGTGCTCTCCAAAATTCCTGGACAGACGTACCAGCGTCACATGATTGTCCATCTCCTTAATCTGCTGCATGATATCCCAAGAACGGTCGCCGGAGCCGTCGTCCACCATGACGATCTCATACTCGCCCAGACGTCCCAGTATCTTTTCTTTCATATCCTGGTACAAAAGCATCAATGTATCTTCGCTGTAGTAAACAGGGATAATAATGGATATTTTACTCATTTTGTCACTTTCCTGCTTTTCCTGTTTTGTTAACTTAGCTTAGTTTACACCAAAACACATCTGTAGGCAACAATTTTTCCTTTTCCCGCCGGAAATAAATCAGAAGGTGACAAACGGGTAAAAATAGATTATAGTAGTCAGTAAGGATAGTTACAGACCAGGAGGAAACATTATGTCACAAAATCTGAAAAATCTGTTGTGGGCGCTTTTATGTCCCCTTATCTTTATCGTTGTCCTGTGGAACCTCATTCCCTTCGTCTACGGGATCGTGGACGACCGCACAATGATGGAAGTCGTATCCGGACAGTACCTGGGAACCCCTGACCCTCACACGATCTTCATCGGATACTGGTATTCCAGCCTTCTGGCCGGACTGTACCGCCTGGCGCCGGGCGTGGACTGGTACGCGCTTGGCTGCCTTACGCTCCAGGGCGGATGTATGGCCCTGATCCTTTACCGTCTGGCAGGACGGCAGGAGACAAAAACGGGCGGAATCATGTCCTGCTTACTGGCTTTTTTATGGTGCGCTGCCCTCGGCATACGGACGACCGCACAGTTTACGTTTACCACCGTGGCCGCCGTCCTGGCCGTAACCGTAATCTTCTGGTATATGACTACAGAAAAATTCAGGATTTCGGAACTTGTTATTTTATTCCTCTTATGTTTTCTGGCTGCAGAGATGCGCTTTCCTGTCTACTGTATGGTGGTGCCTGTATGCGCCGTACTCTGGCTGTTCCGCGTATGGGAGGATAAAGAAAACGGCATAAAGAATCCGCGCCACCTGACAGTCCCCCTGATCGCCGGAGGCGCGGCCCTTCTGTACCTGGCAGGTTTTCTTACAGGATACGGAAGCGAAGACTGGAAAACTTATACGGATTATAATGATACCTGTACGGTTATCTTTGACTATGACGATTATATGTTTCCAAGATACGAAGATGACACAGAATTATATAACAAGGTAGGCATCTGGTCCAAGCCGCGGGCAAAGAATCTGTATTACTATAATTATACGGCAGACGACCAGATCGATACAGAGTTTTTCCATCAATACCTTGCCGTCAGGAAAGAACAGGTCAAAGACCGCAGAAACCCCGCCGCCAGACTGGCAGGAAGCATAAAAAGCTATGTTAAAAATGTCCTGAAAGGCACTTATGGATACGGGCATCTGCTGGCGCTGGCCGGATACGGCATTTTGATCCTCTGGTACCTCACCCAAAGAGAATGGCGCCTGTTTCTGAAAGTATGCGCTGTCCTGGGTATCCAGTTCGCCTTATGGATTTACCTGATCTACCGGGGAAGGATGCCGCTTCGGGTACTGATCTGCATGAACCTGATGCTGGCCGTGCCGCTGCTTTTAATGTGGCGGGAGGAATTGTCCTGTGTCAAGATCTCCGGCCGGTTAAAAAAAGCGGTTATGACGCTGATGCCGATCCTCCTGACCGTGACAGCCGTCTGGTGTATCCGGACCGTGCGCCTGGAGAATATGGAAAAACAGAAGATGAACGAAGCTGTGGAACAGCTGAAAGAATACTGTATGGAGCATCCGGAAAACTTTTATTTTAATGATGTGACCTCCATGGCCATGAGTTCTTATAATGTACATTTATGGCAGAAAGAGCCTTACGTAATGAACTATATCTCGCTGGGAGACTGGATCAGTTTCAGTCCGGTCTGGGCCCGGAAACTAGAGCAGCATGGGATCAAAGACGTACCGGAGGCCCTCTATGGCCAGGACAATGTCTACCTGATCTGCAACTTCGACCGGGGGCTGGAATACCTGACTACCATCTATGATGGCGCATCTTTTACGGAAGTAGACAAAGTATACGGATTTAAAATATACAGGCTGGACCGTCCTTAAGGATCAGTTCAGCCGTCTGTTCCGGACCAGGTCTACCAGCCTTTGCCCGAATAAAACTTTTATTCCCTGTTTTAAATAAAAGGCGGCCTCTCTGCGCAGCCAGGAAAAAGAAGGCTGAAACAGATTCAGTTCTTTCTGCATCCTGTGTTGTTCTCTGTGGGCCGCCATTTTGTTTTTATCCGAATATCCTGCAATTTCATAGATACAGACCGCAAACGGCCGGTATGCAAATCTCTTTCCCTGCAAATACGCGGACAAAAAGAAATGGTGGTCCGCGCAGACTTTATAACTTGTATCATACGGCAGCGCCGCTGCCAGTTCTTTTAAGACAAACGCGGACTGATGGCAAAAGGCCATCTCATAACGCAGACGGTCAAGCGGAAGCGCCGGATATATCTTTGTCTTCCCCTGGTACGTACACAGCGCGTCCCCATAAAGGATGTCCGCGTCTTCTCTCATGTCTGTAAACACCCGTTCCAATACGTCTTCTTCCGCCAGCAGATCTCCGGCATTCAAAAACAGAAGCCATTTACCTTCTGCCATACGGCTTCCTTTATTCATGGCGTCGTAAATCCCCTGATCAGGTTCTGACAGGAAACGGAACAGAATCCCGGCAGCCTGAAAACTTTCTTCGGACTGCGCAAGCAGCTCTTTTGTCCCGTCGTCGGACCCGCCGTCTATGACCAGATATTCCAGTCTGGTCCATGTCTGGCAGAGAATACTCTCCATGGTTTTATACAACTGCTCTCTGGCCCGAAAGCAGACGGTTATAATCGTTAATACCGGCTTTTCCATCCTCTGCTACCTTTAAGACTCATGATACTCTTTTTCTGTGTTCACATTCCATATATTCTCTTTTGTCGTCTTTCCGGAGAGAATATTGTCCACCGCCTCAAAAGCGGTTGCCATGGAATGATCCATATTATTGTAGCGATGCTGTCCGTTTCTGCCCACACAGTACAGATTGTCAAACTGATTCAGATACGCAATCACTTCCTCTATCCTGTCATAGGTATCAAAATATGCCGGATATGCCTTTTTAACCCGTTCTCTGTGGAAATCCAGCACATCTTCCTTCCTGTCAATCACGCCCATACGAATCAGTTCTTCTGCAGCCAGGCGGGCGCACTTTGACGCCGAAAGATTCCAGAAAGCGTCATTTTCAGCGCAGAAATACTCCAGGCCGATCCACACTTTAGAATCCACGTCCTCCACCAGATACGGGGACCAGTTGTTAAATATCTGGATTCTTCCCAGTTTTACCCCTGTATCCTGTACATAGATCCAGCAGTCCGGAACAATATGATTCAGAGTCTTTATATCCGTTTTATTTTTAAGATTTAACTTCTTCACCAGAAGGCCTACAGTCACAAAATCTCTGTAAGGAAGCCCCGACGCGACGGCACGAACCTGATCCGGCACCTGCTCCCCCATTCCTTCTACCAGATCTTTTAACGGCATGGAGGAAATAAAGATGTCTCCTTCTACGGTCTTTTGATTTCCTTCTTTATCTTCTGTCACGACAGCGTCTATCTTTCCGTCCGACATCCGGATACCGGTAACTTTACAGTCCTTTTGAATCTCTCCCCCCATATGCGCGATCTCTGCCGCCACAAGTTCCCATAACTGGCCCGGACCATATTTGGGATAAATAAACTCTTCGATCAGGGAAGTCTCCACTTTGCTTTTATCCCGGGAGGGAAGCAGTTTGGAAAACATATCCTTTACAATCGCGAAAATCGAAAGGCCTTTCGTGCGCTGCGCCCCCCAGCTGGGATCTATCTCCCTCGGGTGGCGCCCCCAGAGTTTCTCTGTATACCCTTCAAAAAACATCTGGTATAAAACTTTGCCAAAACGATTGACATAAAAATCTTCCAGAGAATTTTCCCGTCTCTTATGAACGCAGGAATCCAGATAGCTGAACCCCGCCCTTACAGTCTGCGCCAGTCCCATATTGATAAAAGTCTGAGGCTTCAGGGATATGGGATAATCAAAAAATTTCTTTTTATAATAGATCCTTGACACCCTTTGACGGGTCAGCATAACCCTGTCCTCTTTTTCAGGGTCCGGTCCTCCTTTTTGTAAAGGTTTGATCCTTCCCAGCTTTTTATCGTCATAAGAAGGCGCGCCCTGCATGGGCATGATCTGTTTCCACCAGTCCATGATCCTTTTATCTTTGGAGAAGAAGCGATGGCCTCCGATATCCATACGATTGTTTTTATATTTTACGGTCCTGGAGATGCCTCCGATCTCACCGCTTTCTTCCAGTACCAGCACGTCATACTCCCCGGGCGACCGTTTCTTCAGCTCATATGCGGCCGTAAGGCCCGCAGGTCCCGCTCCGATTACGATTACTTTTTTCATCTTTACAGCTCTCCCCCCGTATCTCTTAAAACACTTTTTATAAACAACAATATCCCAAACAACGTCACAATCTGCGCCCGGTAAGTATACCAGAAATGAATCTGAGAATGATTGGACATAACCAGATACCAGATATACGGGTAAGCGGCGACCGCCAGAATCGGCAGATAACCGCCTACGGTTTTTAAATCTTTCAGCTTTTTCCAGACCGCGAGAATCAGCGCCGCCAAAAGGATCAAAAGCACAACCTTACTCCAGGTAATGATCCCGTCGTCCTGTACATTCAGCCATGCTTTCAGGTTTTTACGGATCGTACCGATCCGGTCAAGCGGGTCTTCTTCGTTCCCCTCCAGACGGTACTGAATCACCGACATGGTCAGCCAGAAATGACTCATTCCCAATACGGCCATCCCGATCAGCCATTTTATGATCCAGGTAAGGGCATAACCCATTCCCCAGGAAACGGACGCTTTCAACGTAAACCATGCATTCTCTTTTAACTTTGCCTCTTCGTCTCTTACTCGAAGCCAGAGCAGAAGAATCAGCGGGATTCCCAGCGTAATAACAGGATAGGTCAGGAAATCAAAAAAATTCTCTGTCATGCCCACCGTGAAAAAGTACAGCAGAAAACTTATGGGCTTATCTTTATCATATCGTGACAGCAGAAAAATCAGAGAGATAAACAGCACAAAAAAAGTGGTCAAATACTGAAAGCAGGTGGTCACGGTCACAAGATAGCTGCTGGCCACCGCCAGCACATATAACATGGCATTGGAAAACCTGGTCTTCGACGCGATCATCCAGGCACTCCAGAAAAACAGAAGGTAAAATAAGATCATCCCCAGATATCGTACCTCCTGTACCTGGAATATAACGGTCAGCGGCCTTAGAACTGTCTGATAGCCATGCCAGTACCGGGCATAAGAATTGATACTGACCGACGACTGAATAAAATTATAATCGTCCCTCTGGGGTATCAGACTCCTGTACATAAGCATGTCCGTATGATTATCTACGATGGCGCTGTGACGGTAAAAAGCATACAGCGGACGTTCTCCCTCATTTTCCATTACTTCCAGCGATTGATCCACGTTCTCCTGGATCCATGCGGTGGGAATACAATAGACAAGCGCCATGGAGCAGAAGAAAAACGCGATCAGGATCACATACCTTCTGACAAAAGGTTTCAGCTGCTTTAATCTTCCCATTTTCTTGTATCCTCCCCTGTCTGATAATCTTCGTCTACAAAAATACAAAACTCATCTGTATCGGCATATTTTTTATATCCGTAGGCTTCCCAGTCCCCGATATACGTGCGATTCGCCGAAAAGATCAGGAACGTACAGCCCCGCTGTTTTGCCAGGGGCGCCAGTATTTCCAGATCAATCTCCTGCTTCTGCGCCTCCAGATACAGGATCTGACTGTCGTCTTTCGGTTCTTCCATCCCGTTATAGATCATTGCGTTCCTTCCGAATTCCAGCGTGATCGACGGATCGTACTGCCGGATATAGGGCATCAGCCGATTGGATACCAGCGCATGTATATTCTCCGGCAGCAGGTCACAGACAGCCACCACATTCTGCGGCAGCTTATATACATTGGTAGAAGGCGCAAACCATTCCTCTGACAAAACTTTTTTCCCGCATAAAGCCAGAACTGCCAGTCCGGCCAGAAAGACTCCGTATCTTAAAATCCCTTTCACTTTGCCAAGAAGCAGACATCCCGCATAAGGAATTGTTACTGCCGGCAAAATCAGCCACAGAATCCTCCAGTATACATTTTCTCCCAGGATTTTCATAAAAAGTTTTCCCGTCAGCGGACACCAGTATAAGAACAAAAACACCAGCGGCAGGATCCCCGTCAGCAGCCTTTTCATTCTGTCTTTCTCCTGCCACAGGATCCATATGATACAAAGAATCAAAAGAGGAAAAATCCATGCTCCTTTAAAGGTATCCGTAAAATCCGCTCCCGCAGTCCTGAAAAAATCCTGCATATAACAACCTCTCTGTTTCCTAATGCGTCAGATAAATGTAATAAATTCCAAGTATGATGCAGGGCAGACAGGCAGCTGCGCCGCACAACAGATACTGCATACTTTTTTTCTGCAACGCCTGCAGACATACGACTGTCCCTGTAAAAACCGGCGACAGTAAAATCCCCATAGAAGATAAAAGACATCCTGCCAGACAAGTCAGTCCCAGAAAAATCCAGTTGGCAGCCTTACCTTCCCTGGAAGTCCTTACTGTGCAGTAAAAGAGCATGGGAAGCAGCACGGCAGCCAGAACTCCTTTCCCCACCCAGGGCGTAATGCTGAGAAACGTAAGACCTGCCGTATGCTCCCCGCTCATATACAGATGCATCAGCACGGCAAAGGAAAGAAACATTCCCTGAAGCTGTGTATTCTCTGCAAACATCTGTTTTGCGATCAGTCCATAGACTGTATACGCCGCGGGAATCATAAGCCAGGGCAGGATCGTATGAGCCATAATCGTCGGAAGCACATGAAATATACTGGACAGCCACGCATAGAAAATCGGCCACAAAGACAATACATACCGTTTGTCAAAATCCGCGAACGCCCCTGTCTCCGGATAGACCCAGTAGATCTTGTCCGTGTAAACGGCTGTATTGGCCAGGTTCACATAATACGTGTCATCCCATTCCAGATACATATGATGGTGGATAAAATATAATTGATAACAGATCAATATAAGCGCCACCGCATGTCCCAAAGTCAGGTACTGTCTGCCGTTTCCGATCAGGCTTCGGATATCTGCCAGAATATCTTTCCAGCAGAAAAGACCGGCCGCGCAGCTTACGGCAATCAACGCGCTGTACAAATTCACAAAAGCGCGAAAACCGGCCAGGCGCATGGTCATAGGCACAAGCACAAGCTCCATCAGCGCCCACCAGAACATAATTCCGGCCATGACGGAAAATAAGATCCCTTCATTTTTCAATTTTAATAAACGGCGCATTCCGTAGCCGGACAGGCATGTTCCCACAAAAAAGAATGCTGCCGTAAGCAATATTTCCAACCGCATGATCCGTCCCCGTTACTTCTCTATCATCCAGAGTTTCTGGTCTTCTATATGATAATCATACATCTCTTTTAATCTCTTATCATAAGACATATAATCGAAAATCTTCTCCTGATGAAAAACAGATATATAAGGAAAGTTCCACAGATTCACAGTCGATGCGTCATACCATACAGCCTCCTGAATCATCGCGTTTAAATTCTTATATCCCATCAGAAGCGTCAGGCAGACAAAAAATACGGCTGCCAGCTTTGAAACCCATTCTTCTTCTTTAAGAAGCGCCAGAACCAGCGCACCTTCCAGTACCTTAAAGACCACACAGTACCGGCTGGCATAATAAGAACTTACACAAAGAAGCATATAAAAGCAGAAACCACATGTATACGCATTAAAAAGCAGTTCCGTACTTTTTTCTGTCCGTCCGTGTTTCTTTTCAGAATAAAAATAAAGAAAACACAGGACCAGAAAGCTTACCATCCGTTCCCCTATAGCAAAAAAGCTCCTGTCTCCATGGAATAATAACTCCCACATATGATAAGTACCCATCAGGTTCACAATCAGATACTTGACCGCCTTAACCTGTAAAACAGCCCCGCCTGCCACCGAAAGGCCTGCCAGTCCTGCCATCGCACGGGCAGGAATGTAACTGACGACAGGAAGAATCAGCCAGACATACCCCACTTTATGAAACGATGCTGCCACAAGCGCTGCCAGTACATATCTGACCCACTTTCGCTCCATATAAAAGGGAAGCGCCACACCTAAAAACACGCAGATTGCCAGTCCCTGGCGCAGGCCGGATACCATATAAGTCACAAAAAGCACCGGATAAAGCATAAAAAGCCCCATGGTCTTTTTTTTGCAGTATTTGCTCAGATACCGGTGGAGCAAAAGCATCTCCCCAAATCCCAAAGCCATGGTAAATACCCAGAACGGCGCGCCAAAAACTTTAAATGCCGCTGAAACAATCCGCCATCCAATCTCCGGATGGAACCCGAAGATATATCCTTTGGACAGGTCAACAGCCAGCGGAATCGTCTCATAAAGCGCATGGTATGTCACATAATCGGTTCCCTGCCCGAACCGAAAGCACAGGCAAAGCGTCATAACCGCCCAGCAGGGATAGTAAACCCTGTTTTCCTGTAAAGGCTTAAACCAGGTAAAAAATGTTCCCGCCGCCAACATTAAAAAAGTCAATAAATACAGGCTCATGCTTTTCCTTCCAGTATATCCGCAATCCTCACACTGGCAAAACCGTCTCCGTAGGGATTGCTTGCCGTACTCATCTTTTTATATTCTTCTTCGTTTTCCAGAAGCCGTTTAAAATTATGATAGATGACTTCTTCCTCTGTCCCTACCAGCTTTAGAGTTCCGGCTTTGATCCCTTCCGGCCGTTCTGTCGTATCCCGCATCACCAGAACCGGCTTGCCAAGGGACGGCGCTTCTTCCTGGATGCCGCCGCTGTCGGTCAGGATCAGATGGCTTCTGGCTAGGAAATTATGAAAATCCAGCACATCCAGAGGTTCGATAATCCGGATTCTTTCATCTCCTCCCAGGATCTGATCGGCCGTCTCCCTGACCACAGGATTCATATGAATCGGATAAACGGCTTTAATGTCCGGATGTTCATCGCACACCCGGCGGATCGCCCGGAACATATGCTTCATGGGTTCTCCCAGATTTTCCCTTCTGTGAGCCGTGATCATAATCAGCCGGCTGCCTTTTGCCCAGTCAAGAATGGGATGCGTATAGTCTTTTCTTACTGTGGTTTTCAGCGCGTCAATGGCCGTATTGCCGGTCACATAAATTGTTTCCGGCGCTTTTCCTTCTTTTAAAAGGTTTTCTTTAGACAGTTCGGTGGGAGCGAAATTATAAGAAGAAATGATGCTGACCGCCTGCCTGTTAAATTCCTCCGGATAAGGCGAATAAATATTATAAGTGCGGAGCCCGGCCTCCACATGTCCCACCGGAATCTGCAGATAAAAACAGGCCAGGGCAGTCACAAATGTAGTGGACGTATCCCCGTGTACCAGCACCACGTCCGGCGTTACCTCTTCCAGCACCTCTTTAATTCTGTTTAAAATATTTGTGGTCACATCAAACAGGGTCTGCCGCTCTTTCATAATGGACAAATCATAATCCGGCGTTACACAAAATGCTTCCAGCACCTGGTCCAGCATCTGGCGGTGCTGGCCTGTCACACAGACGACTGTCCGGATATTTTTCCTGCTTTTCAGTTCATTGACCAGGGGACACATCTTGATCGCTTCCGGCCGTGTCCCGAATACGACCATTATCTTTTTCATTTTGTCTCCTCCAGGGCTCTTTTGATCTTTTCCGCCAGCCGACGGTTATTTTCTTCCACATGCACCCGGCTTATATATCTGCCGACACAGTTCTGCCACTGTTCGTAATTTTCGGATAGTGTACGGATCGCCTGCTCATAATCGTCCGAAGCCCGGCCCGTCTTATATTTTTCACAAAATTCTTTTAACGGCGGATTCGTGGAAGTCACCACCGGCTTTCCTTCAAATAAAAACTCATAGATCTTTCCGCTGGCGCAGTATTTATTATTCAAATCCCGCTGATGGTATGCCACCATTCCCGCCTGGCAGTGTTCTATAAAATATTTCAGGTGGGCCTGATCCATCCTCGGAAAAATCTTTACATTCTTAAGCCCAAGCTCCCGGATGGTCTCCCGAACGATCCGTTCGTCTTCCTCCTCACTGTCGCCCACCAGCAGCAGCTCATACGAATCTCCCAGTCCTTTCATGGCTTCCAGCATCTTTCCGGTTGTACGGGACATATCGCAGCCTGAAGTGGAAATGATACGAAACTTATCTTCCTCGAAAAAATCCCGGCATTCCTGATCCGCCTGCTGCCTTCTTTCTTCAGAATCATATTCCAGCCTGCGGATATTTTCGTAATTGAAAGGCTCCCTCTTCAGACCAAACATCTTTACCATAATCCTGGCCCTGTACGGATTGGCCGCGATCACCACATCCGAATGCTTTGTAAAAAGTTTCTCGATCATACAGCCGATCTTTCCTGAAATACCCGCCGCGCTTCTCATATCATACAGTTCCCGACAGTCCTGCACCACAGACCCGGCGCCTGTGAGTTTTTTGGCGATAAATCCCGGAAGGATTCCTTTTCGGTTGTCAATAAAGATAAGCTCCTGCCTTCCCATCCGTTTCGCCCGGGCGCAGACAAACAGAATAAAGCTGCCGTACCCCCGGCCTCTGTACAGAATATGGGATTTCTCGACAGGCGTTTCTCCCTCAGAAGCCCTGGTAATATAAGAAACATCTCCTAACTGTTTCGCCACTTTTACCAGCTCCCGAAGTCTTCCGTCATATTTGTAATTGTCATAAGAAATCAGCAGTATTTTCATGCATCGGCTCCTGTTTTCTCACGGATCAGCCGGATAATCCTCTGCTGATCCTCCAAAGAAAGATACGGCGACACCGGAATTGCCAGGGTCCTTTTACAGATACTCTCCGTCACGGACAGGCTCTCCCCATACAAACAGCAGCCCAAAAAGACCTTCTGCTGATGAAGTCCTTTCGGATAGTAGATCATGGTAGGTACCCCGTTCTCTTTCAAATGGGCGCGCACCTGATCACGCTCTTTTTCATCTTTCAGCAGAATATTATAGGAAGCCCAGCTGGAAGTACAGTCCGCAGGTACCCGGGGCACCTTTACGCAGTCCTTCAGTCCTTCTGTGTATCTGGCCGCCACCGCATTCACATCCCGAAGCTCGTACTCCTTGAAAGCTTTTAATTTTACCTGCAGCACGGCAGCCTGAATGGTGTCCAGGCGGGAATTCATACCGATCCGCACATTATCATATTTATCGCTGCCTTTGCCGTGTACCCGCATGGAACGGATCAAAGCCGCCCACTCGGCATGATCTGTAAATACCGCGCCGCCGTCTCCATAGCAGCCCAGCGGCTTGGCAGGAAAGAAGGACGTAGTGGAAATATCACCGAAACTTCCGGCAGGTTTTCCATGCCAGGTGCTTCCAAAGCCCTGGGCGCAGTCCTCCAGGATATACAGGTGATACCGGTCCGCAATCTTGCGTATCCTGTCATAATCTGCCGGAAGACCATACAGATCCACCGCCACAATCGCTCTCGGCTTCAGTTTTCCCTCCGATATGACCGCTTTTATGACCCTTTCCAGGCTTTCTGCATCCAGATTAAACGTATCTTCCGACACATCGGCAAATACCGGCGTCGCGCCCACAAACGCCACCGATTCCGCTGAAGAGAAAAACGTATGATCCGGTACGAATACCGCATCTCCCAGTCCGACGCCCCAGGCTTTGAGCGCCAATGTTAAAGCGTCCGTTCCGTTTCCGCAGGATACACAGTGTTTCACGCCGACATATTCCGCCAGTTCCTGCTCCAGTTCGTCAATCTGATCGCCCGCGATATAATCAGAAGAATCCAGCACCTGTTCGATCGCCGCGTCCATCTGATCCTTTAATGCCCTGTACTGGCTCTTTAAATCCCGAAACTGCAACTGCATACTTACGCCTCCTCCTTTATCCTTTCCAAAAGCTTCCAGATCCCTTCCGCCGAATTAAAATTCTCGGGGACGATCTCTTCCGCCGGAACTTCCAGCCCAAACTGATCCTCAATCTCCGCGATCAAAGTAATCACGTCAAAGGATTCCAAAAGTCCGTCGTCTATCAGTTCTTTTTCTCTCTCAAAATCAATCTCCGGCTTTAACGCTGCCAGTAATTCCATCAATTCATCCATCGTTTTTCCCCTTTTTTCGTTTCATGTATTGAATGTCCAGGTTTCCAGTCCGTCCCGAAGAAGCCTCATTCCTTCCTGACGGCTGTATGCATAAATTTTCGGCATCCTTCTGCTTAAGAAAAGATACGGACTTTCTGTCACAGAATACGCGCCGATATTATGAAATACCAGATAATCGCCCACGCGTACATCCCGAAGAGGCAGGCGCTTTAACAAAATATCCGCGGTTGTACAAAGGGACCCATATACTGTCCAGAGTTCCTCTTCTTCCTGTTCCATGGAATGCTGCGGAAAATAAGATAAAACCGGAGTCTTCATAGCCATATTCTGTCCATAATAGTTTACATGGTGAATGCCTCCGTCCACAATACACACATGAACCGCGTCATTCTTCTTCTGGTCCACAACTTTTGTTATATAATAACCGCAGGAAGCACTTAAAAAACGTCCCATTTCAAAAACAAGCTTATAGGGTCTCTCTCTTTTATAAAACCTCACAAATTCCTCTAACAGCTTCGCATCCTCATCCATGTCATCTTTTATAAAATACGGCACTCCAAGCCCCGGCCCGAATTCCAGCACCCGGGTGTCAAAGCCTTCCTGTTCCTTAAGTCTTTGGATCAGATCTTCTATATATTCCAGCTCTCCCGCGATCTTTTTCGCAGACTTTTTCTGGGTTCCTGTAAAATACTGCAAACCTGTAATCTGCACACCGTCGTATGACATCCGCCCCCTGACAAGCTTTGTCACGTCTTCCTCACTCATACCAAACTGATTCCCGCTGGTGACCCGCAGCAGAACTTCCACTGTCTTTCCAAGTTCTTTCGCACACCTGTGCAGCAGGGCAAACTGACGTACGGATTCCGCCGTATAAGTGGTGACTCCCTGTTCCATGGCATAATACACATCCTCATATTCTTTGTACACACCCGAAAGCACCACTTTTTTCATGGGAATCCCGTTTTTTACGCAGATATGAAACTCTCCCGGGGAACAGACTTCATAATAATCCACACAGTCATCTATCAATCCTGCCAGAAAAGGATTGGCTTTCATGGCAAAGCAAAGCTCTGCCGGGCGTATCTGATCAGATACCCGGGAAATCCTTTCTTTTAATACGTCTATATCAAATATATAAGCCGGCGTCCCTGCGAAAGACGCCAGTTCTTCCAGCTTCTTTTTATCCATGGGCCTCCTCCTTTCCCTGCTCCGCCATCAGTGCCTTACGGTCGATCTTCCCGTTTTTCGTGATCGGCATACGCTCCACCCGGCAAAAACTGTTAGGAATCATAAACCGCGGAATCTTCTCTGTCAACTGACGGATGATCTCCTTTGCCTCCGGCTTTCCCACATAAAAGCAGATAATCTTTGTATTTGGTTCGTCATAAATACAGCAGGCTCTCTCTATCCCCGGAAGCGCCTGCAGCGCCGTCTCGATCTCTCCCAACTCAATCCTGTGACCCATATGTTTGATCTGGAAATCCTTCCGGGTCACATAATACAACTGTCCGTCCTCCCCATACCGACCCAGATCCCCGGTTCGGTACATAAGCTCCGGATAACAGTCATTCAGCGGATTCTGTACAAATGCCTGCCTGGTCTTTTCTTCATTCCTGTAATATCCCAGAGCCAGCGCTGTGCCAAGAACACAGATCTCCCCCAACTTTCCCGCTTCTGTCAACAGATGATTTTCCTCATCCAGAAGGATTACCCGCTCGTTGGGAAAGGCCGTTCCGATGGGAATCTGTTCCTCTTCTGAAAAATCCCGGTCTAAAATATAGTAGGTGCAGTTGCAGGTAATCTCCGTCGGTCCGTACAGATTCACATACATGGCATCCGGCAGATAACTTCTCCAGTAGTTCAGCTGCCCCACCGGCATCACTTCCCCGCTGAACATAACCCTGCGGATGGAGCCGGGCACTTTGTAACGAAACCCTTTCAGCATGGAGATCACGCAGAGGGCGGACACCGCCCAGGTAAGGCTGGTCACTTTCCTTTCGTCCAGAAAATCCAAAAGCTTTTTCGGCACGCTGAAATACCGCTTCGGGATCACCTCCAGCGTGGCTCCGACCTTCATGGCAGGATAAATATCTTTTACCGACACATCAAAATCAAAGGGCGCCTGACCGCCGATGACGTCCTCCCGGCAAAACCCGAAAATCCTCGTGAAATGCTCCGTAAAGTCAATCACCGAACGGTGACATACCACCACGCCTTTAGGCACGCCTGTAGAGCCCGAAGTAAAGATCGCGTACAGCGGGTCTGTATCACAGGCGCAGGCCCGTCTTTTCGCAAGCCCTTCTTCATCTATTCTGTGCTGTACCAGTTCCTCCGCCAGGAGTACGCGGCCGGAAAATTCCAGTTCTTTTAGACCTTCCAGCAGATGCCCCGAAGTTATTATAACCTGCGCCCCAAGTGTATGAAGGATCGTACGGATTCTCTCCAGAGGCTGCTCCGGCTCCACTAACGTATAAAAGCAGCCTGCACAGACTGCCCCCATAAACACATGTAACGTCCAGGCCTTTTTCTCCATCAGAACCGGAACCGGCGCATTCTGAGGAAGCTCTGCTAACAGAGCGCTGCCGATCCTTTTTGCGTTCGTAAGCACCTGGGTATAAGTAAAACTGTCTTCCAGATCTTCATACGCGATCTTCGTTGGACAGGAAGCTTCACTGGCTTCCAGATAATCCAGGATATTGTAAACCATGCATGGCCCTCTCTAATGTTTCTTTATTTCCAGCACTTTGCGCGCCGGATTACCGAACTGTTTCTCCCCGTCCGGCACGTCCTTAATCGCCACGGCTCCGATGCCCAGGTATGCGCCTTCCCCCACTCTGATCCGATTGGTCGTCACGGACATGGGCGCAATATAGACATGCTCCCCTATATCGCAGTGACCGGAAATACTGGATTTGCCGCCGACAGAACTCCCCGCGCCTATGACACAGTTATGTCCCACATCTCCCAACATACCCACTACGGAACTTTTCCCAAGCACCGTGGTCCGTGAGTCGCCTGCTCCTACGACAGTGCCGGCCAGAAGAAGGCAGCCGTCTTCTATGATCGTACCGGCCAGATGCGGCAGATCCCTGCACACCCCGTCTTCCAGGCGGTATACATCCATGTCATCCACGCCGATCATACATTTCTCGTGGATATGTACCTTATTTCCGATACGGACATGGTCCTTTATGACAGTCCCGGTCCCGATCTCACAGTCATCCCCGATGACTACATCCTGTCCGATCACGCAGAAAGGCGCGATCCGGACATTTTTTCCCATTCTGATATCTTTACTGATATAGCTGCCGTTAACAAATTCCGTCTCTGTCCCGGGAAGCAGTCCTTTCAGCCGTTCTAAAAGGACCCCGTATACGTTTTTCTGCATCTTTGCCTTTATATGAACGCAGGATGCGTCCAAACCGGGAAGCTCCACCTCTTCTTTGGTCACGAAGACCGCCTCTTTTACGTCCCGGTAACTGCCGTCAACAGCCGTTCTCACATAGATAATGCTGTTGCTTTCCGGCGCCTCCGGATCAGACACCCCGTATATGAAAAAGCTGCGGCCCTTAAGAGAGGGAAACTCTTCCCCCGCCAGATCGTCGGCCCTTACTTCACCAATCTTAAACATCAAATTCTCCTGCCATATCCACACTCTTAAAGTCTTTTAAAGGAAGTTTTACCGGAATGCCTTCTTTCTGGCTTTTATACACGGCCAGTACCAGCTCCAGGGCGTTTCTTCCGGCAACGGCATCCACATAGGGCTCCCGGTCTGTCAAAATGGCATCTATCACATCCGCATACAGGCTTGTGTGTCCGTTTCCATAGACGTTGCTGGTGGCCTCTTTAAGTCCCTGGTTTCGGTCATCCGATTCCTTTTTGTCGGCAAACTCCCACACATCGATATTGTTGGTGGATTTACCGCCCAGTTTGACTGTGCCTTTCTCTCCGAAAATATACAATGTCTCTTCCAGGTTCTGCGGATAAACATTGGTCGTTCCCTCTATGGTCGCCACCGCGCCGTTTTTGAACTTTACGATCGCCAGACCCAAATCCTCCGCTTCCAGATAGTGATGGAACTGCTGTCTTGTTACACCGTAAACTTCCTCTGCTTCATCTCCGAACATCCAGCGCAGCAGATCGATCCCGTGGATACACTGATTCATCAGCGCTCCTCCGTCCGAAGCCCACTTGCCTCTCCAGTCTGCCTGCTCATAATATCCTTCGTTACGATTCCAGCGTACATGGACGGAGCCATGGGACAGCTTGCCGAAACGGCCTTCCAGAAGCGCCTTTCTCGTCTCCTGCACCGCCACATTAAAACGGTTCTGATGGCAGGCGGACACTTTCACTCCTTTTTCTTTTGCGCGCCGGACGATCTCGTCCGCATCCGCAATACTCATGGCAATGGGTTTTTCGATGATACAATGTACGCCATGATCAATACAGAACAGGGCAATCTTCGCGTGAATCCCGCTCTCTGTGGCAATCCCGGCCAAATCCGGCTTAACTTCTTCTATCATCTTTTTATAATCTGTATACCGTCTGATGGAAGTATCCTTATCAAGGCCGTGATTTTTAAGCAGACTTTCCATATGTTCCGGGTCCGCGTCGCAGACAGCCGCAAATTCCAGATGATTGTTTAATACCGCCTTGATATGATTCGTTGCGATACGCCCGCATCCGATCAATACATATTTCATTTTGTCACCTCTCCTGTAAGGATTTCTTCCAGCCTGTCCGTAAGAAACGCAAAATCATACTGCTTCACCGTTTCTTTTGCGTTCATGCAATAGGCTCCGTACCTGGTCTGATCCATCCTGTAGAAATCAAGAACAGCGTCCGCCATCTCCCGGGCGCTTCCCGCTTCCACTGTTACACCGCAGCCATTGTCCACAAACAGATCGTTTTTTGTTTCAATATTGGACACGGTCGGATGGCCGGAAGCCATGTAGTCAAACATCTTATTCATGCTCATACCATACTCTGATACTTTGTCGCTGGGTCCGGTAAGCATATTCAAGTCCCCTCTTGCAAGAATACCCGGAATATATTTTTTATTTACTTTCCCTTTAAACAACACGTTGGTAATCCCATGTTCCCGGCAGTATTCTTTCAGATCCTCTTCCTGATACCCGCCGCCGAACAGGAAGAACCGGATATCTTTATAATTTTCCAGAAGCTTCGCGGCATCCAGAATGTCATATACCGAATTGGCAATGCCCATAGAACCTGTATACATCACCTTAAAAGTACTCTTTTTGTCCAGGTCTTCATCCTCATAGATTTCCTTTTGTTCCTGTTTTCTGTAAAGCTCCAGATCCACACCATTGTTAATATAATAAATTTTGTCAAGATCTACATCCGACGCCCAGCCCATGTCCCGGATATACTGCTTCCCTCCGTACATGGTAAAGATAACCGCGTCCGCTTTTTTATAAATCCAGTGCTCCAGCGCGTACAAGGCCCGGGTAATGAGCTGATCCTCTTTGATGGCGCCGTACTCCACCAGCGTCAGCGGCCATAAGTCCGCGATCTCCACCACACATCTGCAGCGGTATTTTTTCGCCAGCAGAATCCCGGCCACACAGGCCAGCGGATGTACGGAAGTAGCCATGATCACATCCGGCTTATTAAACTTCCCGGTCTGGGTAAACAGACGAAACGTATAGTCAAAAAAGTTCAGTATCCGCCCCAGGCCGTTGCCTTTATAATTTCTCGCTTTTAAAAACACATACCGGATCCCGTCCGTCCGCTTTGCCCGCATGGGCCTTCTGTCCGTGATCAGGTTCTTGTCCGATAAATGGACGGAGCTTGCGGCAAAGATCGTCACTTTATGCCCCTTTTTCTGCAGATGGTTCGCGAAATGGAACGGACGCGCCAGAGGATACAGGCTGACAGGCACTGCATAATGATTAAAAAACCAGATATTCATACTGTATGGTCACCTCTTTTATCTTTCATGAAACGTACGATGGATTTCCTCCTGATGTAATGTACACCATATTTGATAGATCAGTTTATTTTTAGAGCCTTTTTTAATCAGATTCCGAAATGGATACAGCGCATATACCATTGCTTTCATCCACGGACGATACTGTACATGAAGCCTGCAGTATGCTTTGCGGTAACCAAAATTCTTTTCCAGATAATCCTGATAATTTGTGTCATGAATCATCGTCCGCCATCCGCCATGCACATATTTGATTCCGGGCCTTATATAGCGTTCCAGCCCATAATAGGCCAACGCTGCATTTACCTGCGTATTCAGGTATTCAGGGTCTGTCTTCACGACAGAATATTCGATCCAATCCTCATGCACCAGATAAATACTATAGCCAATCAACGTATCTGTATCTTTTAGAAACGCTCCCAGATACTCTGTATTGCCAAGGGAATCTTTTGTTAATTCCTGAAATTCTTTTGTCAGTCTTTCCCTGTCATTTCCTTCTGTATAAGCCTCATCATAGGAACTCCATGCCTTGATCAGCACATTTGCCATCTGAGCGGCATAATCTGCCGGACAGATCATCCTGACATCCACACGCTTTAATCCCCGGGTAATAATGCTTCGGCGGTTTGATTTTAAAGACATGATATCAAAAGGCGTGTCTTTCACCAGACACCACCATTCCGTCTCTTCCTGACAATCAAAATCTGTAATCCACCGGGCAAACAACGGATATTTCCCATCCGAACGTTTCTTCCATTCTTTGGGGCTTTTCATCCAGGAAGTATCCGGCGTTCTGTGAGGAGCTGTCGAAGGGACGAGCGCATGATTATAATATTCCCACTCTCTGTTCATACCATCCATACCTTTCAACTGTTCCTCTCACAGATCCGGCGGGCAATTCTCTGCTTTTTATCGTAAGTCTTCTGATCCACCTGCCCCGTCCGAAGCAGATAATCGCCAAAGTCTTCCGCCGTAGCCATACCGTCCATATTGATATCCTCTTTATGCAGCACATTACCCACTGTCCGAAGCACGATCCAAAGATCCCCCGGAAAAGTGATATGTTTGACATATTTCTGGTCAAAGGAAAGCTTGTCCTCCCAGGATATGTTATTCCTTCCGTTTACCTGGGCAAGGCCTGTTAAACCCTGAGGTACTTTATGCCTGCGTCTTTGCTCTCTGGTCATAAACACCATATCACGCACCAGCTGCGGCCGTGGTCCCACGATACTCATATCGCCTTTTAAAATATTAAAAAGCTCCGGAAGTTCATCCAGACTGCTGCTTCTTAAAAATTTACCGAATTCCGTCAGGCGCGCTTCGTCGGGGAGCAGATTTCCGTCCGCATCCCGCGCGTCCGTCATAGTGCGAAACTTATACATTTTAAAAATCTTCTCGCCCTTTCCCGGTCTTAACTGGGTAAAAAGCACCGGACTCCCAAGGTTTCTGCGCACCATCACAGCCGTCACGATCATCACAGGGCTTAAGAAAAAAAGCGCTCCCGCGGACAACACAATATCCAGTTTTCGTTTGATACATTTTGCGTAAAATCCCTGCTTCATCTATCCCCACAATCCCCGGATGATCCTGCAGATTCCGGCAAGATCCTCCCCGGTCATCTTTGTATCACTTGGCAGGCAGACCCCTCCTGTAAAAAGCGATTCCGCCACGCCGCCGTTGTCCACATAGTCATATCCGGCAAACACCGGCTGCAGATGCATGGGCTTCCATACCGGACGGCTTTCGATATCCGCCTGTTCCAAAGCTTCCATCACATCCAGCGGACGGACTTTACTTTCCTCTGAAAGTAAACATACGCTGAGCCAGCAGTTGGACCGTTCACCCTCATGCATGGGCATAAAGGATACGCCTTTCAGATCCCCCAGATGCTCCCGGTAATAGTCGAAGATCTGCCGCTTCTTCTCCACTCTCTGCTCAAGAACTTTCATCTGGCCCCGGCCGATCCCCGCCACAATATTGCTCATACGATAATTATACCCAATTTCTTTATGTTCATAATGACGTGCCGGTTCTCTGGCCTGGGTTGCCCAGAAGCGCACCTTCGCGATCCGCTCTTTGGCCTTTTCTTCTTCCATATTGCAAACCAGCATACCGCCGCCGGAAGTGGTGATAATTTTATTCCCGTTAAAAGAAAAGATTCCGTAGTCGCCGAAAGTTCCCGTAGCCTGTCCATGATAAATGCTTCCAAGACTCTCCGCCGCGTCTTCAATGACCGGCACGCCATGCTTTCTGCAGATCTCCATAATCCGGTCCATATTGGCCGGCAGACCATAAAGATGCACCGGCAGAACCGCCTTTACGTCAGGATATTTTTCAAATGCCTTCTCCAAAGCTTCCGGCGACATATTCCAGGTCTCATAATCGCTGTCGATAAATACCGGAACCGCCTTTTCATAAAGGATCGGATTGGCCGTGGCGGAAAAAGTAAGAGACTGGCAGAATACAATATCCCCTTCTTTCACGCCTGCGGCTTTTATCGCCATATGAATCGCAGCCGTACCGGCAGACAGAGCCGCCGCGTCTTTCGCCCCCACGTAGGAAGCCAGCTCCTTTTCAAATTCATTCACATTTTTTCCAAGGGGAGAGATCCAGTTCGTGTCAAACGCCTCTTTTACATATGCCTGCTCAAATCCTTCCTCGCTCATATGCGGGGAAGCCAGATAAATGTGTCCCATAAAACACGCCTCTTTTCAAATATTAATTGTTTTTTATATGGTAAGTCGGGACGATCTCCATAACCTTTTCTTTGATCAGCGGACTGTCCATCCTGGAGAGTTCATCCAGCTCTTTTAGCTGTCTCATAAATTTTGTCTCGTCAAACTCTATGGGTTTTCCGATGTGGATCAGCTCATTGTCCGTACCTGTAAGGCCTTCCTCGCTCATCAAAAGCTCCTCGTACAGTTTTTCCCCGGGGCGAAGGCCTGTAAAACGAATCTGTATATCTTCATAAGGTTTATAACCGGACAGACGAATCAGGTTCAGGGCAAGATCCAGTATCTTTACCGGTTTCCCCATATCCAGCACAAAGATCTCTCCTCCTCTGGCTCTGGCGCCTGCCTGAAGCACCAGAGATACCGCCTCGGGAATGGTCATAAAATAACGGATAATATCCGGATGGGTCACGGTCACGGGACCGCCCTCCTCGATCTGCTTCTTAAAAAGCGGAATCACGCTTCCGTTGCTGCCCAGCACATTGCCAAAGCGCACAGCCACAAATTCTGTCTCCGACCGATAGTTCATCATCTGAATGATCATCTCGCAGATTCGCTTGGACGCCCCCATAATATTGGTTGGATTCACTGCTTTATCGGTGGAAATCAGTACAAAGCGGGATACCCCGTACCGGTCTGCTGCCTGTACCGTCTTATAAGTCCCCATGACGTTATTCTTAATAGACTCGTTGGGGCTGTCCTCCATCAGCGGCACATGCTTGTGAGCCGCGGCGTGGTAGACGATATCCGGCCGGTAAGTCTCAAATATATTGTTCATCCTGTGGGTGTTTCGCACCGATCCGATCAGGACGGATAAATCCAGATCCGGATAATCCCGGATCAGCTCCTGCTGAATATCATAGGCATTGTTTTCATAAATATCCAAAATCACCAGACGCTTTGGTTCATGCCTTGCGATCTGGCGGCAAAGTTCGCTCCCGATGGACCCTCCGCCCCCGGTCACAAGCACCGTCTTCCCTGACACATAATCCATAATGCTGTCCACTTTTGTGTCCACCGGATCTCTTCCGAGCAGATCTTCAATCTCCACATTGCGAAGCTTGGATACGCTGACTTCCCCGTTTACAAGCTGATAAAGACCCGGAAGGACTTTCAGCTTACATCCGGTCTGACTGCAGATATCCAGAATCTCCTGGACGGACGCGCGGGAAGCAGACGGTATGGCAATCATAATCTCATCCACCTGGTATTCCTCCGCCAGCCTGATAATATCATAACGGTTTCCCGCCACCAGAACCCCCCGCAGATATTTTCCCTTTTTCCCGGGATCGTCATCCACCAGGCAGCAGACATGCTGCAAAGTAAAACGGCTGTTTTGAAGTTCTTTTAACAACGTATAACCCGCTTCGCCGGCGCCTATGATCATCGTATTCTTCTTGCCTGTCCGAACCATGTCTTCCCGCCTCTGCTGGATGTAACCCTGAATCCGGTACATAAAGCGAAACACGGCGATCCCGCCGGTCAAAACCGCAAAGTACATAAGCGGATAACTTCTGGGGACAGACAGTCCCATCAGCTTCATGCCCGCCGTCTGTACCACGGCCGACACGCCGCAGGCCCCAATAACATTGGCCAGATCCGTACCGCTGGCGTATTTCCAGATGCCCCGGTACAGGCGAAACGCCGCGAAAGCCGCCAGCGTGACCGCCAGATTAAACGGATAATATTTCAAAATATTTTCAATAAACGTAATGGCCGACGGTTCAAGAATAAAGTTATAGCGAATATAAATGGCAACCGGCCCTGCAAAGGCCGTAATCAGGGCGTCCACAAGGACCAGAAGAAAAACCCTGTATATGAACTTTTTGTTTCTGGTACCAGACATAAGACACTCCTGTACATGGCTATCCATATTTTGGATTAGTTTATCACCTTTATCACTATTTTACAACCACCTTTCTGCATTGCAGGATCAGATCACAGATCCGGTCTGTTTCTTCCAGGGTCAGATCCGCGTAGAGCGGAAGCGTCAAAACCCTTTGGCTGACCCGGGCTGCGACCGGCGTCTTCCCGACATCGTATCTGTCTTTATAGCAGATCGCCTGGCTGGTAAGGGGGTAGAAGTATTTTCTTGCGCCGATCTTCTCTTTTGCCAGCCGTTCCTTCACTTCATCCCTTCCTGCGCCAAAAAGTTTTTCGTCAAAAACAACCGGAAAATACGCATAATTGGAAACCACATCCGGCTGTACGGGCGATAACTGAATCCCTTCAACGCCTTCAAGGCGCTCCCGGTACCGCTCCGTAATTTTTTTCCTTTTGGCTATCTCTTCATCAATATGGCGCAGATTACATAATCCCATAGCGGCGCAGAATTCGTTCATTTTAGCGTTTGGCCCTGTCTCTGTCACCAGTTCCTCATCATAGATACCAAAGTCTTTCATAACCTTGATCACTTCGCCAAACGCCTGATCTTTATAACAGATTGCGCCTCCTTCAATGGTATGGAACACTTTCGTGGCATGAAAACTGAAACAGGACACGTCTCCAAAATTTCCGATTCCCTGTCCCTTATATTTGACTCCGAATGTATGAGCGGCATCATAGATAACTTTTAACCCGTGTTTTTCTGCGATTTTACGGATCTGTTCCACATCGCAGACGTTACCATATACATGCACCGGAAGGATCGCGGAAGTTTTGTCCGTGATCAGTTCTTCAATCCTGGATACATCCATTGTAAAATCATATGGATGAATATCGCAGAACACAGGAGTCAGCCCGCTCCTTACAATCGCATGAGTGGTTGAAATAAAAGTAAAAGGCGTGGTGATGACTTCTCCTGACAGATTCATGGCCTGCATGGACAGCTCCAGCGCCATATGCCCATTGGTCACCAGATCAACGCCTTCCACCTGCATGTACGACTTTAGCTGTTCGATCAATTCCTTATGTTTTGTTCCCATATTGGTAAGCCAGTGCGACTCCCAGAGTTCCCGGATTTCATTACAGTACTCTTCAAAATCCGGCATGGAACTTTTTGTGACATTAATTTCCATCCTGTTCTCCTATCCTCAGGCTTTTCTGCGTTTTAACATACCAAGTATATAGTAAAAAGCCTCAAATTTAAAAAACGCCGCGCCAGCCGTATAAACCGCCATCCCGACCGGCACCTGTATCAATAGCCTTATATACAGATTTCCCACAAAATATTTAACACAATATACAACCGCTCCCATTATAACCGCAAGCAGTAAGATTGGCAACATGTCAAAAAACTGCTGAAAACAGCCATATCCAACCAGCTTCCTGTTCGGGTACGCGATAATCATACAGTTCAGTATGCTGCTTACCAGGAACATAAGAGCAATATACCATACGCCTTTATGAATCACCGGTATCAGAAGCGCGATCCCGCATACGGACTGTATAATCTCCAGTTTCAGGAAAATATCGCTGCGCCCAACCGCCTTGATCGCGTTCAGGTTCGCGGTCTGGATCGGATACCAGCCGCACACAAGACAAAATATAATCAGGTACGGCACACAGGGCATCCACTTTTCTGTCAAAAGCAGTTCGATCAGGGACTCCGATACCGACGCAAGACCGATCAGCAGCGGCCACATGATAAAACTGCCGGTTTTAATCGACAAACGGATCATCTTTTTTAATTCCTCTTTATTGTCCTGCGCCCTGGACATGACCGGAAACAGCACGCTGTCAATGGAGGTATTTACATTCTGAACGATCAGGTAGGGAAATTGTTTTCCCTTATTATAAAAAGCCAGGTCAGCCGAGGAATAAAATTTTCCGATGATCAGCTGGCGAAAATTTATATAAACGGTATTCATCAGGGAAGACAATAACAGTTTATATCCATAAGAGAACATTTCTCTTAATCTTTGAAAGGAAAAATACCAGTTGGGATACCACTTTACCGTCAGCCAGAGAACACAGGTATCCACAAATGTATTGGTCAGATGCTGAAACACCAGCGCCCACACGCCGAAACCGCGCATGGCCAGCGCGATCCCCACAAAAGCCGACAACACAGTCCCAAACAACGTGGCGTAAAAAAATTTTTTAAAGATCAGGTTTTTCATAACATACACCTGCTGTATGTTTTTTACTCCCGAGATCACAATCGTCAAACTTAATACCCTGATTAGAGGCGTAAGCGAAGGATCTTCATAAAAAAGCGCAATCAACGGCGCGCATAAAAAAACAGCCGCATACAAAAGCAGGCAAAAACCCACATTAAAAAAAAACACGGTTGAAAAATCCCTGTAGTCGGCATCTTTTTTCTGAATCAGAGCATTGCCGAAACCGCTGTCAACAAACACGTTCAGGATTGTAATAAATACGGAGATTAAAGCAACCTGACCGTACTGTTCCGGAAGCAGCAGCCGGGCCAGTACAATGGAGACCACAAAAGAAACCATCTGCGCCCCGCAGCGTTCCATGAAACGCCATATTAAATTAGAGACCACCTGCTCTTTTCGATCCATATGTCAACCTCTTTTTTATCTCATATAATCTGAAAAACAGACCCGGATTACGGAACTTTATATATGCCGGTACGACCTTTTTAAACGTAAGCCTGGAAACATATGGGTTCTTTTTCACATTATAATATGCTTTCTTTCCGGACGCACCGGCAAAAAAAGCAAAATGGCTTTCAAATATATGATCCGGCGGTATCGCGTCAGGAAACGCATACGCATACTTTAAATATGTTTTTCTGACCAGCGTATCTTCCAGCGCTTCACAAAAATCCGTCTGGGTGCTGTTTTCTTCATGGTACATACTGTTCATCGTCGTATGCCCCAGCACGCCGCACGCCAGATGATTCTCACAGTCCGCTACGATTGTCGGCACATGTTCTCTCGCCGATATCTCCGCACAGACGGCTCCCGCAATGACCACATCCGTTTTTTCATATAATTTTCTGGGAATAGGCACCAGATCCCCCGGCAGCGTCGTTTTCAGATTCTGAATCTTCAGCAGTTTCTCACGAATCTGCCGCTGTCTGCATCCGGCGTCGCCAACCATGACAAACTGTATCTTCTTATCAGGATGTTTTCGGGCAAAGGCCGCCACTCCGTCTATAATGTTTCCAACATACCCTTTATTTGCCCGGCCGATATATACAATATTCCAGTCAAGGCGTGTCAGATGCGCCACAAAATCACTTTCCACATCCTGTACAGGATCCGGTTCCACCGCGTCGAACAGAAAAGTCGAATCACAGGGAACTTCCATATAACCGTCAAAAATCTTCTTTAAAGTATCCGTGTGAAGACCGAGAAGCTCTTTTCTATGATATTTGAACTTCAGATATTCCATATTCTCCACATAATGTTTTCCTTTTCCCCGGAATATTTCATTGCAGTTAAAACATATATGCCGCGCGCCCAGTCTTCCGGCCAGAAGTTCCCCCCACAAAGCAAGCACTTCCGAATGCGTTTCTATATAAACCGTATCCTTTTGCAGATCGGACGCCGGCAGCAGGCTTAACATCATCCGGCACACGGAATCACAGAATCTTTCAGGCAGCTGCGCCGGCTGATATTCAAATATCATATTTCCGCCTTTTACATATGGATTCAAAGAAGAGACAGCACACGTCCCCCCGGCGACACCTGTGGAAAATATGACCACTTTCCAGCCATGCTTCTCCAGGTATCCGGCTTTACCGGCTGTATAAAGCTGCATGCCGCCTATGGGATGAATATCTGCCGTAAATATGATATATAACTTCATCATCCACTTCCTTTCGCTTTCCTTCGCAGCTTTTTACCTGTTCTGCTCATGCCCCACTTTAACAAATCCCTGCCGTCCAGAACGCCGTATCCGTACTCCAGCAACCTGATCCGTTCCTCCTTTGAAGATTTATTTCTGCCCGCCGCAGGCGCCTGCGTATCATACAAAAACAGTCCTGTCCCCTTTATATTTTCTATTACATTCAATTCCATCGGTTTCATCTGCATGCCAAAAGACTTAAGAACTTTATAATCCAGCGTTCTGCTGCTTAACACATACCTTCGGTAAGCCTCTTTTCGCTTTCTGCCCCACATGTCGCAGGTAAACGCTTCTTCCGAAACCCCAAGATATTTCCCGAGTCCGACCGGCTCTCCGTAAATATCATATTTAACTCCGTCCGCAAACTCCGGCATACGATACGCTTTCTTTCCATAAAAAAGAACCGACTGCGCCGAAGAAGAACTGCCGCCGAAATGCTCTCCCGCGTCCCCGAAATTCGTCGTCAGGGAGTCATAGCTGTAAACAAAATATTTTCCCGTATCCACGATATAGGTCTGATAAAACTTTGCCCAGGAAGTATCCGGATAATTCAATACTGCCTGCAGTACATCTTTATGATAAGGAAGCGTCGGATGGGCATCATACCATTTACGAAAGCCGTCCCACATCCGTTCGTTCCATACCTGTCCCCAGGATGTGGCGAACTGCTGAAAATAGATATCCTCTCCTTTTTTCAGCGGGAAAAACGGATATACACTTTCCAGAAGCTCCCGCTTCGTATTCAGCGCGATACCGGCTATCTTAGGATGCTCCCCATATTTTTCCAGCGCTTGCATGGCAAAATTATAATAATCCGGGGAAACATACAGATCGTCTTCCAGTATCATGACCGCGCCGTATTGTCTTGTAAGATCCCCGCAGGAAATAATATGTTTCCGAAGACCAAGACGTTTCGGATGGGCAATGACCTTCTTCTCCCCATATCTCCATTCAAAACGCTCCGCTGCCTGCACCACTTTTTTGTTTTCACTGTGATCCAGACTTATAAGCAGCCTGATATCCGAATAATCATAATTCGCTCTGGAAAGAGAGTCAAGAATACGTTCTATGGAATCTGTCCGGTTGTATCCCACTACCACTACTGTGATCTTTCCCTGCATCGCGCACCCTGCCCCTTACCTTTCCAAATATTGTTCCAGAAATACAGATTTACCCCTCTTTGTCAGCTCCAGGTCTTCCACATATTCAAACGCAGTCTCTATCCCCGCATTTTCCCAAAAGCTTTCGCGAAGTTCCGTTTCGTCTTTCTCTGTATATTCAGGACCTTTCACAATCCGAAATATAACTTTTCCATACTCCTTTTGAATCAGTTTCCACTTTAGAATATTCGTAAACGCGTGATAATGAAGCCCGAAAATAAGGGCAGTCAGAAAAACAGGTTCTTCAGAGACTGTGTATATGATATCCTGCGTTCTTCCCCAGACCTTATTCAGCGTCACGACAGCGCCTTTCGTCCCTCCGTATTCTGCCAGATCCCCGGTTCTGTATCGGATAAAAGGCATCGCGAAATTAGAGTAAGAGGTAACAACCACTTCTCCTGTCTCTCCTTCTCTTACATGACGCCCTTTTTCATCCAGCACTTCCACATGCCCGTACAGCGGAGAGCACCGGTATTTATGGCTCTCGTCGTAAGTAAACGCGAAAACCGCCGCTTCCGTATGGCCATACTGCATATATACCTTTGTATGGAATACCTGTTCAATATATTCGATCTGATACTCAAAGGTAGTCTCTGATGTAAGCTGGATTCCTTTTAACACAAAGCCCAGTGTCATCCCGCGCGTCCTGACATACTGCGCCAGACGATAAATGGCCGAAGAATACCCCCGAAGGTAGGCCGGTTTCATTTTTTCCATAAAAGCAAAATAATAACTTGCCGTATCTTCCGTCAAATACAGGCAGGACAAAGCATAACTTCCATATGGAAATTCCGAATCAGACAGTCTGGCGTAGTAAATGTTCTGCGAAGTCCTGCTTTCAGGCAGGCTCATCCCGTTCACACACAGGATCCTGTCGCCTTTTTTATACCCCATCTGCTTCCATAAAAATTCCTGATGAACGGGGTCATGGTTCACCGAAATTTCAAATCCAAACGGCGTCCCTGTGCTTCCTCCTGTCGTCGCCTGATGAGACACAATCCATCTTTTATACCTGGTCCGGAACAGTTCGGGATGTTTTCGCATATCATGTTTGGATATGAGCGGATACTGTTTAAGTGCCTCGCTGCCGTCCAGTCCGTAAAACCTGTAAAAATCCGGGAAAGCTCTGCGGCAATATTTCAGCATACGCGCCTGCTGCTTTGCCTCATCTTTTACAAAATCCGCATCCGGCCGGTTCAGTTTTATCAGCCTGCGCCTCATCCAGAAATCCTGCCTGTAATAGTCTGTCCAAAAGGGAATTTTCCTTAAATTTTTCAAAATATGCACGGCATCTGTCCTCACTTATTTTGCCATTATAATCCATATACCGTAAAATTGCAAATGACTCAGACTCTCAGCCTTTTATAGCAGTCGTTCATAAAGCAGTACAGCCGCACGCTCACAAAGCAAAGCAGCACACGGAAACGGTTCCAGTTTGTGGCCGCTTTTCCCGGTAAGAAGCTCTTTTTCAGCAGTTTTCTGTACTGCTTTTGATACATGCGGGCCTCCTGCACCATATTAAGATAACTGTCCAAAGCCGCGTCTTTCATCCATTTTTTCAGCTCCGACTCCTGCTGCCCGGCCAGAAGAACCTGTTTTTCCAGCGTACAAAACAGATCTTTGATATTTTTCTCCCGGTTTTTCTGCGTGCTGATAGAATTTTCCCGAATGACATAGTGATAAAGACAGTCAGGAAGCTCGACAATCCTCTTACAGACAAGCAGCGCCCGGGGGGTAAATTCCACGTCCTCATGCAGGATTCCTTCCGCAAACCGCAGATTCTGTTCAAAAAGGAATCCCCTCCGGTATGCGTACAGCCAGGCTTCCACGTTCAGATTTCTCTCTTTGTAGTGTTCCAGCAGATATGTTTTCCCGTCTTTTGTACACTTTAATACTTCAATGGGAAGCCTCCTTATGGGCGTACGGCGTCTGCCGTTGTCTTCCCAGCCGTCAAAAGAAAGAGCATCCGGACAACTATATTTTTTAATGGCCTGCTCCAGCAGACGGCAGGTATGTTTTTCTATAAAATCGTCCGAATCCACAAAAAGCACATAATCGCCTTTTGCCATCTCTATTCCCGCATTCCTGGCAGAGGATAATCCTCCGTTCTCTTTATGAACAGCTTTTACAACAGAAAAGCGCTCCGCCAGCCGGTCACATAAAACGCCGCTTCCGTCCGTACTTCCGTCGTCAATCAGCAAAATCTCGATCTGCCCTTCTGTCTGTTCCTGTGCAAGAATGGAGTCCACGCATCGTTCCAGACAGGTTTCCACATTATACACCGGAACAATCACCGAAAATAGATACCCGTTCATTCTCTGTCCCCCAGAATCATCAACAATAAAGGAAATGTGACTACCGTATTAAAAGCAAAAAACCGAAAATCCGGCCCGCAAAGCAAAAGCGCAGTTCCGAAATTATAGCACATGGCGGGAACCCAGTAGAGACACTTGAAAAATCCTTTCTTCAGCCGGCTGATCCCTGCAAAAAGCATAAGAAGTATATAAAAACCGATATGCCAGCTCCAGGTAAGCAGCGCTCCGCCTTTTACGGACCAGTTCCGTATCCTGTTCAGACAGTTCCTCAAAACAGGCACTCCGGATACTTCATAACCGTTTCCGCTTTGCAGATAGACCGAATAACTCCAGCTTACTCTGTTGCCCAGGGGTTTCCAGACTACTTCAAAAAGCTTCACAACCGCCCGATAAGCATAATACGGGCATCTTTTGACTGCGTGCCAGGTATAAAGCAGGACTTTCTTCGTCCCCACTTCCTCGATTACATCATTGGAAATATCCTCTCCCATCCACTTGGCGCTGTTCCAGTTTCCTTCCTCGTAAGTAGACTCCCACAGTTCCTGATCCCCGATCCGGTACAGGAACTCCCTGCATTCCGGGTCCAGCTGTTCCGGCTCATGAATCAGCACATTGGCCAGTATCGTCATGGGAAGCCCCAGTGTCTCGGCAGATACCTGGGAATGACTCTGCACATTTAAAAGACGATAGATCGGAATCTTAATCCCGGTCATAAAAAGAACGGTTAAAATACCTGCTGCCAGCGCATAATACCGAAGCTTCTTCCAATAAAGTAAAACAACCATCAGCATCAAAGGCCCCACCAGAAGGATACCGTTATGCCGCATCAGGGCAGCCAGCGCCCCGGTCAGGGCAAATACCGCCACATGGCCTTTATTTCTCAGCCATTCCCCTTCGGAGCAGACAATCTGTACCGTCTGCCCTGACAAAACCGTGACAAAAATGGCCATCGCCGTATCTTTCCAGCAAAAAGACAGAACGACAGAAGAAGCCGGCGCCGCCACGCCAAGGCCGATGGAAATAACACATAAAAATCCTGGTATTCCCCAGCGCTCCATGGCCATGCCCAGATACGCGCAGGACAGCCCGATCCAGATCACCTGTAAAAAGTTCACAAACCCGATATGATTACAGATCAGCGACGGCAGTTTCATAAACAGAAGCGTATGAATCACCGGATGCCAGTCCACATATACGTCGTGTTGTACCTGATACCACTGGTTAAAGCTGTCAACGATCACGCCGCCCGGATAGTACGCCGCGTAATAAATCCCCATAACGCCCGCCGCCAGAAGAAAAAGCAGCGCCCCGAATTTTACGTTCATTTTCTTCGGCTTGTCCAGAAGACGGATTTTTATGTTTCCGAGCGCGCTGCACAGAACCTGCACCACAAGATAAAAAAAGAGGAATCTTGGCAGGGAAGTCCAGGACAGCGGTACCGACAAAGAATAAAAATAACTGATCAGATACAGATATAAAGTCAGCAGAAGTTTTCCTGCCCGGCTGATCAGCGGTTCACTGCTCCATAGTATTTTAAAGATATTTTTTTCAGCTTTCGTTTCCAGTTCAGAACTCCCTTTTTGCCGCACTGTGTCCATACCTCCTTCCATACAGGGTCTCTTAGCAGCTGCGCCAGACGTTTCTCTTTTGGATGCGTCCGTTCATAGGCTTTACACATTTTCATTGTCAGATACAGCCGGTCCAGGTACATGCCCCAGAAAATCTTCTGGTTCTCTTCCGTCCATATGTCTGTATGGATCAAAAACTCCCGTACGGCTCCAAACAATTCCTGCTGCAGTTCAAACAGTCCGCTTTTATAACCTGTACTTAAGCTTCCTTCCCGATTCTCTCTGTAAAAATAGAGCGGTTCACGAAGAATCTGATAATCTCCCCGGCGTCTGGTATAATACGCAAGATTGAACAGAAGATCCTCTCCCAAATCTTTGTCCGTGGGAAAACAGATCTTATATTCTTTTATAATCTCTGTTTGATAGAGTTTATTAAACGGCACATTCATATAATCTCTGTAAAAAAGCATCATGAAGTCCGACCGGTCTGCTTTCTCCAGACATTCTTTCCAGCCGTCCTTTTGCAGCCTCTCCCATGTATCCGGGTCTGAAGTATACGTACACAGCAGATGCTTCCCGCTGTTCCCATGGGTCATGCAGGCTTCCACCATCCGGGGATGAATAAAATCATCCCCGTCCACAAACATCAGGTATTCGCCGGAAGCCGCCAAAATCCCAGCGTTTCTGGCAGAAGATACCCCTCCGTTTTCTTTGTGGATCACATGAAACCGCCCGTCTTTCCCTGCGTATTCATCACAGATCGCTCCGCTTTGATCGGTAGAACCGTCATCTATCAGCAAAATTTCCATATGTTTCCAGGTTTGCGCTGCCAGAGAATCCAGGCACATGCGCAGGTATTGTTCTATATTATATACAGGTACTATGATACTGACCATATTTCCATCCGCCTTTTCTATCGGTCTTTCTTCACAAAGGATTTTACCAGGGAAAGAATCTCTTTACTGATCTCGTCCTTACACGCAATCACGATCAGCGCATACAGGCCAAATTCCAGACAGGCTCCAAGAACAAAACGCAGGACTGCGTTCACTTCGCCGCTTTGGTGAAACCACAGCACACAGACAACCGTAGCAGCTGCGGAGGCCGTCAGAATGACCGCAAAAGGCCTGATAAAACGCCTTAGATGAATCGTAAGTTTTGTGCGGTTAAATACATATAAAGTAATCAGGCAGGTTAATGTATTGGCGACCGCCGTTGCCAGAACGATTCCTCTAAGACCCAGAAATCCTGACAGGAGCACAGACAATACAATATTCAGGCTCACCGTCCCCAGCCCCACCTTCATCGGCAGCATGGTATCATTGAGAGAATAGCACGCGCGAAATAAAAGCGCATTGATACAATAAGCCAGAAAACATAATCCATAATACTTAAGACCCTGCGCCGTCATCCCCACTGCCTGTACATCAAACGCGCCTCTTCCATAGGTGATCTCCACGATCAGCCCGGACGATATCATCACAAACAAAGAAATCGGAATACAGAAAAACAGGCTGATATGAATCCCCTTTTCCAGTTTCTCCACTCCCTCCTCCATATGGCCTGACGCAAAAGATTCGGCAAGCTCCGTATAGATAATGGTCGTCATGGGTATACCGATCAGATTAGACGCGAACTGATATAAAACCGAAGCATAGGACACAGCCGTCACCGCGCCGTTTTCCATCCCCGATAAAAGGCTCCTGTCCACCAGGCTGTTCAGCTCACAGATCGCATTGCCGAAAAATACGGGCAGTGCCTGGACAATCAGCTGCAGGATTCTTGCATCCTGAAAACCATATCTTAAGGTCAGCCGTCCGTACCGGCGGCTTTTCACCTGCAAAAACAAATACTGAGCAATATAAGAAAAGGGAACGGACACAGCCAGGACATGCATTCCGTACCGTTTTCCGCAAAACACTACAGCGGCAGTCAGGAGCAGATTGTTTAACATGGCAGTAAAGGAAGAATATCCATACTGCTTCTCCGCGTTCAAGAGGCTTTGCAGCAGTTGATTGGACATGTAAAAACACATCCCCCAGATCAGTATCCTGAAATAGGATACCGAAAGCCCTCTTTCATCCGCCGTATAAGACGGCAGCATCACGTTTAATAAAAAAGGAGCTGCGACATATAAAATGCCTGACAGAAACAATGACAAAATAAAAATGTCAATCATTGTCCTGCTGGTAAAAATTCTGGATTCTTCTCTGCTCTTTTCCTTGATTCCGATGTAGACCGGCAGAAAAGATACAGCCATGGCTTCCGATATGGGAACCAGGGCATTCTGCATCAGCCCTTCCGCCACATAATATGCGTCTGTCTGTATATTCGCCCCGAAGACCGAAGCAATAATCATTGATTTAATAAATCCAAGTCCTTTGTTTAAAAGAGACAGGACAAACAGCGTAACGGCCGACCCAAGCAAAGCTCTCTTTGTACTTTCCGACATCTTCTACTCCATCATCTGAGGAATCATCCCCACTGCAAAAACACTGACTGACAGGCTGCGGAACGTATACCAGTAGTGAATATAAGAATGGTTTGCCATAGCCATATACCATATAACAGGAATACAGGCCACCCCCAGAAGCCACCCGATCTGGTACAGGCAGACCCGTTCTTTATATTGGTAGAGCTGCCTGACAACCCATAAAAGCAAAAGTCCTGCCAGCAAAAAACCGAGAAGATTAAAATAAATATAAAAATTCCTGAGAACTGCCAGAATCCTTACTGCATTTTCCCCGGAGACTTCGCCGGAAGCCCGAAGTTCCACAGTTCCCAATGCGTCCAGCCATATATTCTCTTTTGTCAGCCAGGAGCCGACCGCCCATTTTCCGCCCCACATGCCCACATATCCCAGGCACCAGCAGATCCCGCTCTTTACTGTAAACACTATTTCTTCCTTTAAGCCGCATCTGCGAATCGCCATATACAGAATCAACGGCATTCCGAAAGTAAATACCGGGTAAGTCAGAAAATCCAGGAAGCTTGTACAAATACCGGTCACAAAGAAAAAATATGCCCAGCTTTTTTTCTCTTCAAAAAATTCATATTGATAAAGCACTGCCAGACAGGCCAGCATTCCTGTATAATAGACGGAAGAAAACTGAAGGGAATACGGGATCGTTACCGGAAACAGACTTGCAGCGGCAAACAAAAAAGCAGCCATCCCCTTTTTCATCCCTCTTTTGTAAAATCCCCAAACGGCCAGCAAAAAAACGCCCGCAGATACAACTCCGTTCAAAAAGCGTATCTCCCGGTAATTCATAAGCAGCAAAAGGGGTTTTAATATAACCAGATATCCATGCCAGTACCTTGCGTAGGTTCCAACCTTATCTGCCTTTCCCGACGACAAATACCGCTGCAAAGCCTGCTGATTTTCTTCTTCCTCATCTGCCGCCCGCGCAACCGTCATGGCCGCCTTATAAAAAGGAGCGTCTGATTCAAACACCGCGTTGCAAAGCATAACGGCGTCTGTATAATTATCCAACGAAGACCCCTTATAGCCGGGAATCAAAAACGGGTTATCCCCCTCCTGCACAAATGCGTCTATGGTCTCGCTCATATGCGCCTGCATCGGCTTTACAGGCAGACAATACACCAGGCACAATGCCGCGGTTCCGATCAGTATGCTTACCAGCAAAATGATAACCAGTTTTTTTACAGATATTTTCATGGCGTCCATACTTCCCTTACTCTTTTTCAAACACCGCTTTTAGATAAACGCTTCCTTCCTTCAGGTCAGCGTATATGCTTTTCTCATCCGTTGTCCGGTCCCCCTCCCATCCGGCAAAATAATATCCTTTTGCCGCAACCGCCTCAAAGGTTACCGGGTAATCAATGAAATAGCTTCCGGTCCAGGAGCCGCCCGACAGATCAGGCACGCAGGCATTGACCTTTACATATCCTGCGTCCGCGTCATTGATCTCCAGACGCACTTCTTCCAGCACGCCCGATAAGTGAAAAGCTTCAGCAATATTGGGCACGATATACTCAGACCGCTCGGCGAAAAAACCGTCGTTCCAGGTCAGATCCTCTCCCCATTCCTTCAGTTTCTTCTCCACTCGGTCTTCGGCAAAATTCGTATTCACCATATCGAGAAACGACATCACAAACTGCTGCCGGAACCGGTCGTCATGCCTTAGCGCCTTCAGGAAACTGTGTTCCTTCATGGGTGTGCGGCCGTTTTCAAACCGTCCCTGCGGAAAAAAGATGATCTTTTGCAGGCTGTCTACACCGTAATCTTCCGGTCCCAGCCACTCGGCACAGTCCACATCATACAGCATCCATCTCCATTTTCCGTCCCCGTATTCCGTACCGTCGTCTTTCATTGTCCTCCAGAGCATATAGTTGGCATTCTGCGTCACATCCATATTGCACAGATAAATATTGGCACACAGAAAATCAATATAGCTCTGCATATCGATCATTTCGTTCAGCAGTTCATAAGATTCTGTGGGATCCGGATCATCGTCCTCTCTCAGCCGGTCCAGAACCTTCTGGTATTCTTCCACATACGCTTCCTCTCCTTCCACACAGTTACCGTCTTTTATAATCACCACGTTATTCGCATCAACCCCATAGGTCTCCTGCAGATAATATTTGTCATATTTTTCCCTCAGATACGTTTCATACCAGTATTCCCCATTTAAAAAAACGATCACTTTCTGGGTTCGCTGTACAGCAATTGCTCTGTCTTCCACCAGATCCGCGCCAAACGCATCCAGAAATCCTGCCCTGATCGCAAGAGAATGTGACCGCTTCCCGAATATCTCATAATCAAAATAAGCGCTGCCCCCATACTCTTCTCTGGCATAAATCTTAAATCTTTTCTTAATATCGCCTCGGGTACTCGTGCCCTGGATACGCATGCCAAAGGGCTGATTCATCACTTCCTGCCCCGACTCGAACATCTGGACGTTTCCTTCGGCTTCCCATTCCCGCCCTTTCTGCCTGAAATTCGGCAAAGGAGCTTCTTCTTCGGGACCATCGGACAGATACCACGCATCATATTCCGCTCCGGTAACGTAGATTCCGTTTTCTCCAAACAGCTCTTCCGGTTCTGCCACCAGCGACATGACCTTGACGTCTTCATATTTTTTCTGTCCCACAAAATAAGTGGCCGTCACCACCTCACTGGTATTCATCTGGTCGTCCATGGCCACCGCACGTATAATCACTGCTTTATCCACCAGTTTTTCAGAAGGCTTATAGCTTTTCCACCACTCCACCACATTTCTGACGGAATTATAGACATTGGGCCGGCTGCTCGCATCAGCGATCAGAATTTCCTGTTCATAGACGGCAGAATCTTCGGTTGGCTCACTTCCGTCCATCGTGTAATAGATCGTCTCATGATTCCCGGCGGCAAGTTCCAGCAGAAACGGCTGATCGTAAAAACCGCTTTTCATTGAGAAAACCGGAGCTTCCAGTGTTTTCCGGCGAAGAATTGCATAAAGGCCGTTGTCCTCGCCGGGAGAAGGCTCCATCCTTTCCCAGATCTCTTCCCCGTCCTGCACTCTCGCATAGACGGTATCCGCCTCCAGGTCGGGAACCTGTACGCCGTCTACAAGATTCCCCCCGTCATCTGTAAGAAAGACCGTCTCTCCTTTCGAGCGTATTTTAAAAGCTACAGCGTCGGATGTTTCTCCTTCCCCGTCCGCCCAGACAATCCGGTGTTCTCCCGGGAGCAGGTTTCCTTCCAGCCTGCATTTTTCCGTCAGGTTCTCGTCATCTGACAAATGCCACCCTTCTATGGAAATCTCTTCCTGCGAAGCATTGTAAAGCTCTATATAATCACTGAATCTTTCATTTGCGTCCCTGCACACGGTTTCATTCCAGCTGCATATCTCATTGATCAGAACAGAACCTTTTCTTTCGCTGTCCGTCTTTCCTTCCAGCCGCGGAGAGGCGAGTAATATTCCGCCGAAAAACAGACTCAGAAATACGAGGGACAAAACAGGCGCCGTCTTTCTGTGGCCTGCCGTTCGGGCGAGTCTTTCCATCTTATCACTCCTCCTTCAGCCTGTCGTATTTTTTCCGGATCTTTGGTCTTTGATCTCTGACCACAGCGCATGGCCAAGCAGCACAGGGTAAAAACCGCTGAGTATCTTAAAATGTTCATGTTCCAACAGACTGTATATCAAAAACACCAGCAGAATAAGCAGCATTTTTTCATCCTGTGTCTTATAGGCCCGCCAGATGGCGATCCCGTTTAAAATCAGAAATAAAAGCAGGATAATTATTCCGTAGTTCAGGGCCAGATAAGGATACAGGATATCCAGATACGTGTACTTTGCATTATCAAAAATCTGTCCGGCTACGGAAAATCCCTCTGCCGCCCAGTAGTTATGCGCCAGCTTCAACCGTTCGGAAACAGTTTGCGGCAGATAAGAAAACCATCTGCTTCCTTTGTCTGTTATTGTTATTAACACCAGTGTTCCCAGGCAGCCCGCAACAAGAAAAAACGAAGTGATGACTGCTTCCAGCTCTACTCTTCTCCAGACCGGAGTCCTCCTCTTACGCAGAAAAAAGATAATACCTTCCAGCACCAGCAGGCCGATAATACAAATTTCCGAAGTACGGCTATTGGCAAAATAGTCTAAAAAAACTACCAGTGGGAGCATTCCCGCCGTATCTTTCCAGCTCCATTTGTCATGTCGGAAATACAGCCATATGATACAAAACATCAGGAAAAAAAGCCCCATCTCATTAGGATGCGCCCAACCGAAGCTGTCCCTGAACCGTCCGCCTATCTTTACATCCGCCTGATTCGGGTACAGACCGGCAATCGGCAGGATGATCAGACAGAGCCCCAAAATAAATCTCGTCACAAAATCTGCCTTTAATATAGTATCCGGATTTATGTTCCTGGCAATCACAACTCCGCATACAAACCACAGGACAGTATTGGTCTGCGTCGTGATCCGGCTCAGCTCTGCCAGCCCGGTCAAGCTCAGAACCAATAGCCATTCCATCCGGCTGTTTCTCTGCAGAAGAACTTTTATCAAAACAATTGCATATAAAATATACAGAAAATAATTCCAGTACTGCCCGGATGCAGGCCACGCTGTCTCACAAACCGTGGAACACACTCCGTATACCAGAAAACATTCTATGATGACAAACGGCAGTATTGTCTCAATCTTTGTCACCCATCTTTTCATGTTCAGCATTCCTCCAGAAAGTTATCTGCTTTAACATGGTTATCATAACCATACAATATTCATTTTCCGCATAAAGTAAAACAAATTAACGTATTTTCAAGTAAAAATTTTTAGCAATATCAGGTATTTTACGCTTTAATCTTCATAATGCCCTCTGCATGATATGATTTTGATATTCTGCAATTCATCAATCTCATATACTAACCGATTCTTTTCATCAATCCGCCTGGAATATCCATGGCGGTGTTTCAATGGTTCGGGTTTGCCAATGCCTCGCATTGCTCCATTTCGTTTAATACCCTCTAACAAATTATTGATTCGCTTAACAGTTTTTCTGTCTTCAAATTGCCAATATACATAATCAGCAAAACCTTTATCTGTAAAAGTTAAATCATTCATTTTCCTCTTCCATCTGCTTCATCCAGTTTAATACTTTTTGCGTGGGTTTCCAATCATCAGACTCCATTGCCCGCAATTCTTCCATGTCGAAAGAAATGGTTTTTCCTTCTTCCAGCTGTTGGAAACTTTTATCCAGCATAGCCAAATACTCTGCATTTTTCTTTGCTTTTGCCATTTCGTTATACTTTTTTTCAGATATGATCACTACATTTTCATTTTTAGGCCTTGACACAATAAGCGTTTCACCACCGATAACTTTATTACACCATTCTTTAAAATTTTCACGCACATCCATGCTCTTTACCGCCAACATAGTATCACCTCGCAAATTCGTATGTTTTTCCGTACTTTTATTATATCTTGTTACTATACACCTGTCAAATTATTTTACGCCGGAAATATCAGATAAATTTTAAAAGAAACAACCCCAACCACAAAGACCAGGGCTGATTCCGGTTTTGGTTGAATTTTCAACAAAAATTGGAGTTTCTGTTTTTTAAAAGCAAAATCTCTGCCACGGCAAAATCTCTGGTATTTTAAGAAAAATAATGATAAAATAAAAGAAAAAACAAAAGCAGGAAAACATGTCTAACAAAAATACATTCAGCGTCTTACTGCAGCAGCTAATACAGCAGGCCGGCCTCACAAATACAATGATCTCTCAAGCTGTCCGATATGATGTCTCCTATATAAGCAAATGGTTAAGCGGAAAGATGCTTCCCTCGGAAAAAAATATTGAAAGCATTCTCTCTTCTATTATAACGTGTATTATTACATCCTCCCAAAAGGATAATCTATGCGCCTTGCTAAATGAATATCACTGTGAAGACAGTACAGGCCTTCAAGACACATTATATAATATACTGAAAGACGCATACTGGCAAAGTAAACGACCCGCTGAATCAGCTTGTCTGTCTAATACCAACTACTACATAAGTTTACCCGCTTCCGAATTGGCACGTTTCATTAAAAAGCAGCCAGGAAGCAGAAGAGCGGCAGTCATAGATTTGCTGTCCCTTACTCATGAAACCCGACTTTTACTGGCAGGGATCGAGAACGGACACTTTTCTCTTACACATACAGATTTGTCGGATCATTACACTATGGTGATCAATATTGATGAATTACCGGGCGACAACGGAAGAGACTGCGTTTATGATTCCATATTTTTGATACATATGCTTACCAGCTTTTCCGCTATTGATTTTCAATTGTATAATCATCCGCAGGCTTCCGGAAAATTCCTGTACGCAGTTGATAATTGTTATTCTGTCACATGCATGGTATTCCAGGGTGATACACAATGCATTGCCGTGAATGAAAGGGCAGACACTTCCACATCCTGCGCGCTCTATCAAAAAGCGCTTCTCTTAGCCAGTCAAGAACAATTAATATTTCGAAAAACAACCATGTACGATATGATTTGCAGTTGTGAATATATCCGCTCTATGATTTCCACCAATATCAAATGGCTGTTGGGGCATGCTACAGAAGTGATTCTGCCTGACGATTTGTTTGATGAACTGCTCGCTTATATGAATGTCCCGGATAAAAATGAGCTTTATAAACTGCATAATCTGTCTCAAAATGTTATCCGGCAGTCCGGTACGCGCGTCATGATCTATGAATCGGCACTGTCAGATCTGGTCGTATCAGGGGAACTGGATTTTTTCAATAACCGCGTCGTCTTAACCCCCACCCAGAGAATCCGGTATCTGGAGTATATGTTGTCTGTTTTAAATACATCTGATACTCTGTTTAAACTGGTAGATGGTTGTTTCAGTACAGATTTTCAGTATATAACCAATCCTTGTCTCTTTTTATCCGACTCACTTTGTTATTTGCGGCTCGAAAACGGAAGATACTGCGATAATATACTGATCCTCAACGACAAATCTGTAAAAGAAATGTTCGATCAGTTTTACGAAAAAGTATGGAATAAACGTCAGGATGTCGTAGTTGGAACCAGAGCTGAAGTGATAAACAAAATACTGCATTATAAAGCCTCCGCAGACCTGATTGCCAAGATGGAATAATTTGAATCAATTTTTGTCAACTTTCCTCCGTTGTGTCAAACAGCCTATCCGTGTATACTTCATTTATCGTGAACGGAGGTATGGGATATGAATTTTATGATGGCTTTCGGCTGGGCAAGTATTATGCTTCTGATTGGAGTATTCTTACGTGCCAAAATTACTGTTTTAAAAAATATGCTTGTTCCGGCAAGTGTAATCGCCGGTATTTTGGGAATTTTTTTTATGAATATCATGGATGGTATTCATGTCAGTACAGGCACGGACACTGATATGTTTACTGCCATTGTCAATCATTTGTTTACTGTTTCATTTATCTCGATCAGTTTGACCGGCACTTCTGAAGGTAACCGTGCTAAAAACACCTTTAAAGGGGCAGTTGGCATGGGTCTTGTCTGGTGTTTTTTATATGCGTTGACCCCACTGCTTTCCTTTGGGATTGTCTGCCTTCTGGGACAGCGTGTAAATATGGACGGCATTTATGGAATGCTGATCCAGTTCGCCTTCTGTCAGGGACCCGGGCAGTCCGCATCTTATGGCATAATTTTTGAGCAATATGGGTGGGAACATGCGGCCATGGTGGCAATCGCCCTCTCTGCGATCGGTTTTGTGGCCGCTTTTCTTATGGGAATTCCTGCGGCAAAAGCAGGTATGAAACGCGGGATTGCAAAAAACTGCCGGAAAATCGATGATGCAGTCTTAAAAGGTTATTTTAACGAAAGAGAACAAACAGATACTGCGATAAAAGATACCACCTGCAACAGCAATATTGAGACGCTGGCATTTCATCTCGCCGTGATCGGCCTGTGCTATATATTGGCTGTGGGGATTGCAAATATATTTTCATTTTTACCCGGGTTTTTTGGCGCATCCATGAGCGGGATGATGTTTATGAATGGTATGTACGCGGCCTACATCGTTAAATTTGTTATGAAAAAATTAAACTTGAGTTTTCTTCTGGATAATACACTTCAGAATAAAATTACAGGATGGACGGCAGACTATCTTGTAGTATGCGCATTTATGTCCGTATCTGTCACGATCATCCGCACATGGCTTGTACCGATTCTGGCAGTTGCGGTATGTATGACAGCCGTTACTTTTATCGTCTGCTTCTATTTCGGACAAAGGTTTGGCGGAGGCAACGATTTTGAGAGAACACTTGGTATGTATGGAATGTGTACAGGAACGGTTCCCAGTGGTATCACTTTAGTCCGTATTGTTGATCCGGAATTCAGAACATCTACAGGTATTGAATTAGGTGCATGTAATCTGGTCATGCTGGCCAGCACTCCTGTATACCTTTTGATTCTGGCTTACGCCTCCGGCAGTCTTGACCTGCATATTACGCTGGGCGGGCTGGCCCTGTGCGCAGTCGCATATCTTGTTCTGCTAAAAATATGCCGTTTATGGGGAAAGAAATCTTTTAACTGGAAATAGACAGGAGACAGGAAAATGGAAAAAATCTATTATAATGGTAAAATATTGACGATGCACCATAAAAGCGGTCAGGAGGCCGTTGAACAGGCACCCGAGGCTGTCCTGGTTAAAGACGGGATCATTGCCGGAGTCGGTGACATCCGGAAGCTTTTAGAAATGGCGCCAGGCGCTGCTAAATATGATCTGGAAGGCAAATGTCTGATGCCGGCTTTTATCGATGCCCACAGCCATTTTGTCATGAATGGGCAGATGGCTTTATGCGCGGATCTGTCAGCCTGTGAATCTTATGAGGATATTATTCATACGTTAAAAGTCTATATGAAAAAAGAAAATATGAAAGAAAATCAGGTCGTACTGGGATTCGGTTATGACCATAATTTTCTAAAGGAGGGTGGGCAGCCTGACAAACGCATCCTGGATCAGGTCAGCACAAAAATTCCCATACTTATCCTTCATATATCGGCACATTTAGCCTGCGCCAACAGTGCGGCTCTTGCTTTGGCGCAAATTACGGCGTCTACGCCTGATCCGGCCGGGGGCGTCATAGGCAGGCTGCCTGGCAGCATGGAACCAAGCGGTTATCTGGAAGAAGCAGGCATGCAGATGGTCCAGACAGCGATTGCACCGATGATCAAAGCAGATCCTGTAAAAATGATGGATCAAATGCAGAAAATATATCTGGAAAACGGCGTTACGACCGCACAGGACGGCGCTTCTACCGCACAGGATTTACAAATGCTCAAACAGATGGCCGACACACACAGGCTGGTGATGGATGTGGTGGCTTATCCGCTGCTGCCTGCCGGCGGTCAGAAAATCGTATCCGAAAACCTTCAGTTGTGTAAGGGTTATAAAGATCATGTAAAGATCGGAGGATACAAACTGGTTCTTGACGGCTCGCCCCAAGGGCGTTCCGCCTGGATGTCCGAACCCTATCTGGGCGGAGACGAAGGTTATTGCGGTTATCCCTGGATGGAAGATGCGGAAGTGGAAAAATATGTGCAGTGCGCGGTATCTGAGCACCGTCAGATTCTGGCTCACTGCAACGGTGATGCCGCCAGTGAACAGTTTTTAAATGCATATGAAAAAGCATTAGAGGCAGCCCAAGTCAAGGATGATTTGCGCCCTGTCATGATCCACTGCCAGACAGTGCGTAACGACCAGCTGGACCGAATGGCGCGGCTACATATGATCGCCTCTGTTTTTGTAGGCCATGTATGGTATTGGGGCGATGTGCATAAGAAAAATTTCGGTGAAAAACGCGGAAATCATATCAGTCCTGTAAAAGATGCGCTCACAAGAGGTATCCATGTGAATTTCCATCAGGATACCCCTGTGACGAAACCGGATATGCTTCATTCCGTCTGGTGCGCAGTGAACAGAATCAGCCGCAGCAAAGATTTGATCGGTGCCGACCAGAAAATTCCTGTATATGACGCGCTCCGGGCGGTTACTATAGAGGCAGCCTATGAATATTTTGAAGAAGATTCCAAAGGCACGATCGAAGTCGGCAAACGGGCCGACCTGGTCATCTTGGATCAGTCGCCAATGGAAACAGAAGCGATGAAGATCAGAGAAGTCAAAGTGCTTGAAACAATTAAAGATGGGAAAACAGTTTTTTCCATTCTTTAATCATCATAATACCCTCTGCATGATATGATTTTGATATTCCGCAATTCATCAATATCATATACTAACCGATTCTCTTCGTCAATCCGCCTCGAATATCCGGGGCGGTGTTTCAAAACCTTTATCTGTAAAAGTTAAATCATTCAATTTCACTGCCTTGTGAGTGAAAGTCCTGATGTTAAATCTTTAAACATAATAAACAAAAACATGTAAAACAGCATAGAATTATACAGCAAATATCTGTGTAATGGCATGATGAAAAGAGAAGTCGCGGCTGCATTGGCAGCTGTTAATAATAAAATAGTGATCCCAATGCTGCCGCATTCCCGTCTTCTTTTTATAGTCATTATAGTAAAAAGAATATAAACTGTATATAAAGCAGACGCTATAAGCACAAATATTGCAGAAACCGGCAAAGATATCTGAAAAAAATGGATATATTCCGGAAATAAGGCTGTATATGCTTGTGTGGCAGGTACAATCGTTTCTAAAAACCCTGTAACGGTCCATATGCAATAAACAAAAACAAACTCACGTAAATGTTTTTTGAATAAAACTTTTTCCAAAGTTTTAAGATTCTGCCTAACCAGCTGTTCCGTCTGCGCTCTTTCATCCAAATGATATTTTTCTTCGTAATATATATAATATTCAGGCAGCACACGCCCCAGTATCATATCATAAGTAATGATATCATAATATTCTCCTTTATGCTTTCCAATGCCATACCAGGACAATCTGTCTTTTACTTTGTAGTATAGAGCATCTTCTTTTTCCATTTCTTCATAAATAGACTGAAATAAAATCTGGCAGTCATCATCTAAATCACCAATATCTTTTTCCTGTGAAAAATACATAATATTCGCCAATTTGTTACAATCATAAGCATCAATATTGTCCTTATTTGAACATATAAGAGAATTGTACAAAGTACCGCTTACTACAAAAATTCCTCCGCTTAAGACAGTAAGCAGTAATGAATATAAAATTTTTCTTTTCGCATATCTGTTTACAATTACAGTAATCAAAAACACACATGGCATAAGAAGCAGCATCTGTTTTCTGACCAAAGCACAAATGAGAGCATATAAAAATGTCATTTGCAGACTTTTATTATCCTGTTCAAGAATATACTCAAATAAATATTTAATGAATAAAAGATAGAGCGAAATAGATACTCCTTCTGACCAGATAATATTCAGCATACCAGTTTTGCTCATAAGCGATGGAATTATATAGATACAGGAGCAAAAAAAATAAAGAATTATTTTAGTACATGCAGTATGAGCAAATCTTCTGCATATAAATTCTATAAATACTGCCGCCGCAAAAACAAATAACAGGTTTTGAACAATTACAACCATGCGAAGATAAAGATCTTCACCAAAAACAGATTGAAACAGACGTAAAAAGCAGGGATATAAAACAGCTCTGGATCTTCTTGCATAAATAAAGCTGTTAGAATCCGGAACCAGCTTTACAGGTAAAAAAAACGCGGACAGCATCAATATAATTCCTGCTGAAAACCATTTCAAGTTATTTTTGACATACAGATGTTTTCTTATAAATGTCAATATTTTTTACTCCTTTCCTGGCATCCTGTTAGACAATAAGTAAAAACTGCATCTGAATGCAGATATAAATCAGTCAGCAACAGAAAAACACACAGATTTATAAAAGAAATCTTGCGTCATCTACAATTTCTGCCGTGTCCTTATCCATCAGATAAATACGCACATTCGATTCAATACTTTCTTCAAGAGGGACATCATAATATACAGTATCATCCAAATACACTTTATAAGCGCTGCCCGTCATTTCCGTTTTCTCATTTTTCAGACAAAATGTACCTATTTCCGTATATACCTGATCTTCTGATTTATGAAAATTTTCAAAACAATATACCTTTTCTCCCTGCTCTTTAATCACAATAAAATCTGTGGCATCCGAAACCTCAGACATATCAACGCCTAAGTTCTCAATAAGATTAACATAATTTCTATTATTCCAAATATCCAAATCATTTATATCTATAATTATATTAAAATTTTTATCAGCTATCGTCATTAAATATGCATCAAGCATATCCTGGGATTTAATTAAAGAAAGTATATAATTAACATATTGGTCATAATATTCATTCCAGTCATCGTAGACAGGATTATTCCTCTGATCCGGAATATCATAATGCTTAACAATATACTCTCCAATATAATCTGACATTTTATGCGCACCAGAAAAGTTTAAATGTGAATTATCTTCTTGACTGTTTGCAAAGTCTGTCTTAACATTAACAGCTTTTAACAAATAATCCGGAGCCAGATAATGAACATCATACTCATCGGCAATTTTCTGGATATATGCTGCATGATTTTGTGAATCTTCATTTTCATTAAATGGGATAAATGTCAACAGAACATCTATTCCATTCATATGGCATTCTTCTATCATTTTTTTAAGATATTCTGTACTCACATTATTAACATCTTTTACTGATGAACTGACAAGAGGAGGTAACGTTATCTCCGTTACAGTGGTTTGTGGGTCAAATCCCATTCTTCCTGTATAGTACTGTATTTCAAAATCTTTTTTTTCAAGCTCACTCCACCGCTCATGATAAAGTGTAAATGGACATATAAAACTCATCCTGTCTTTAAATCCATTATACAGATCTCCGATTGCTTCTAATTTCATACGATCCAACGGCATTGAATCAAATATGCGATGATTATAATTGGCGTTTTGATTTACTTTTGTATCCGATAAATACGCGCAATCAATCACCACCAGCTTAGGTATAGAATATCTTAATGCATTTTTCAGCACCCAGTAACTGGCTGTAATCTTACACCCGGAACTTGCAAGATTATAGGATACAATTCCATATTCTTTCCATAGATCCATCGGAGATATGCCATTATACATATGGCTTGAACCAAAAAAAAGAACATCAAAGTTTTCTTCCTGCACATAAAACTCATGAAACTTCTGCTCACTGTCCTTTCGTATCATCAGATTATTTAAATACAAAAGAGAAATAAATAGCAAAAACAGCGTCACAATACAGCTCACAATTATTTTACCGGTCTGCTTTTTATCCATTACATCTACCCCTAAAATTGAAAATAAATAAAACTTGCAGCGTCATATCCTGCTCCCCATATGCCAAAAACAAGAATCATACAGACTGAAAGTACAATTGTCATCCATCTGAACCAATAATCTTGTTTAATAATGATTTCTCGTATTTTTATATCCTTGTATTTGCAATAATCAGCAAAAAAAAGAATACAAAGACAAATAATCATGAGACAAAAATTTTTACTGTCCAACCCACACTCGTATAGTGATCCGTCAAATAAAATCCATGGGTTTTTAACTGTAACTATATTTTTAATAATTCCAACTGCTTCCCTAAGTCCGTTGGCCCTGAAAAAAATCCATGAGAAATCTATCAGGAAAAATGTAATGCCTGTGCAAAGCAGTTTATGACCTAATGATTCCCTGTTCAAATGCAGCATTTTAATAATCTTATTTCGGACCGGCAACAGCATTTCTCCGATAATCTGGTATAGACCATTTATTCCACCCCATACTATAAAAGAAAAGCTCGCCCCATGCCACAGTCCACTGACAAAAAAGACGAATAATTTATTTAAATATTTACGCAATTTACCTTTCCGGCTCCCCCCTAAGGGTATGTATAAGTAATCTTTAAACCAGGATGTTAAAGAAATATGCCACCTACGCCAAAAATCAGCGACTGATCTGGCATAATACGGAGCATCAAAATTTTCCATTAGCCGTATTCCCAGAATCTCAGCAGCCCCCATGGCAATTACAGAGTATCCTGAAAAGTCGCAATAGATTTGAACAGCAAAAAGCATTGTAGCAATCATTAAATACCATCCTGCATAAGCTGTATAATCACCATAGACAGTATCCACAAAGATTGCTATTCTGTCAGCAAGAACTATTTTCAGGAAAAATCCCCACAACATCAGTAAAAAACCATCTCGTGCAGCTACAAAATTGAATTTATGCGGTGTTGACAGCTGGATTAAAAGATTTTTTGACCTTTCAATAGGCCCAGCCACCAATTGGGGAAAAAAGGATACAAACAAAGCATATCGAAAAAAATTCTTTTCAGCATAAATTTCATCCCTGTAAACGTCCATTGTATAGCTCAGCGCCTGAAAAGTATAAAAAGAAATTCCTACAGGCAGTATAATATCAAATGCCGGAATATTCAATTGGATATGAATATAAGAGAACACCCTGTTAAGCATGTCTAACATGAAATTAAAATACTTAAAGTAAACCAATATCGCTAAATTTAGACCAAAACTGAAAAATACAACCAACTTTCTATATCTATTCTTCTTTTTCTCCACGTATTTATTTTCTTTTAACAGTTCCAACAGCAAACCACTTATATAAGTTATGATTGTGGAAAAAAGAATCAAAAGCGCATATTTGGCATTCCAACACATATAGAAAAAATAACTGGCAATCAAAAGCCATAACTGTTTGACTTTTGGGGGAAAGAGATAGTAAAACACTACTACTATAGGAAAAAAAATCAAAAAATCAACAGAATTAAATACCATAAATAACCTCTTATCTACCATTTAGACTATATTCTGGTTTTTATCAGCAGAATTTTTCTTCTTCTTTTAATTTTTTAAAATGATCAATGTCTCTATACTTAAAAACACGCGCCGGATTGCCACCTGCAACTGCGCAGGGCGGAATATTGGATGATACTACACTTCCCGCCTGTATGACAGCACCCTCTCCAATCCGTACGCCCGGAAGAATCGTTACTCTTGAGCCAATCCACACAAAGTCTTCAATTATAATATCTTTATAGATATATGTCCTGTCATAAGGGATGGCATTTCCTGTATCATAATTATGATTATGTGTTATCATCAGACAATCCTCTCCCGAATGAAAATAGCTGCCGATAATAACTTTTCCATTGCCGCGAATGGACATACCATTAAAATTAACATGGTCTTTAATAATTGTATTTCCTGTTACAGTAGACCAGTTATTCACTTTCAGATAGCTTCCGTATGTCATACATTGTTTTTTAACTTTTTGGGTACAAATATATTTTTTTACATTTTTTCCAACTCTCATTAAATAAGAAATTAAATTTATATACCTCATATATTCTCCCTGTTCAGATTCATATAATAAGCCCTCTACAACAAACATAGCATGAATGATCGAAAATGTATATCTTGGGTGTACAGCAGTCGATATAAACGACAAATACCTGCTTATTTATATCACCACAAACTATATCAATTTCATCTTTGCATAAATAAATTTTTGAACAATATCATCTAACATATAGAAGAAAATACCAAATATAAAGCATATACTGGCAGAGATACCTGTTTTACACCATGCTGAGATTTGAAATGAAATAATTTTATAGAAAAATGGAGCAATCGTGAACCAGATCATCTGTGTGCAAAAAATATGATAGGATGATTTACCACATAAGCTTACTGTATCTCCAATTATTCCGTTAATTTTCCAGTTTTTTCCATAAAATAATATAAAATACAGAAATGGAAATATCCAAAATGCTACCATCATGGATGTATCAGTCCAATATGTAAAAAGCTTTGGTTCAACCTTAAAATAGCTATATATTAATAAATAGCAGCCACCGATTGCTAAACTAAATAAAAGCTTTCTCTTACTTATCTTTTTATTATTTATGTAAATATAACATCCAAAGGCAATTTCTGTTAAATATCTGAAGATTAACAGACGATAAATTTGTACATCTATATTGAATA
>DKVI01000035.1 GCA_002491115.1 Lachnospiraceae bacterium UBA7182 | reverse complement strand
TGTATTCGGACAGGTTCCTTTTGGTGTTATTTGTAACTTTACCTACTCCCAATTACCCAAAAATTCTTCAAATTAAAAGAAGGTACAGTATAATTCATTCTGATGAATATTACGTCAGATTGTTTTATCCTCTACCTTCTGTTATCATATCATAGGCGCTATCAACAAAAGAAGCAGGAACCGCTCCGTCCAAAGTTTGGTTTCCTGCTTCTTATATCCCCATAGGCATGCCTATGCGTTTACAAAACCATGATAACCATATTTGTCGAAGATTACAATCCTTTTACTCAAACTTTTTATAATAATCTTATTAACGGCCTGCAGTTTCACAAACTTACCTGTACCTGCGGGCATTCCGGCTGCCTTTCTGTTCATGGCTACTATACCCGTTCCCTGAAAATACCCGCTGGAAAGCTCTCTTTCCGTATCTGCCGGGTTATCTGTTCCTGCTGTCACCATACCCATGCGCTTCTTCCGTCTTTCATGGTTCCCTATTCACAGATTTCCATGAATGAACAGGTTCAAGTCATTTCCGCTCACGAAGCAAAAGAGGATTGGGAGAACCTCTTCAACAGGAATCCTTCCATTGATGAGAGTAACTGCCGCTATATCCTCCGCAGCTTCCTGTGCCACTGGAAACAGCGGCTCCTTTCCGAAAAGATAACCATTTCCGATAAAGCTGCCCTGTGCCGTGGTTGTTTTTCCTCTTTTGCCAGGCAGTTTATGCAGATTCACTGCACCCCAAATATTCTTTTTTTGAATACCACATAACCTGACACGACTTCCTTTCCGTTTCTTCCTATACTAAAGAAAACTAAGTTTTCTTAGAAAAAACCAAGGAGGATCCTGACATGACACAGGAAAAACAGCACGATATCGCCCTGATGCGCTATTCTGTTATCTCGCCCATCCTAAACGGGCTTTCAGAGGAATACAGTTCCCTGGATGCCTTTTATCGTGATGCCGCAAAAAAGGGCACTGTTGCACCCGATGGCACGGTAAAACACTTTTCTGCCGCAACCATCGAACGGTGGTACCGCAGCTACAAAAACGGCGGCTTTGACGCCCTCATTCCACAAGGGCGTGTGGACGAGGGAAAACCCAGAAAACTGGATGCGGATTTACAGGAACAGATTAAATATCTCAAACTCAACTATCCGCGCATGTCTGCATCTGCAATTTTCAGACAGCTTCATGATAATGGCAGCATTATTACCGGTGAAGTTTCCGAGTCCACCATTAACCGCTATGTCAACCAGCTTGCACTGGAACTGAAAACAACCACCAACCGAGATATGCGCCGCTATGAGCGTCCTCATATCAATGAGGTCTGGTGTGGCGACTCCAGCGTGGGACCTTACTTAAAAACTGCCGACGGGCAGAAGCACAAGGTATACATTATCGCCCTGATCGATGATGCCAGCCGCTTCATTGTGGGTATTGATGTATTCTTCAATGACAACTTTGTAAATCTGATGTCCGTTATCAAATCTGCTGTTGCAAAGTATGGGACCCCCCGGATTTTCAACTTTGACAATGGCAAATCCTACCGTAACAGGCAGATGGAGCTGCTTGCGGCAAGAATCGGCTCCGTCCTGCATTACGACCAGCCTTATACCCCTACACAGAAAGCTAAAATTGAACGGTGGTTCCGTACCATGAAAGACCAATGGATGGCTTCCCTTGATATCCGGAATTTCCATTCTTTAAATGAGCTGCGCGGAAATCTGCTTGCCTACGTGGATTCCTACAACCGGGCTCCCCATTCCTCGCTGAAGGGAAAATCACCGCAGGAACGTTTTTTCTCTGAGCCTGAATGTTTCCATCGTCTTCCCGAAGATGAGCTTAATAAAAATTTCCTTCTGGAAATCGAGCGCAGGGTATCTGCTGACAGCGTTATCGTAATTGACCAGGTGGAGTATGAGGTGGACTGCCGCTTTGCAAAACAACGCATTACCCTGCGTTATTCCCCGGATTTAAAGGATATTTTTATTGTGGAAGCTGACAGGACACTCACACCTATACGGCTGTTAAATAAAACGGAAAACGCGTTTGTGAAACGCGAAAAAATACATTTATGCAGAGGAGAACAGGAATGATGGAATATTTTACAAGGTACGGTCTAGAATTCAATCCGTTTTTAAAGAATTCCAGAGAAATCCTAGTGGATACAAATGAGTGCAGGGAGACGCTCTTCCGGCTGGATTATCTGGCTAAAACAAAGGGGTTCGGACTTCTGACCGGTGGTGCCGGCCGTGGCAAGACAACCGTCATCCGTACATGGGCTGCCGGACTGAATCCTTCCCTTTACAAAGTGATTTATACCAGCCTTTCCACACTGACTGCTAATGACTTTTACCGGAATCTTGCACAGGAGCTGGGCGCACAGCCTTCCTTTCGAAAACCCGATAATTTCAGGACAATCCAGGAGGAAATCGCACGCCTTTCCCTTGAAAAACGAAAGACCCCCATTATTATCATTGATGAAGCAAACTACATCAACAATACCATCCTAAATGATCTGAAAATCCTGTTCAACTTTGAAATGGATTCCAGGGACAGGGCTGCCATTCTCCTTGCAGGACTTCCAAAACTGAATTCCACCCTGCGGCTGGCAATCCATGAGCCGCTTTACCAGCGGCTGGTTATGAACTATAATCTGGAAGGGCTGTCCAAAGAAGAGGGACGCTCCTATATCCATGAAAAACTGAAAGGTGCAGGCTGTAACCAGACCGTTTTCCATGAAGCCGCCCTGGAAGCAATCCTGAATGCCGCTGACGGAACACCGCGTATCATCAATAAGCTGTGCAATGCCAGCCTGCTCATCGGTGACAGCAGCAAATCAGAAATCGTTACCGCTGACATCGCGATGCAGGCAATCAACGACTGCGAACTTGGCTGACCACCAAATCCCTCACTCATTTAATGTGCGTGGGGGATTTTGAAGTTTCAAATAAGATGACGATTCAGATTTATATAATCTGACGGATGTGTGTCTTTTCAAACTGAAGCAGCTTCATTTAATGTGACGTTGGTAGCATCATTTAATTTGCAGAACAACA
>DKVI01000032.1:25117-35223 GCA_002491115.1 Lachnospiraceae bacterium UBA7182 | reverse complement strand
CCCCACCCCATGAAAAGTAACAACCTTCGTGAAACAACCCTAGAAATCGACAGGAAATGCTGGACTTTAAAATTTTACTGTGCTAAAATAACATAGCAGGAAGTATTTGCAACAGGTAAGAGGTTGATATGGGTATGAGCAAAAGGATTCGCAATGAAGCGACAGACGGGCTGTTCCGGGCGATTTTAAATCTTCACAGTATGGAAGAATGTTACACATTTTTTGAGGATGTATGTACGATCAATGAGATCCAGTCCTTATCTCAGCGTTTTGAGGTGGCCAGGCTGCTTCGGCAGAAAAAGACTTATTTGGAGATTGCCGAGCGTACAGGTGCGTCAACAGCCACCATCAGCCGTGTGAACCGTTCTCTGAATTATGGGAACGACGGATACGACATGGTGTTTCGCAGGATGGAGGAGAAGCCATAGACGATAAGAAACCTGAAAAAGGTTCCTTATCGTCATTCTTTGGTCTTTTTTCCGGTATGTTTTTTCGGAAATTCATCGATCAGCTTTTCGATGACCTGCTTTTTTACATATACGTCAAAACTTAAGAGACAGATAAAGGAAAAAGCCTGCAGGAATCGTTTCTCTTCTTCAGGCGCGTCCGAAAAAGTGGCGGATGCAGTCTTGTATTTGTCGATTACATCATGTTTCATCTGTTCCACCTGGTCTTTCTCCAGGCTGAAAACTTCCTCGTAGATGGACTGCATATTGACAGGACCGTCCGCATGGAAATAATGTTCCGTCAGAGGGTCTAAAAGACTCTGGATATCTCCAATGGATAAAATCCCTTTAAAATAGTAAATATAGATTAACAGCAGCATATGCTCTTTGGAATATTTTTTCTTTTCCGGGGATGGAAGCAGGCGGTTTTTGGCATAATTATTAATCATGGTCTTGGTCAGGATCTTGTCCTCCGGATAGCGCTTGGAGGCCTGCAGGTGCTCTTCCATAAAAGTAGTCACCTGATCCATGTACAGATCGATATTGGGGATGTCCCTGGGTTTGATATAATCGATCCGTTCCAGGCTTTCGATAATGCTGTTTAAAACATCTTTTGGGTTGATCGTCATGATATATTACCTCCGTCTCTATTATATAGTATTCAAAACTACATAACAAGTATTTTTTGAATTTTAATTTTTTATATATTTTGTGTATAACTTGCCAAAGAGTGGTCATACTATAATTAAACCAAAGATAAATTGAATACTTATCCTCCCCTTTTGAATACCCCATTCGCTGCTTTGGTGTGGCGGGTGGGGTATTTTGCTTGATTTTCCTTTGTTTTTCGCGTATTTTCCCCCTGTTTTCAGGCATAAAAAAGCGCCCCAAAAGGCGGTTTGACACAAAATTGACACAAAATTTTAATCGAACAGCCCTGCGAGCTTTTGCATTTCCTGACTTTTGGTATCCGGAAGTACATGTGCATAAGTATCCATAGTAGTGGCCAGATCACTGTGTCCCAGAATCGTCTGCAGCACTTTTGGCGGTATGCCCCGTTCGATGCTGCGGGTGGCGAATGTATGCCGGAATGTATGTGGTGTAATATGCGGGAACAGCGGATGATCTTCTTGTATTTTTTTAATGACCCGTTTCAGATAGGTTCGGAACCCGTCACGATTGATAGGACCACCTTTTGAGTTGGTAAAGACAAGATTTTCAAATCCTTCTGGCGGATTCCACAGATCACCCATTTCAAGCCGTTTTTTTCGTTGTTCTTTCTGATGCTGCTTAAGAAGGCGGTATACACTGTCCAGCATGGGAATATCACGTTCGCTGGAAGTTGTCTTTGGAGAGTCAAAGAAATATTTTCTGTTCATATATACAAGCGTATGCCTGACATGTATGATTTTTGTCTGAAAATCAATATCCGTCCATTGCAAGCCTCTTAATTCTCCGTTTCTCATACCCGTAGACAGGGCAAGTTCATAGACGGGATAATAACGTGCATCTTTCGCGTATGTTAAGAATATATTCTGTTCATCCTCTGACATGACCTTGGCTGTCTGGCGTTTATTGTTTCGTGGAAGGACGGCATTAGAAACAGGGTTCTTTTGGAGCATCTCGTTTCTGACTGCCTGCATATACATACCATTTAATATGGATCTGCATATTTCCAGCGTATTATGGGAATATACCTGCGCCATCTGATTATAAAATGATTGTATATGGTCTGTACGGATGTCCCGCAACTGTTTACTGCCGAATCTTTTTTTAATATAAGCATTATAACTGCTTTGATAAACATTGACTGCTTTCGGGCGGTAAGTGATGCCCTTTGGTAATGTTTTTCCATTTTTATCGACTGCCATTTTATACTTCCTCCAATCTGTTTAATCTGCATTTTCTATACGTTACTTTTCTGATAAATTTTGCATCTGGCTTTTATCGCGACACTCCTTTCCTTCAAGCAGATAATGTATAGGTTCATATTCGCATTGTGCGTATGGATCATTGGAATGTATCTACACTCATGGAGCAGGCATTCAGTTTATGTAATTTAGAGAAGTGTATAATCGGGAATAAAAAGATATAGGCAGTAGTAAACCGGGATAAATGAAAAAGAATATTATGTAAGACATGAATGTAAAGACATAAGAAAAATCCATGTTGAATAGATAGCGGTGTCCTGTTGTATAGCCGGATATACAGGGATTTTACATGGAAAAATAAAATATTCAAAATCTATTTACAAAATACAAGATACAAATTATGGAAAACTAAGAAAATATTATTCTAAACCGAATATGGAAAAATAAAGGTCTGTATAGAATTTTCCGACCTTATAAAATATCATATGATATTAACGTTGGAATAAATTTGGGTGACAAATTTTTTTTAGAGATACAGATTGTAGTCTGCTGTAATTGGAAAAGAAAACAATTCATTTGCGAATCCCGTGAAGGAGGAAATACAACATGAGTAAATATAAACAAAACGGAAATAAAACAGAACGTATATCAGTACGATGTACAAAACAGGAAAAGATAAAATTAAATAAACGTGCCGGGACAATGGAGATGGAGCTGACAGAATATATAAGAAAAATATTGTTTCCTAAAAAAGCAGGTAAAGAAAAGACATATGATGTGATAGAACTGATGATAGAAATGCAGGATATAATAGCACAAATAAATGATGTGTATAATGATGATACGATTCAGGAGGAAATGGATAACGTATGGAAAAAACTAAAGAAATTGTTATAAAGATCATAAATAACGGATATAATGACGATCATGCTGTGCAGGATTTGATCCGTTATATATTAACTGATAAAAAGACAAAGCGCAGACGACGCTGCACAGGAGGAAAAGGTGTCTATTATTTAGACTGGAAAAAAGCAGCGGAAGAATTTGAGATTATACAGGATGTCTATAGGAAGAAATCAAAACGACGTATTTATCATATGATGATTTCGTTTTGGGAAGAAGAGGATGAACTCTATGATGTATATATGTTTGGGCAGAGGGTGGCAAAAAAATTTTTTGATGGACATCAGTGTGTATTTGCAGTCCATGAAGATACTGACAATTTGCATATACATATTGCATGGAATGCTGTGAATTACAGGACAGGGAAAAAATGGCATGTCAGTAAGAAGGATATTGAGAGGATGAAAGAAGAAATCATAGAGAGCTGGAAAGACCGGAACTGACTTTTCTGTGGGGGAAAAAGACCGGTAGTCGGAACCTGATTCGTTGCAAAATATATCCGCAGGAGTAAAAATGCTATTTCCCGCGGGTTATTTAAAAGAATTTCAGCGTAAATTTTTTCTGTTTGACAGCCCTAAGATATAATCAGATGAAACATGATAAAGTTTACAAAGCGCAATTAAATGTCGGATTGGCATTTCATTAGCTCCTCGCTCATAACGTGCATACATAGTCTGGGAGGTTCCTAAGTAATCGGCGATTTGTTGTTGTGTCATATCATGATCTTCCCTTAAATCGCGAATGCGTCTTATATATAGCATGAATGTGCGACTCCTTGGCTATATATATTTTAACATGGTACAATATTTACTATTTACTTTAGTAAACATTTGTACTAAAATATAGATGAGGCGGATGTATCTGAGGAAATCATTACTATCAAAGGTGAATTTTGGAAAATAAAGAATATATAAAGACATGGGTGAAAGATGTGATGGTTGGCAGTGGCTTAATGGGGACAGGTAAAGACCAACAGAATTTTATTCATTGGCCTTTCTAAATTCATTGATCAGTTTTTGAAGCAGGGCCCGCTGGTCTGGGGTGATGTCTGTTACGTCCAGAAAGACTTTGTTGTCCCGCTCAAGCAGGAGATCACAGGAAACACCGAAATATCCGGCAAGATGCACGAGCATATCAATAGAAGGAAGAAATATAACCGGTAAAAAGCATTATCCCGGCAGTTATCCTGTGTACTTTAATATTACGCCCATAGATCTGGAAGATGTTACGGCTGACAACATTGCTGTCGCATATAACGGGAAAGTGCAGAAGAAGATTCCGACTCTGTCCTGGAACGGGAAAAAACTTGTAAACAGAAAAGATTTCACGGTTTCTTACCCGAATGGCGCAGATGCGTATCAGGAGGAAGGAGACTATGAGGTTCTTGTAACCGCGAAAAACGGGGGCAATTTCACAGGAGAAAAAACGATCCGGCTTTCCATTGTCAATCCGGACGACTACAAACTGATCAGCAAAGCCACTGTGAAAAAAATACCCGCGCAGCAGTACACCGGCGGCCCCATTGAACTGGACAGTGATGAACTGAAAGTGACGTTCAAAGGCGTTGGAACACTGTTGGAAGGCGAAGATTATGACGTAGAGTATGAGAACAACACGGCAGTTGGAACGGCTACTGCGCTTATACAGGGTACCGGAGATTATATCGGGACAAAAAGGGTGACCTTCCAGATTAAAGGCAAATCTTTAAAGAAGCCATCTATTACGGGATTTACGCTGCAAAAGAGTATGGTCTACAATGGCGAAGAACAGGAGCAGGATACTTCACGGATGAAAGTAGCCGTAAATGGAGATTCTCTGACGGAGGGAACAGATTATGAAATACTCTATTCCAATAATAAAAACGCAGGAAAGGCAATTCTCACCATACAGGGTGTGAATGAATATGCAGGTACTGTTAAAAAGTCCTTTAAGATTACCGCTTATGATCTGAAAGAAGATTCTGACCATATGATCAAGGGTCTGGAAGAGGCTGTTACGGAAAAACTGACATCCGGCAGGGCTACTCCAAAACCGCAGTTGGCTTTTGGAAATAAAACGCTTGTGGAAGGCAGAGATTACACTGTTTCCTACAAAAATAACAGAAAAGCTGCGACTGCAGATGATAACAAAGCCCCAACGATCATCATAAAAGGAAAAGGCAATTTCAAAGGGATCATAACTAAAACATTCACGATAACAGAATAAACAGGTATTAAAAGTATAAGACTCAACTTTTTATACCATCACAGAGAATAGAGCAGGACTGTTACTATGATACAGGCCTGCTCCGTTTTTACAGGTGCATTCGATGTGTGCCGTTTGGAGAGTAAATGGACAGCTTTGTTAAATATGATGAAAAATATACTCTTTTACTGCATCCTCAGATATCCGCCAATGTCCGCCAATTTTAAAAGCATCTATCTCTTCATCCCAGATCAGTTCGAGCATTTTGTTCCGCCCGACTTTTAAGATTGAACAGCATTCTTTTAAGGTATACAGGGTTGGAAAGTTTTGATACATATTTAAAATCTCCTTTTTTATGTGTTTGATACAGTGTGTATCGGTTTATTTATATTTAACAAAATGTTATTTGTCAGGAGGAAAGTTTGGTTCTGACTGTCGTATGTATAGCTGTACTTGATTTATAAATGCAGATAGAATCGAACAGAAATAAACAGTTATGTATGACAGGTGGTGATGTGTAAAAAGGTGTATAAAAATTCTAGTGGTAATATCCATAAAAACATGATATACTAAAAATGACAGGCAATGAAAGACAGGTGATGCAGCTATACAGAGATTAAAACCACTAAATGATTTTATATTTGGTAAGACTTTTGGAGAAAAAGGCGATGAAGAACAGTTATTATCGTTACTCAATGCTATTTTGGCAAAAACAAAAAGCAGGAGGCTGGTCAATATCGAGATTGTGGAACACAGGACGTTTACAGCGGAGGTGATTGGAGACAAGACCAGCATACTTGATATTCGTGCGGTGGCCGAAGACGGCACAAGAATCAATATTGAAGTACAGTTGCGGGATTATGGGAATATGGACAGGAGAAGTCTTTTCTATTGGAGCCGGGAGTTTGCTAATGGGTTGGATAAAGGAGAGGACTATAGCCTGTTAGCAAATGTAGTAGCAATCAACATAGTGAATTTTGAGGCTGTAAATGCGGATGATTTCCATACAGTATTCCATTTGTGGGAAGATACCCATAGGGATTGCCTTTTGACGGATGCTTTGGAAATACATTTTATTGATGTTAAGAAGTTCAATGCCTTGCCAGAAAAAAATATAGAAAATGATCCGTTGCACAGGTGTCTTACTTTTTTCGATCAGAATATTTCGGACGATTTGTTAAAGGAGTTGACGAATATGGATGCGGCTATCTATAAAGCTAACGAAAAGATGAAATTTTTAGCGAACGATAAGGAAGTACTCCGGTTATACAATATGCGTGAGATGGCACAGATTGATTATAACAGTGGTATGAAAAAAGCAAGAGATGAAAGAAGTATTGAAATTGCCAGGAACATGATAGCAGATGGTGAACCTGTAGAAAAAATTGTGAAATATACTGGATTGACCAAAGAGGACATCAATAACTTAGAACTTTAATTAAATATAGGATGTAAACAAAGCGGATACTTTAGAACATTGGGTATCCGCTTTTTATGTTCATTTTTTTCATTTGTGTCCTGACACAAAATTTGACACAGATCATGTAGTCATGCATATCCCAGAGCATAGGTAAAAATTAATAATAGACATATTTATTACTATCGGATGAAATTTGATAAAGAAAAAATAAAAACAAATGTTTGTTTTATATTGGATTGTAAACTGTCAGCATATCTTAAATATCCTGATACTTTTCCTGAAATTCTTCCACCGATCTTGCATGAGCCGCGAGGCGGCACCATTCTTTCAGACGCTTTTTGTCCTGTTCTTCCTGTATATGGCTGCGCAGGCTGTCAGGAATACGCCCGATATCCTCCAAAAGCTCAAGGATGAGGGCGGATTTTCCAAGCTGTTTGCCTTCTTCGCGTCCTTCTTCGCGTCCTTCTTCGCGTCCCTCCTCACGTCCAAGCTTTCTTTGTTCTCTCCGAAGATATTCCAGTGTTTCTTTTTCGTTATATTCTGCAAGCAACATATTAAGTACCTCCGTTCTGCATCTTCCAAGCAGGTCTGACATAATTCCCAGTTTCTGGCAGGTATCCATAGCTTCATTCACCGCATCTCTGACGGTCAGGCCGTTGCTTATGCCGTCCTGTATATGTCCGATAAATTCGGCATATTCCCATAGCCGCCGGCATCCTTTCATCAGTTCGCTGTTGTGTCCGCGGTTGATGTTGAGCATTTTTACCCGGCATTCCACAGCAGGCGGGACGTTCCTGTCCGGTTTTTGAAATGCCTCTGACAGGAGTATTTCAGATTCGTCCGGTTCGCTGGCCTCCCCATTATAAAATATCAGATAGTTTGGAAATGGCAGCTGTATGGTGCTGCTGCCATACAGATTATAACCGTACTGCCTGACATAATTCTGGTATAGAGTGGAAAAGTAGATCAGGCCGCGCAGCGGCATGTTCCCACATCTGGTACTCTGGTGTTCGTACAGGTTCATGGATGCCCCGATGATAAAGGATAAATCATTTTTTATACCTAAAAATACGGCATCCGCCAGTGTCGTAATTTCCAGCTGGTCAGGATCGTGATAGGAAGTTTTGTTGACTGCATTGTACAGTTCCAGCAGATCTTTACGGTTCTGGAATGCGAGCCGGAACAGGCGATCCCTGCGGTTACGGTTTAAGGGCTGTTTTTGGGAATTTCTGTGTTTTTTCTTTTTCATCTGTTTCTCCTTTATTATATACGTTTTGTCGGTTGGATGGCAAGAGATTTTCTGCAATAACGCGAGAATGCTTTTGTAAAAATACAGAATAATATTTTCTACATTATAGCGCGATTTTTTCTTAAAGTCCACAAGAATCTTCAAAATTTACTGTGGATATAATTTCTGAGAATTATTTGTTCTATGGGAATCAATTTTTTGTGGTATTTGGAGTGAATTTTGGCAAGAGAGACAGGAACAGAAACATGACAAGCTTTGGATCCGCTTGCGTGAAAGGCCAATTTCTGCTACAATTGCGTTAGTATTTTTTGCAATTACCAGAAAGAGATCTTGACAATTATGATGATCTTTGCCATTCTTAAGCAAGCAAGGCAGTACTATGACTATGTGGTCCCACAGTTTTGTCATGCTCAATTTTATACCGTCGAAAATGGCGCTCTTATACCGGCAGGAAACTGCATGGTAGAGAGCGCCTTTTGGGCCCGGCTGATGCCAAAGGGACAGTATAAATGTCAGCCGGAACTGCTGGCAGACATCGGCCTGGATTTTGATGTGAAAGGGACGTAGAAAATAAATGAAAAAGAGCTATCACTCACAAGGAGATTGAATCATGGGAATTTTTGATAAGTTCAAAAAGAAAAAGGAAGTAAAAAGGCCAAACTTGATTGTCTTTGAAAAAGAAAATATTGATAATGACTATGCGAATTTTGAATTGAAGATAAAGCCACGAATTTCTATTGATGATGGTTTCCCACAAGAGGCATATCAGCTCCTTGCAGGCAGGTGAAAGGAATGGAAACAGCAGAATGGATGTAAAAAATGAGATGTACAGGCAAAGACCATTTTTTCAGACAGGGATGCCTCTGTTTGGAGCAGCGCTGCTTTTCCTGCTCCCGGCTATCTGCTTTTGCCTTAGAAGGAATACTCTTTTATTAGCGGTGGCCCTGCTTGTGATCGGACTTTTGCTCATAATGCTGGGAGTGGGAAGGATAAAAGGAGAGACAAAACATATTCTGAAGTTTGTTCGGGAAAAGTCCAATTTTTACCACAAATACGATTCGCCTCTGACAATATCCGGACTTTTGGAACGCTTGCAGAAAGAAGGCTTTGAAGTGGCTGAATATCCTTTTGGTAATTATTATTGTCATCGGTATATTGATCGGAAATACTGCTGTCATTTCTTTGTAGCAAATAATGATACACCGGACTGTCCGGAGGCAGTTACCCGTATTATCTGGCATAAAAGTGAAGTACTTGCAATCTATTCCGGTGAGCTGCTGAAAAAGCTGTTTTTTGATTAAGGCAGGTAATAGAACAACTGTGGAGGCAATTTCATGGATACAGCAGGGACGGGATCATGCAGGCATTTCCATCGTGTACCAGCAGGACAACCAGGGGGGTATATGTCAAACTATTACAATACATCACACAATGAAGCCAGCTCTGAAATACAGGGAAGCATCCTGTGTGGCATTTTAGGGGGTGTCATCGGGATGATTGTCTGTATTCTGGTAATGCTGTTATGCTCTCTGTTCCGGATGAGCAGTTTCAGTACCATGCTCCAACTTTTTGTGGGGTTGGTGATCGGGTGGTTTTACCGTCTGTTTCATGGGCGGCGTTCTAAAACTGCCGCCTGTGTTACCGTGGGAATCTGTACCGTATCGGCCAGTGTCCTCTGGGTAGCGCTGCTGGCTCTTTTGTCTGTTTTTGTTTCTCCGGCTCCATTTACGGCGGCGGATTGGGGCAGACTGTGGGGGGAGATATGGGAACTGCTGCTTTTGTGTGCAGGTCTGGGGATGACTGGCTTTTTCCTTACCAGAAGAAGTTTGCTGGCTTATGCAGACTGGAAAAGAGGCCCCTGGCATATTGCATACGCAGGAGGGAATGGGTATTCCTACAACCTGCTTCCGGAAAAACTTCCCAATGTCAACCCGCCAGCGTACTTTGCCGTACACAGCCGCTTTGCACCGGGAACCCGGCTCATCGTGGAGGGCAGCAGCCTCCGGTGGCGGAGACGGCTCCGGAAAGACCGT
>DKVI01000032.1:0-24809 GCA_002491115.1 Lachnospiraceae bacterium UBA7182 | reverse complement strand
TGGGGCCGGGGAATGGCTGTAATGTACTCTATGATAAGAATTATCAGGTATTGGCTAAGTTTGCAGGGAGTATGGAACACGCAGATTTAATGTTCCTCTGGCTGCTCCAAAGGGAGATTCCCATAGTGAATGTGCCTGCCGAATGGCATTCCCCGGATAAAGCCAACCCAGAGCCGGAACCGGTGAAGTCTTCTGTTCTTCAGCAGCAATTCACCCTCCGCCTGAAACGCTCTACCCGGATTGGATTTACGGGGATTGGGTGGTTTCTCCTGATGATCGGAGTGGCTCTTTTCCTGGTACTCGACTTCTCTGCTCTGACTATGGCAGAACGGACAGCAATTATTATCCTTGAACTGGCTGTGATGGGGATAGGTATTGTTTATATACGAATGGGAAAGGTAAGCGGGGTGGAAGTAGACGGGGAGCAGATGCGTGTGGTTTCCCGGTTCGGACGTGCCACAGAATTTTCGGTAAGGGATGTGTCCTCTGTTTCCAGAAGCCTGGGCTGGATTGTGCTGTATGACAGGGATTTCAAAACGCTGGCAAAGGTGGATTCCTGCCTGGAAGATATGGAGAGGTTAAAAGAATATATGGCGTCTTATGGGATAAAGATGTGATTGGGGATTTTGTATGGCATTTTTAGCGGAAGGTGGAGGGGCAGTTAGTATGTATTCTTATTCTGGGATAGTGAATAATTTATTAAAGGAATTTCCAGAAATAAGCAAAAATTATGCAGAAGAAATAGCATGGATCAAGGATACGTTCAAAGGCCAGGAGAACGTAGGTCAGACGATCTGTTTTGACCGTTGTTTCTGTGACTATATTGGACATCTGCTGGTGGATGAGCGCCAGGATAACATTAAGATGGAAAAGGTGTTTACTTTTTTAGAGGATATGGCTGTAAGTGAAGATCAGGAAGTCAGAAATTTGCTGCAAGTAACCGTCTTAGAATATCTCCGCAGCTGGCATCTGTTACAGAGCAGGTCGGAGAAGCTCATGCTGCCGGAAACAAAGAAAATATTTGATTGTGTAAAGAGTTATCTGCAGGAACCGGCACAGGATGCGCTTCCCCATTTTTCTACATGATAAATTGATGAGTAAAAAGCATTTTGTAAAGTTGGCAGAAAGGAAAACGGGCAGATAATGATAATAGGAGATCCTTATAAATTTGCTATCCTGAGTGGGGTTATCAATGAATGGAATACGGATGACACGTTTTGTAATGGGGTTCTGCTTTTTTGTGTAAATGGTGACATCTATCCAAAAGAAATTGTAACAGCCACTCTTCGATGTGAAATTGAATACTTGAAACAGAAGTTAAGGAACCTTACAACAGACAAACGGTTATATACCCTGCCTCCACAACAGGCTTTTGCAGAAATCTATGGCATTACCTTTCCGGAGGATATGGATAGTGACAATGAGGATTGTTTTGACATAACTCCGGCTTCATTGTCCGATCATAACTGCTTTGTTTTTGCGGTATGTGATGGTGTAAATGTCAGGGTATTAGCAAGTGAATTGGTTTATGAAATGGAGAATGGCAGACATAAGTTACAGGATATTGCCGTGAGCGAAACGTTAGTTTCAGTCAGTGAAATGAAGGAAATTATATCAAGGTTGGAAAACTTTCCTTATTATGTGGATTAGGCGGTTTCGAGAATGTTACACATTAAAATGACCTGGCTCTTTGGGAAGAAATAGATGGCGAGTTTAATATTTCGATAACGTAAGGAGGAGAATATATGTTACATTGGATTGCGATTATACTCGGAATTGTCTTTACACTTTTTCAACTTTTTTATGGCTTTATAGTAATATGCAGGAGTGGCATTGCTTTTTTAGCACAGACCCAATTAATAAAAGCAACAGGAAAAGAACATACTGACTATACGAGAGGAAATCACATGGGTGACATAGAAATAGCATACCAAAATAAAGACATCACCAGTAAAGTGCTTGCGGAGCATTTCAAAGGCAAGATATTTAAAGTATACGGTCTGGAATTACCGAAGATCGTACAGGTACTTCCGACTAACCTTCCGGCAGTAAAAAATACCTCTGGACAGGTCGTGAGCCTAATGATAAAAAAGAATTACTCAGCGGAAGAAATTATAACATTAGTGCCAAATTATTCTCTGAATGAAGTGGAGGCGTTAAAAACAGAAATTTTAAAAGACGAAAACAGGAATTAATATGTTTTGAACAGATTTTGCCGAGGGGACAGGAATCCTTAACAGGCTAAAGCCCATGCTAAAATTGAGCCGGACGGAAATGTCCTGCTCAATTTTAGCCTGTTTTGTTCAATGCGGAGATAAACAGATATTTTCTTATGAGGAACAGAATGGCAATGGAAATGATTCCCACCAGCTCAAAATAAATGGGCATGTGTTCAATGATTATTTCCCGGGCCACGGAGAACAGGAGAACTTCAACGATGGAATCCAGATCATGTCGGCACAGCATTTTTAAAAGCTCGATGCCGATAATCAGGTCGAACATCTTTTTTAGAAACTGGTTAAATTCCCTGTTTTCCACCAGAATTTTCAGATCGATTGGTACATGGGCAAACATGATGATGAGAGCGAAGATTATAATCAGAGCCACAAGAAGTTCAAGCAGCATGGCCGTATTGAAGATAAAACTCTGTACATGGCCGGAACTCTTATTTTCTGGGTGCTTCATGACAATTCCTCCTAATGATAATATGAAATGATCACTGGAAATAGTTTATCATAAGACAAGGATTCTTTCCAGAGGCAGTTTTCATGAACTGCAGCAGCCCAAGTAATTGTTGCATATAATGGCACAGACAAGCATTGTGTACAAATACAAAATTTGTTTTGATTTTAGTATTGTCAATATCCTCCTAATTATGCTAAACTGTCAGAAAATGTATTTTATAAAAAATAACTGCATGTTGCATTTGCGGTTATTTTCAAACAGGGGGGATGATTCATGAAAAGTGAAGGAACAGAAATCAAAATTAAGAGTCTGCAAAAAGCGCTGCAGGTGCTGGAATGCTTTGTGGAAAAGCAGCCGCTTGGGGTGACGGAGATCAGTGAAAAGATGGGGTTGTATAAGAGCAACGTTCATAATATCCTTTCCACCTTTAAAGCCATGGACTATCTGGAACAGGATCCGGATTCCGGTAAGTTCCGTCTGGGGACGGCTGTGTTCACATTGAGTCGGGCTCTGCGTGAGAATCTGGATATCAGCCGGATCGCGGTGCCGTTTATGCGCCGGATTGCGGATGAAGCGGGAGAGGTTGTATATCTGTCCATACCCAGAGGGGAGGAGGTCGTATATTTAGAGGCTGTTTATCCGGAAGCTCAGAAGCTTTCGGGCAGTATCGTCACGGGGGAGCGTGCCAGGATGCACTGCACCAGTGTGGGCAAAGCGATTCTCGCCGGTATGAGCAGGGCAGAACGGGACGAACTGTTAAAAGAACCGTTAGAGGCATTTACAGAAAATACGATTACAGACCGTGGGGAGCTGGAAAAGGAATTGAAGTTAACCGCTGAGCGGCAATATGGACTGGATGATATGGAATTGATGTTCGGCATCAAATGTGTGGGGGTTGCGTTATGCAACCATGAAGGAAAGCCGGAGGGAGGACTGAGTATCAGCGCGCCGTCTCTTCGGATGAGCGAGGAGAAGATCCGGGTATTTGCGGAGATTTTGAATCGCTATAAACTGGAAATTCAGAAAAGGTTATAAAAAAGGCATCTGAAAATTGTGCATTTTGCCAAAAAAATTAAAAAGAGAAGATTGTCATTGAAAAAACTGACGAACGGTGTTATGATAAGGATACACAAAAAACAAGAACAGAGTTCTATAATAAAGAACACCGGGCCCGTTAAAACTCGGCATATGCCGGGTTTAAAAAATAACATTTATTTAGAACGAAGTTCCGTAATAAAGAACATATTAGGAGGATTTTGAGTAATGGCTAACAAACCTTATGTAGTAATTGAGTGGAACGACACAGAGACAGATGCAAAAGGATGGATGTGTGCTTACAACTTTGTAGGTCACTACTGCGGAGGCGGCACCAGAATGCACCCGACCGTAACAAAAGAAGAAGTGATTCGTCTGGCTACCACGATGGGATATAAGTATAAAGCATGTGAATCTCAGACCACCGGCGGATGTAAAGCGGGTATCGCTTATGACTATAATGCACCGGACGCACTGGATGTGCTTCGCAGATTCCTGGTTGCTACGGCTCCCTATATCAATGCAGGCGTATCCATCGGCGGAGACCTTGGTGTTGACTACTCAGACGTGCTGAATATCCTGGACGATATCGGAATCGGTATTCCGCAGACCAAAGCCATGAAGGAAGATCCGGACATCCATCAGGGTATCGTAAACCATGACAGAGCAGAAAAAGAGCTGACCTATGACGGATTTAAGATGTATGACATGATCACAGGATACGGTGTAGCGGCCGCAACAGACGAAGCGTGGAAGATGAAAGGCGGAAAGAAAGGCGCATCCGTAGTGATCCAGGGATTTGGCTGTGTAGGCGCAAGCTGTGTGACCGCTCTGGATAAGATGGGTTACAAAGTCGTCGGTATCGCGGATGTAAACGGACTGTTATACTGCAAAGACGGCCTGAACGTGAAAAAACTGGTGGAAACCAGACTTCCCAAAGGCGTTATGAATAAAGAGGCATTTGAGGACGGATATGAAGTTCTTCCCAACAGCGAATGGCTCAGCCAGGAGTGCGATATCCTGATCCCGGCAGCCCTGGAAGACGTGATCAATGTAAATAACGCAGACAAGATCAAAGCTTCTCTTCTGGTCGAGGCAGCAAACATCCCGACAACGCCGGAAGCAGATGCAATCCTTCGTAAAAAAGGTGTGGATGTAGCGGTAGACTTTATCTCAAATATGGGCGGCATCCGTATCTACGAGGCGGTCATCTTCCGTATTGTGAAGATTGAAAATATGAATGATGAAGATGCGGCGGCAGCGATCGTAAAAGATACCGTAGATCTGATCCGCAAGCAGACAAGGCTTGTGTTTGAAGAGTCCAAAAAGGCAGGCGAATTTACCCGCGATGTGGCAAGACGTCTGTTCACGCCGGATAAATCGGATACACCGGATATGTAATGTAACTGGTACACGGAGGGGCTGTTGAAACATACAGCAGAAGGGAATAAATATGGATTCAAAACTTAGAAAATATCTTACAATTGCAGCACTTGGTCTTGCCGGAGGTTCGATCTACTTTCTTCCTTATGTAAAATACATCTTTTATGATGCACAGGTCGCGGCCATGGGGATCACCAACACACAGTCAGGACTATTGATGACCATGTATACGATCGGCAATATGATCCTGTACATACCCGGTGGTATTATCGCCGATAAAGTATCACCGAAAAAAGCGCTGGTCATTTCTCTGGCTGCTACTACACTGTTGGCCTGGATTTATGCTTTCACGATGAATTTTACCGTTGGTATGTTCATATGGCTTGGCCTTTCCTTTACTACGGCTTTCGTCTTCTGGTCGTCTTTGATGAAGGCGGTTCGTATTATCGGTACAGAGGAAGAACAGGGTTTTATGTATGGCCTGTATTATGCCTGTAACGGCATTACAGCCGCATTGACCAACACACTGGCGCTGAATGTCTATAAGACAGCGGGTGGAGACATGGTCGGAGGATTTTTCCGGGCGGTAGTTTCCGGCGGCTCTGTAGCACTGGTATCGGCAGTCCTTCTGTTTTTCCTTATGCCGGAAAAACAGAGCAGCGGCGCGGCTGACGACAACGAACCGAAATTTGAGATGAGCGACGTATTTAAACTGCTGAAGAATCCGGTTGTCTGGGTTGTGTCGCTTACCATCCTGTGCGGTTATGGCTTTTACAGCAATACTTCCTATTTTAACCCATATCTGACAGAAGTAAGAGGGGTATCTCCGGAAGATTCCGGGCTGGTTTCTATTGTTCGTAACTATCTCCTTCTGCTGCTTTCTCCGGTTGGAGGCCTGCTGGCAGATAAAGTATTTAAGTCCACCTGTAAGTGGCTGTCAACAGCATTTATTATCCTTGCGGCACTGTTCGGTATCGTATTGATCCTGCCGCCGGGCATCAGCCCTGTGATGGCAAGTTTGTATACGCTGCTTCCGGGCGCGTTCTCCATGATGATGTACGGTGTAATTTTCTCAACCGTCAGCGAGTCGGGTATTCCCAGAGCCATGACCGGTACGGTAATCGGTATTGCGTCCATCATCGGATATCTTCCGGATTCTATTTATTCCGTGCTGTTCGGAAGCTGGCTGGATGCGCACGGAGCAGCCGGGTACAATTATATCTTTATCTTCCTGGCAGTTTCAGGTATTGTAGGCGCTATATTGGCTATGACTGTGTATCGTCTGGGCAGAAAAGCGCAAGCATAAACAGCGGAACTATAAAAACAGCGAAGTCCCCAACAGGCAGAGCAGAATGCGAAAGCAGGCTGCTCTGGGCAAAAGCTGTTGGGGGACGAAGCGGAACTATAAATAAGAGAGGTAATCCTGTGATGGGAAAAGAAAAAACTGAAAAAGTATATACAAATCCCGTACGATGTAAAGGATGCGGCTACTGCATTAATGCATGTCCCAAAGAAGCAATCAGCGTCTCTGATCATGTCAATGCGAAGGGATATAATACCATTATTGTAGATGCGGACAAATGTACGGTATGCGGGACCTGTTATCGGGTGTGCCCGGATTATGTGTTTGAAATAAGATAAGGAGGTCAGCTATGGCTAAAGTATTGTTAAAAGGCAATGAAGCGCTGGCCGAGGCCGCACTGGCTGCGGGCTGTCGCTTTTACAGCGGATATCCGATTACGCCGCAGACGGAGATCCTGGAATATTTGTCCTGGCGGATGGAAGAAGTGGGCGGAGAATTTATTCAGGCAGAATCAGAGCTTGCCGGTATTAATATGGTATTAGGAGCAGCGGCGGCCGGCGCGAGGGCGCTGACTACATCCTCAGGCCCCGGCTTTTCCTTAAAGCAGGAGGGGATCTCCTATCTGGTAGCTGCAGACCTTCCGGCCGTTATTGTAGATGTTATGCGGATCGGTACCGGCCTGGGCGATATCGCACAGGGCCAGGGTGACTACTGGCAGCTGACCAGAGGCGGAGGGCACGGCGATTATCATACGCTGGTGCTGGCGCCTGCGTCCGTACAGGAGAATGCGGATATGATGGCAGAAGCGTTTGATCTGGCGGAAAAATATCGTCATCCGGTATTGATCGCTTCTGATGCGGCCATCGGACAGATGATTGAGGCCGTGGAGATTCCGGAGTTTAAAGAGCACGATATCAACAAATTTGACTGGACCATCAAAGGCTGCAAGAAAGGCACCGAGCAGAGAAAGATCCAGAACGTTTATTACACCCATCCGGACTATGAAGGATATCTGTCTGAGAAATACAGACAGATGGAGCAGGAGCAGCGTTATGAGACCGTACAGGTTGAAGACGCAGAGCTGGTTTTGGTTGCGTACGGTATCAGTTCCCGTGTCTGCCGTGAGACGGTGGAGATTGCCAGAGCTGAAGGATTAAAGCTCGGCCTGATCCGTCCGATTACCTTATGGCCGTTCCCGGTGAAGGCATTCGAGGAAGCAAAAGCTGCAAAAGCGTTCTTGACTGTGGAGATGAATATTTTAGGGCAGATGGTAGATGACGTGAAGCTTGCCATAGAAAGCAAATATCCGGTGGATCACTATGGTTCTATCTTTGAGATTCCTGAATCGGACGGAATCATTGCGAAAGCAAAAGAAATGCTGAAAAAGGAGGGAAAATAGTATGAGGTTAGTAGCTCCTGAAACAGTGACGTTTACACAGAGCGGTTTTTGCCCCGGCTGCGGACATGGCCTTGCAGTCCGTCTGATTGCCGAAGTCATGGAAGAAATGGAATTAAGCGAGAAGCTTCTGGCGATTGTGGATGTGGCCTGCGGCTCTTTGAATATTGATTCCTGGAGATTTGACACGATTATGGCAGCGCACGGGAGACCGATCGCGACGGCAGTCGGTGTCAAGAAAGTACGCCCGGAAAATCCGGTTATGGCATATATCGGAGATGGCGCCGCGTATTCGATCGGTATGGCGGAGACCATGCATACAGCGATCCGCAATGATAATGTGGTGGCGATTGTTATTAATAACAGCCTGTACGGCATGACGGGCGGGCAGTGTGCGCCGACTTCTCTTCCGGGGCAGATCACCACTTCCACGCCAAAAGGAAAGGACCCCAAAAAAGCAGGTATGCCTTTCAGAGTGGATCAGGCGTTTTCCGGACTGGATATTGCTTATCTGGCAAGAGGTTCCCTGGCAGACGCCAAAGGAATGGTTCAGAGTAAGAAGTATATTAAAAAAGCGTTTGAAAAACATATGCGGGGCGAAGGCTTCTGTCTGGTAGAGCTTCTGTCTCCCTGTCCTACAAACCTGAACATGACACCGGTAAAGAGTGTGGAGCGTATTAAAAATGAAATGATCCCGTTCTTCCCTCTGGGTGAATTTAAGGATAAGAAGGAGGAGGCGTAGATCATGGCAAAAAAAGAGATTATTTGTGCCGGATTCGGCGGCCAGGGTGTACTGACAGCCGGTATGCTGCTGATTAATGCCGGTATGGAACAGGATAAAAATGTATTATTTTACCCGTCCTACGGTTCCGAGATGCGCGGAGGTACCGCCAACTGTACCGTAAAGATCAGCGACGGACTGATCGCCAGCCCGATATCCAAACAGCCGGATATCTTATTTACGATGAATACGCCGGCAATTGACAAGTTTGAAGAAAGATTAAAACCGGGCGGACTGCTTCTTGTGAATTCCTCCATCGTACCGGAAGATCGTACCTACCGTGACGACATCAAGGTCGTAAAAGTTCCGGCTACGGATATCGCGGCGGAAGTGGCTAATCCCAAAGGCGCCAACCTTGTAATGCTGGGGGCTCTGGCTGCCAACAGCGATCTTTTCTCCATTGAATATATGGAAACCGCCATTGTCTCTTTCTTCGAGAAGAAAGGCAAGGGCAAATTCAATGAGAAGAATGTTGCCTGCTACCGCAGAGGCGTGGAAGGAAAATAGTATAAATACCATAACAGATCAGGGAGAAAACAGAATATGAACTTAACAAAACTGTTAAAACCGCAGTCGGTTGCTGTTATTGGTGCAAGTGAGAAGGAAGGTTTCGGCGGAGATGTCTGCCGAAACATCCTTTCTTATGTGGAAGACAGAAGCCGAGTGTATTTTATTCATCCAAAAAGAGAAACTGTATTTGACGTACCGTGTTATAAAAGCGTGACGGACGTACCGGATACGGTTGACTTAATGGTGATCTGCACCTCGCAGAAGACCGTAATTCCGCTTCTTCGGGAAGGCGCGAAGAAAGGCTGCGGCGGAGCGGTTGTATTTGCCAGCGGCTACGGCGAAGTCGGTACGGATGAAGGACGGCAGAATGAGGCGGAGCTGATTGCCGCGGCAAAAGAACTGGATATTGCCATCATGGGCCCGAACTGTGCCGGATTTGTGAATTATATTGACAATGTACAGGCATTTGCGTTTATTTCCGAAAAAAGAGACCGCAAAGGCAGCGTGGGTGTAGTATCCCAGAGCGGACAGCTGTGTCTGTCATTAATGGACTGCCCGGGTATGAGATTCTCCTACAGCATCTCTGCAGGCAACGGTAAGATTGTCCAGGTAGAGGATTATATGGAGTTCCTTGTGGACGATGAGAACACGAAAGTGGTCAGCGTCTATATCGAGGGAGTCAAGGATGCAAATAAATTTGCGTCGGTTTTAAAGAAAGCGGCCGGGAGGAAAAAGCCGGTTGTGATTTTAAAGGCGGGACGCAGTGCCAAAGGCGGGGCGATTGCCGCTTCTCATACCGGAAGCCTGTCCGGTTCGGATGCCTCCTTTGATGCGGTATTGAAGAAATTCGGAGCGATCCGTGTGGACGACCTGGAAGAACTGATGGCCATGTCCCTGATGCTTTCGACTTTGAAAAAGATACCGGACAAAGCAACCTTCGCGTCCATGAACTTATCCGGCGGCGAGACCGGTATTTGTGCGGATGTGGGAAGTTTAAACGGCGTGGAGTATCCGGACTTTACAAAAGAAACACTGGCAAGCTTAAAAGCGCAGCTTCCGGACTATGCGTCGCCGAATAATCCGCTGGATATGACGGCAAGCCTTTCCTATGATGCGGATTTATATGCGGGCGCCCTTCGCACGGTCATGGATGATCCGAATATCGGAATGGTACTGATCGGCTATACGCTGCTTCTGGATATTGCCGATCCGGCAATCCATTATATGTATAAAGGAATTGAAAAAGTAGTAGAAGAAAAGGGAGATGCCTGCAAGCCGATCGCCATGATTCCTTTTGCAGAGAACACCAGAAATCTGGAATACCAGGATAAGCTGTTCCATATCGGTGTGCCGATTCTGCCGCCTCCGGTTTACGCGTTTAAGATGCTTCGTCATCTGGCGGACTTTATTTCTTATCGCCCGGAAGAAAAGACTCTTGCGCTGGCGCCCGGCAAAGGAAAATCTGATAAGACGATTCCGTTGTCCGAGCATGACAGCAAAGTTGAACTTGGAAAATTTGGCGTGGCAGTGTCCAGGGAAGTGATTGCCACTTCTGTTGAGGAGGCCGTTTCCTTTGCTTCATCCACAGATGAGGCGCTTGCCATGAAGATCGAGTCTGCGGATATTCTTCACAAAAGTGATGTGGGCGGTGTGAAACTGAATATCCGGGGCGCAGAAGCGGCGAAAGCTGCCTATGAAGAGATCATGAAGAACGTCACTGAGAAAAAACCGGAAGCGAAGATTAACGGAATCCTGATGGTTCCCATGCTGAAATCCGGAGTTGAGATGATCATCGGCGTCAACAATGATCCGCAGTTCGGACCTATGATTATGGTAGGTATGGGCGGCGTGTTTGTGGAAGTATTTAAGGATGTGGCATTATATCCGGCACCGCTTTCAGAAGCGGAAGCACTGGAAATGCTAAAGTCCCTGAAGTCTTTCAAACTGTTAAATGGTTATCGTGGCTCTGCGAAATGCGATATAAAAGCGCTCTGCGAGACGATCGTTGCCATCGGCAACTATGCAAGTGCAAATAAAGATACTTTAAAGGAACTGGATATTAATCCTCTGTTTGTATACCCGGAAGGAGAAGGGGTTGGAGTTGCCGATGCGCTGATCGTAAAATACGAAGAAGGTGCATAATGAATGTTCCGAAATATTGAAAAAAAGATATTTATTCCTGCGGTAGCGGTGCTCCTTATGCTGTTGCTTCCGATCTATCTGATTCCCGATCAGGTAAACAAAATAGTTTCCTGGTTGTTTGACCTGTGTACGGGACAACTCGGATGGATATTCCTCCTCACCTGTCTTGCTTCTTTTGGTTTCCTGCTCTGGCTGAGTACCAGCAGATACGGAAACATACGCCTGGGCGAGGCAGATGAAAAACCACAGTATGGCAATCTTTCGTGGATTGCCATGCTGTTTACCGCAGGGGTAGGCACAAGTATTGTTATACTGGGATTTTTAGAGCCGATTTACTATGTGAGCGGTCCGCCTTTCGATCTGGAGCCTTTTAGTAAAGAAGCTTATGAATATGCGCATATGTACGGGCAGTTTCACTGGGGATTCAGTGCATGGGCGATCTACAATCCTGCGATTGTCGCCATTGCGTATATTATGTTTGTCAGGAAAGAAAAAAGCATGCGTTTAAGTACGGCCTGCAAAAGTGTAATCGGAGGCCATGCGGACGGATGGATTGGCCATATAATCGATATTCTCGTTGTCTTTGGAATCGTCGGCTCTATCTCCACTTCTCTGGGTATCGGCGCGCCGGTTCTATCAACGATTATCCGGGAAGTATTCAATATTCCTGAGTCCATGGACTTTGCAGTGTCTATCGTCGTGCTGATCATCTGGGTGATGATCTTTGGGACGAGCGTGTATCTGGGACTGGATAAAGGAATTCAGAATCTGAGCAATATGAATGTGGTGCTGGCTTTTGTCTTTATGCTGTTTGTGCTGTTCGTAGGACCTACGATTGATATATTCAAGATGGAAGTCAATTCCCTGGGGCTGTATCTGTCTGACTTTGTGCGGATGAGTACATGGACCGATCCTTTCGGAGAAGGTGCATTTACAAAAGAGTGGACAGTATTTTACTGGGGCTGGTGGCTGGCCTTTATGCCCATGATGGGAATGTTTGTAGGGAAGATATCCAGAGGGCGCACGGTTCGGGAAGTTATGTGGGGGCAGCTGGTCTGGGGAACGCTGGGATGCTGTACCAGTTTTATGATCTTTGGCGGATATTCTCTGTACCTGCAAAGTTCCGGACGGGTGGATCTGGCTTCTATCCTGGCGCAGCAGGGGCAGAGTGCGGCGATTGTGGCGATCTTAAAGACTTTGCCCATGGCAAAATTCATGATGATATTTTTATGTGTTGTCTGTTTTGTCTATCTGGCGACTACGATTGATTCCTGCGCGTATGTGCTGGCCGGGACAACGACAAAACAGTTGGATGAAAAAGAAGATCCTGTCAGATGGAATCGAATACTCTGGGCAGTTCTTTTTTGTCTTTTGTCCATCGGCCTTATGCTGATCGGGGGGCTGGAAGCCGTCAAGACGATCTCTGTACTGACAGGCCTGCCGTTAGTGATTATTATCTTTATACTGATGGCTTCGGTGAAGAAGATGCTTAAGGAAGACTGTGACAGGAAGGCGCAAAAAGGAAAAGAATGATCATGGAGAAAACGAACAAAGCTTTAAATCAGACAGTGGAACGGCTGGAACCGGAAGTGTTTCCGCTCAGCGAGTGGCTGACGGCGCATCCGGAGGTCGGTGGAGAGGAAAAGGAATCCAGCGCATATATTGCCCGTTTTCTGGAGAAGAGGGGATATACGGTGGAGATGGATTATTGCGGCCTTTCCTATGCCTTTCGGGCCTGTAAACCCTCTGACAAACCCCGGATTGCTGTCATGTGCGAGTATGACGCACTGCCGGAGATCGGACATGCCTGCGGCCATTCTTTAAGCTGCGGCGTCAGCGTCCTGGCGGCGCTGGCAGTCAGCGAATGTTTTGCGGATCTGCCCTGCGAGATCGATCTGATCGGAACGCCAGGGGAAGAGACCATCGGCGGCAAAGTGATTCTCTCCCAAAGAGGAGGTTTTGACGGCTATCAATATGCCATTATGGGACATATCGGTTCTGAGAATGTCCCGCAGTGGAGGATTCTGGCCTGCAATGACCTCTATATTACCATTACGGGTAAAGGCACACATGCCTCCGCTACTCCCTGGGAAGGCCACAGCGCCCTGAATGCGGCGCAGCTCTTTATGCATGGCATTGATCTGCAGAGAGTCCACTACAAACCCTTTATGCAGATGCATGGGATTATAGAGGAAGGCGGCGTCACGCCGGGGATTATTCCCGACCGGGTGGTGCTGAACTATTATCCCCGCGCGGCCTCTGTAAAAGACCTGGAGACACTGCGTGAGGAAGCGCTGCGCCTCCTCAAAGGCGTCACCTACGCGACCCGGACAGAATATACTGTGGAGCAGCGGTTTGATACCTTTGCGGAGCTGCATTATGGGGAGACAGCGGTTCACACATTGATGGAGATCTTTGAAGATCTTCATATGGAAGCACACGAGGCCGTCTATCCGGGCGGTTCTTCCGATGCCGGCAATGTAGACCTGGTCGTTCCCACCTTTCATCTGGGCATCAAAGGTACGGATACCTTTGTGGATATCCATACGGTGGAATTTGAGAGACTGATGTACGGCGATCGCGCCAGACAGACCTTAAGAGACGGGGCGAAGGTCATCGCCAACTTTATCTGGCAGACGCTTTACAGACCCGGATTGATGGAACAGATCATTCAGGACTGGAAAGCGTACCGAGATATCGAATAAGACGGAAAAAGGAGCTGCAGCCATAGGCCGTGGCTCCTTTTTCTGAAATTGTGCCGATGTTGCGGCCGGCGCGCCGGTTTCGTTCTTTACAGGATGATTTCCAGATACCGCTTTAAGGCGTCCTGCCAGGTGGGCAGGGGCGTAAAGCCGTTTTCTGCCAGTTTACTTTTATCCAGACGGGAATTAAACGGGCGCGTTGCCTTGGAGACGCCGTATTCTGCGGTTGTGACCGGAACGACAGACACATGGTCGGCGTCATATTCTGTATGTCCCATGGCCGCGGCCTGGCGGAAGATTTCCACAGTAAAGTCATACCAGCTAATGTAGCCGCCTTCGTTGGTGGCATGGTAATAGCCGTATTTTTCTGTTTCAATCATATCTACCAGAAGGCGCGCCAGGTCAAAGGTGTAGGTAGGGGTGCCGATCTGGTCATTGACCACGGTAATGCGGTCATGGGTTTTTCCCAGGTTCAGCATGGTCTTGATAAAGTTTTTGCCGTTTACGCCGAATACCCAGGCAATGCGGACGATAAAATATTTTTCGAGATTCTCTGACACCGCCAGTTCGCCTTCCAGTTTGGTCTGACCGTAGACATTTAAAGGCTTATAATCTTTGCAGTCCGGCTCCCAGGGCGTATCTCCCAGACCGTCAAAGATATAGTCGGTGGAGAGGTAGACCATCTTACAGCCCAGCTTTTTGCAGACCAGGGCAATATTTTCCGTGCCCACAGCGTTCACCAGGCGGACTTTTTCCACCTTATCGTCGTCTTCTGCCATGTCCACAGCGGTCCACGCGGCACAGTGGACGACCACATCCGGCTGTTCTTTTGCAAGGACAGCGTCCACACTGGCTTTGTCCGTGATATCCATGGACACATAGGGCATCGTTGTGACGGCAGTCCCGTCCTGTACGCCGCTGTAAGCTGCGGCCAGGTCCGAACCGACGCCTTCATACTGCCTTTTATGAAGCTCGTTCATCACATCATGTCCAAGCTGTCCGCCGACTCCTGTTACGAATACTTTCATAGCTATACCTCCATATAGAGTTCCGCTACAGCCCTCCTGCGCGGGTACTGGATTGTTTTCCGGTCGCTACGCGCCCAGAAAGCAATCCGCGCATACGGGCCTTCGCTGTTCAAAGTTCCGCTGCAGCCCTCCTGCGCGGGTACTGGATTGTTTTCCGGTTGCTACGCGTCCTGAAAGCAATCCGCGCATACGGGCTTTCGCTGTTCAAAATTCTGTTATCGATTGCCGTACATTTTCTCGTAATAATTCTGATATTCTCCGGAAATGATGGTTTCCCACCATTCTTTGTTGTCCAGATACCACTGGATGGTCTTCTTTATGCCGTCGGCGAATCTGGTTTCGGGAAGCCAGCCAAGTTCGTTGTGAATCTTGGTGGGATCGATGGCATAGCGCATGTCGTGGCCTTTCCGGTCGGTGACATAGGTGATCAGGCTCTCCGGTTTTCCCAGAGCTTTGCAGATGATTTTGACGATATCTATATTTTTCATCTCGTTATGTCCGCCGATATTGTAGACTTCGCCTTCCCGTCCTTTGTGGATGACTAAATCAATGGCTTTGCAGTGGTCTTCCACATACAGCCAGTCGCGCACATTTTCGCCTTTTCCGTACACCGGCAGGGGCTTGTCATTCAATGCGTTGGCGATCATCAGGGGGATCAGTTTCTCAGGGAAGTGATAGGGGCCGTAGTTGTTGGAACACCGACTGATGGTCACCGGCAGCCCGTAGGTTCTGTGATAAGCCAGTACTAAAAGATCCGCGCCGGCTTTGCTGGAGGAATAAGGGCTGGAGGTATGGATGGGTGTTTCCTCGGTAAAGAAAAGATCCGGCCGGTCCAGAGGGAGATCCCCGTATACTTCGTCGGTGGATACCTGATGATAGCGTTTGATGCCGTATTTCCGGCAGGCGTCCATCAGTACGGACGTACCGATGATATTGGTATCCAGAAAGATCTGGGGATTTTCGATGGAGCGGTCCACATGGCTTTCCGCGGCAAAGTTGACCACCATGTCCGGATGCTCCTCCTCAAAAAGGCGGTAGACGGCGTCACGGTCCGTGATGCTTTCCTTTACAAAACGAAAATTCGGGCGGTCCATCACCGGAGCCAGTGTGGATAAGTTGCCTGCGTAAGTCAGGCAGTCCAGACAGACGATCCGGTAGTCCGGATACTTGTCCAGCATATGGAAGATAAAATTACTTCCGATGAAACCGGCGCCGCCGGTAACAATGATTGTATTTTGACTCATATAGTTCCTCGCTTTCTTCTTCGTTATCTGTAGTGTGTCCATTATAAAAGATAACGTAAGGTCACCTTCAAGCATTTTTTTCAATTTTTACAAAAAATTTATAAAGACACCTGCGTCTTTTGAAATATGAAAGCCATGAGAGGTTTTTTCTTCTGTAAAAAGCCGGAAATCTTTGTACCGTTCCAGCAGAATCTGGTTCTGATTGCCGTGGCAGGAGAGGATATATTCAATCAGCGGTTCTGCCTGATCAAGCTCGATGGAGTCTTTATACCGGACACAGGAAACGGAGGAAAAACAGGTTTCCAGTATTTTCTGTCCGTTTTCCAGGCCGAACTGCTCATACAGTTTTTCCGCCGACAATACGATACGGCTGTCGAACTGCCGGACCAGCTGGCTGATTTCCTTCATATGGCTGCTGCCGTAGGCACTGCATAGAAATCTGCCACCCGGCCGCAGCACCCGCCGGACTTCCCTCAGCACCTGGCCGATCTCTTTACAGTAAAAAAGGACATGGTTGGCGATCACCAGGTCGAAGCTTTCATCGGGAAACGGGATGCGCGCGCAGTCAAAGGCCTGATAGGAAAAGCGGCCGTCGTCCGCCCCGATACTTCGCCTGGCATCTCTTAACATACCTTCGGATATATCGGATAATACGACGTTTATCTGCGCCGGCAGGCGGGAGAGGTTTTCGGTCCACAAAGCTCCGTTGCCGCAGCCCAGTTCCAGGATCTTTTCTCCTTTTTCTATCCGGCAGCGTTCATAGACCCAGGGAAACCATCCCTGGCGGTTGGTGGAGTAATCCCGGTGAAGCCGGATGCGGGCGGAGATGTTGGTGGCGTTCTGGTAGTGGATTTTAAGGCTCTTTTCCGCGCCGGTTAAGTGAATCAAATCCAGCATATGGCTCCAGTCGATCTGGTGTTCCTGCTCGATGGCGTTTACCGTATCCTCGATGGCGCTTTCTACGAGCTGCATCTGCTCAATCCGGTCCTGTACCAGTTTTTTCTGAAGGTTCAGGGAGTTCTTAAGAAGACGATAGTCCGCGCCGGCGATGGTCATTTCCCGTATATCCTCCAGAGAGAATCCCAGGTATTTTAAAAGCAGGATTTGCTGCAGGCGTCCGAAGTCCGAGTCTGTATAGAAGCGCGCGCCGGAAGCTTTTACATAGGAAGGTTTTAATATATTCTGTTTATCATAGAACCGGATCGTCCGGACCGATACGCCTGCCATACGGGCAAACTGGCCGGAGGAATAGTAGCCGGGGAGTTTCATGATCTGTATCCTTTCTTTCGTTACCACATTCTGCGAAATTCTCCCGGAGAGATACCTTCTACTTTTTTAAACATACGGGAGAAATAGTTGGCGTCTTTGATTCCGCATTCACTGCCGATGGCTTCTATGGTCTGGTCTGTGAACCTGAGAAGCTGCTTGGCATGGGTGATACGGATTTTGAGCAGGTAATTGTTGATGGAAGTGCCAAACTGTTCTTTAAAAATGCGGGCCAGATAGAATTTATTAATAAAAAAACGCTCCGCCAGGCTGTCAAGACTGATCTTTTCCGTGTAATGCCGGTCAAGATATTCTTTGATATGCTGCAGGTTCTGCCTTTTGGGCGCGTTGTTCTGGCTGTTTTCCGGGTGCCAGCTTTCTTCCATTAAAAGTGTAAGAAGGGAAGTGAGCTTTTCAAAAATCTTCATATCCCGCACATGGTCTTCCGCGGAGGCGATCCGATACAGATCCTGCAAAAGCAGGCGGTAGTTTTTATTATCTTTTGGGTGAAAACAGGTCCGTCCGCCCCGCTCCTTGTATTTTTCGTAGATACTGCCCATATTCGGGCCATAAAAGTGTACCCAGGCAAGCTCCCACAGATCGTCGGAAGTTCGGTGCGAGTAGGTTTTTTTACAGTCTAAAAAGACACAGTCTCCCGACTGCAAAGGAATGGTTTTTTTCTCGTATTCCAGCGTCCCGGAACCGGAAAGCACCAGGAAGAACAGATAAGAAGCAAGGTTTTCCCGCCGGCTGGTGTGGGGCTTTCTGGCTTTCAGGGAGCCGGTTTCCTGCAGATGAATCAGGCTGCTCCTGGCAAAGGCGGACGGCGTATACAAAATCCTGCTGGAAGCGACCAGGTTGCCGTGAAATAAAGATGTGTCCATAGAAAATCCTCCTGGATCAATTATAACAAGCCAGGGGCAGGGGGACAATAAAATTTATAAAAAGGGCTTGCAATTTTGGGTCGGTTGTTGTAGACTCAAAGAAAAGGTCTACAAACACAGACCAAACCAGCGGCTGGAGCGGAACTATAAATCAGCGGAAGCCCGAACAATGCCCGTAACGGTTTTGGGACGCGAAGCGGTCAAAAACCGTTACAGACAAGGGGCATTGAGAGCGGCTGGAGTGGAACTTTAATAGGAGGTTAAAGATGCATTTATGTAACAGTGATTATCGTTTTATGAGTATTGTATGGGATCACGCGCCGGTGGGGTCGGGGGAGCTGGTACGGCTGTGTCGGGAGCAGCTTGGCTGGAAGAAATCCACGACCTATACAGAGATTAAAAGGCTTTGTGAAAAGGGTATCTTAAAAAATGAAAAGGCGGTGGTAGAACCTCTGGTGACAAGGGAAGAAGTGCAGGCGCAGGAGTCGGATGACTTTGTGGAGCGTACCTTCGGGGGATCGCTGCCGGGCTTTCTGGTGGCATTTTTAGGCGGCAGGAAGCTGTCGGATCAGGAAGCGGAAGAGCTGAAACGTCTGATTGACCAGTATCGTGAATAGAAGGAGCGGACGATGGAATTTTATCTGGACAGTTTGTTTATCAAAATCTTAAATATGAGCATCACAGCCGGTTACTGCATCGCGGCGGTGTTTGTCCTGCGATTATTAGGCAAAAAAGCACCCCGGAAATATCTCTATGCCCTCTGGGCGGTGGTGGCTTTCCGGCTGATTTGCCCGGTGTCCGTGGGTACGGAGTTCAGCCTTTTTAATCTGGAGCGTTTTGAAGAAAGCGTTCCCTATGAACAGACCGGAGCCATGGAGTATATTCCGGAATTGTTCGGCCAGACGGAGCATCCGAAGGTTCACACAGGGATGGAAGGGAGCAGCCGCCCGGTCAATGAACAGCTTCCCGGGACATTGGCGTTTCATCATAGGGAACCGGTGCAGATCTTCCTTTCGGCGGGAAAATATATATGGATTCTGGGGATGCTTATCTTTCTGGTATATTTTCTGAACGGCACAAGACGGCTGAAAGAGAAAGTCCGCATGGCAGTGTTGGAAGAACCCGGGGGACAGCAGAAAGGAAGCGCGCCTGTCTATGTATGCGACGGTCTTCTTACGCCGTTTGTAATGGGCGTCATGCATCCAAAGATCTATCTTCCCTGCGGCCTGGAGGGCGGAGCCAGAGAACTGATTTTGCTTCATGAACAGTATCATGTCAGAAGAAAAGATCATCTGGTGAAGCTTCTGGCTTACTGGCTGCTGGCGGTATACTGGTTTCATCCGCTGGTATGGGCTGCGTGGCGCTGTATGTGTAAAGATATGGAGTTAAGCTGCGACGAGAAAGTGCTGGAGCAGTCAGGAGAAGGACGAAAGAAGGAATACAGCATGGCCCTTCTTGCCTTTGCGTCAGGCAGACGCCCCGGTAGCCAGATCCCTCCGGCTTTCGGGGAACAGGATATAAAAGGCAGGATTCAGCACACGCTGCGTTTTAAAAAACCGGCCCTTTGGGCAGGCATACTGGCGGCCGTGGCCGTACTGGCGGTTCTGGCGGTCCTTGGAACCAACGGAACAGGGAAGAAAAATGTGACACAGGAAGCTGTGCCGCCAGAGCGGCCGGAACAGTATGTATATGAGGACGCGGTATATCCGGATGCGGCCCGGGAACTGTATGAGGCGAAAAATCCGTATGTAGGGGACATTTCCGCAGATGGGCGGCTGATCGGAGCCATCGTATCGGCGATGCCGGAGTCCGCGCTGGCGGAGTATTCCTTTAAGACGGAGCTTCAGACATCCCATGAGCCCTATGAATTTCATTTTCTGTTGGAAGAAGACGGAGAACGGCTTAAGCTGAACCGGGAGGAAGAAGAACGGGTCTGTCAGGATATGCAGGCGGTATCTGCGCTCATGCTGGCGCTGACGGATAATCTGGGGGAAGTATACTGGCATTATATACCTGCAGATCCGCTTGAAGAAGAATCGCCGGAGGTTACGGAAACGGCCATCTGCCAGAATATAGAATCCGTGCAGGACTGGTGCGGCGTAGACGATATAAAAGCCTGCGGCGGTTCCGCCGATGAAATACAAAAACTTTTGTATCATCTGGAGTTCCTTAGAGAAGAAACGGAAAAAGAAATGTCTGACCGGGCGTTTATGCAGTGGTACGGCGCGCTTCCGGAAAGTTTATATGAGCAGGCCCTGGCACAGGGGGAAGCAGAGGATGAGAAGGAAGGGGCGCGTCTGTCTTTACTTGCCCGGACAGAAGACGGCAAGGTGGGCGTCTTCGGATGCAGCAGCAGGCAGTATGACGACCGGGGCGTAACCGTCGCTTACCGTCCGAATCCTGATCAGGCGGCTGTTTTTACACCGCTGGATCTGGACTGGGCTTCTGGAGATCCATGCTGTCAGGCCGCGGCGGCGGATTATGACCAGGACGGAGAAGAAGAAGTGGCTCTGGTTCTGCTGGGAGGGAGCGCTTTGAATATCCATCAGGAACGTCTGATCGTATTGGAGCCGTATGACGGGGGACGGCTGGTTCCCCGTGAATTTACGGATACGATGCGAAAGAGCGAGCTGGAAAAACGGGTTGCCATAGCGCATGACGAAGAGAATCGGCTGGTACAGATTCTGGACAGAGAAAATCCGGCCTCTTCCGTTCCGTTTTTAAGCATCCCTTATGGGGATAACCCGGATGACATATATGAATATACAGATCTGGATGTGCAGATTCGCTTTCAGGCGGGAGAAGAACTTTTTATGCAGATTGAACCCGGGATTCGTTTGAAGAACTGGCCGGCGAACCGTTTCTTTTCGCAGGCTTCAGGGGAGGATTCGCTCCTTACGTTCCATATCGCTTACGGCCGGTCCACCCGTGCAGGCGGCGGCTCTTTTACCCTGCGGCTTGTCCCATGACAGCCGCAGGGTTTTCTGCTTTGGCGGGGAAATAAAACCGCTTTACAGTGGTTCTGAATTGTGCTAAAATCTGGGAAAAAATAAGGACAGAGGAGTTCTGAGATTATGAAAAAAACATGGTGGAAAGAGGCGGTGGTCTACCAGATCTACCCGCGCAGCTTTATGGACGGCAACGGGGACGGGATCGGAGACCTGCCGGGCATTACAGACAGGCTGGACTATCTGAAATATCTGGGGATCGACGTGATCTGGCTGTCCCCGGTGTACAAATCCCCCAACGACGACAACGGGTATGATATCAGCGATTACCAGGCGATCATGGACGAATTTGGAACGATGGAAGATTTTGACGCTTTATTGAACGCCGCCCATGAGCGGGGAATCAAAATCGTCATGGACCTGGTGGTAAATCATACGTCCGACGAACACAAATGGTTTGTGGAAAGCAGAAAATCCACTGACAACCCCTATCGGGATTATTATATATGGAGAGAAGGAAAAGGCGGCGGCCTTCCGCCCAATAACTGGGGTTCCAGCTTCGGCGGCTCCGCCTGGGAGTATGATGAGGAGACTTCCATGTATTATCTGCATCTTTTCTCCAGAAAACAGCCGGACCTGAACTGGGACAATCCCGCTGTGCGGGACGCGGTATTTGCCATGATGACCTGGTGGTGTGAAAAGGGCATCGACGGATTCCGCATGGATGTCATCAGCATGATTTCCAAGACAAAGGAAATGCCCGACGGCGCATTAAACGGCCTGTACGGAAACGGAGATCCTTATTGTGTCAACGGTCCCCATATCCACGACTATCTGAGAGAGATGAACGAAAAAGTGCTGTCCAGGTACGATATTATGACCGTAGGCGAGACGCCCTGCGTGACGCCCGAGCTGGCAAAGCAGTATGCCGGGGAGGATACCCATGAGCTGAATATGGTATTCCAGTTTGAACTGGTGGACGCGGGGGGAAAATATGGAAAATGGACCGATGAAAAGATCCCCCTTACGCTTTTGAAAAAGATCCTTTCCCGCTGGCAGACAGAGCTGTATGGGAAGGCATGGAACAGTCTGTTCTGGGACAACCACGACCAGCCCAGGGCGGTCTCCCGCTTCGGGGACGACAGACCTGCGTACAGGGATGTCTCCGCCAAGATGCTGGCTACCTGCCTGCATATGCTGCAGGGTACGCCGTATATCTATCAGGGAGAAGAACTGGGGATGACCAATTATCCGTTTAAAAGCCCGGAAGATTTCAGGGATATTGAAAGCGTAAATGCCTACAAAGAATGGTGTACAGACGGACGGCTTTCCCATGAACAGTTCTGGCCGTGCATCATCGCGAAAAGCAGAGACAATGCAAGGACGCCCATGCAGTGGGAAGATGCGCCTCATGCGGGATTTACCACAGGGGATCCCTGGATCGCCGTAAATCCCAACTATAAAGAGATCAATGCAAAGGCCGAGACTGCGGACGAAACGTCTGTATTTCATTATTATAAGAAGCTGATTCAATTAAGAAAGAAATATCCGGTCGTCGTGTACGGAACCTATCAACTTTTACTGGAAGACAGTGAAGAACTGTATGTCTATACAAGGACGCTGGATCAGGAAGAGTTGCTGGTTGTGTGCAGCTTTACGGATCAGGAGACGGAAGTTACCATACCCGCTGTATTTGCCGGCGCTTCCTGCCTGATTGCCAACCGGGAAAATACTTATGATCAGGAAACCATGAGACTACAGCCCTATGAGGCGTTTGTGCTGTATAGAAAAACAGAGGAGTAAGAGCAATGACAGAGTGGTTAAAAAACGCGGTATTTTATGAGATCTACCCCCAGTCCTTTGCGGATTCCAATGCGGACGGCATCGGGGATATTCAGGGTATCATTGAGCATCTGGATTATATCAGGGAGCTTGGGTGCAACGCCGTCTGGCTGAATCCCTGTTTTGCGTCTCCGTTTCTGGATGCAGGATATGACGTTTCCGACTATAAAAGAGTCGCGCCCCGCTATGGGACCAATGCAGATTTAAAGCGTCTTTTTGACGAAGTACATAAAAGGGGAATGCATATCATGCTGGATCTGGTGCCGGGGCATACTTCCTGGGAGCATCCCTGGTTCAAAGAATCCTTAAAACCGGAGAAGAATCCTTATTCCGGCCGTTATGTATGGACGAACAATACCTGGAAAGACCTGACGGGAGTCGGGCATGTTTCAGGCAGTCTTCGGGGTTTAAGTGACCGGAACGGCAGCGTGGGGACTAACTTTTATTCCCATCAGCCCTGTCTGAATTATGGATTTTATGAGATCGACGAGCCGGACTGGCAGCAGCCGGTGGATTCGGAGGATGCTCTGGCGACCCGGGAAGCGATCAAAGACGTTATGAGATTCTGGCTTCAGATGGGATGCGACGGCTTCCGGGTGGATATGGCAGGGTCTCTGGTGAAAAATGACCCGGATCAGGAGGGAACCATCGCCTTGTGGCAGGATTTCAGAAAGTTTCTGGACGAGGAATTTCCCGAGGCGGCCATGATCTCCGAGTGGGGGCAGCCGGACAGAAGCTTACGGTCCGGCTTTCATATGGATTTTATGCTGCACTTTGGTCCCAGCCATTATACGGCGCTTTATCATGAGGATGATCCGTATTTTTCCCGCAAAGGTACAGGGGACGCCAAAGCCTTCATTGACTATTATAAGATGTGCTATGAGCCCACCAACGGTAAGGGCATGATCTGCGTTCCGTCCGGGAATCATGATATGGTCCGTTTGTCCAGGTATCTGGATGATGAGGAGATTAAGATTGTATTTGCCTTTCTGCTTTCCCTTCCGGGCGCCCCCTTTATTTATTACGGGGATGAACTGGGGATGCGGTATCTGGATTCGGTCGTTTCTGTGGAGGGCGGTTATCCAAGGACCGGTTCCCGTTCGCCCATGCAGTGGGATGACAGCCTGAACGCGGGGTTTTCCCAGGCGAAAGCGGAAGAACTGTACATTCCCATTGATCCCGACGCCGACCGCCCGACGGTTAAAAAAGCGCTGGAAGATAAAGCCTCTGTCTATCATACGGTAAAAGAGCTGATCCGGATTCGCCAGTGTACGCCGGTATTACAGAGTGAGGCGAAGATAGAATTTGTTTTTTGTGAGGACCACGCCTACCCGCTTGCCTACCGACGTACGGACGGCAAAAACAGTGTGCTGGTTCTTATCAATCCTTCCCAAAAGGCGTCAGGATTTTCTTATGAAGGTTCCTTAGGGGCGGTATTATATCAAAACGGAGGCGGTCTGAAGCTGGAAGAGGGAAAACTGACTGTTTCTCCGGCGACCGCGGTATTTATAAAGGAAGAGACTGTTCGATAACGGCGTGAAATCCTGTATGGCAATGGCAAAGCCGTGTCCGAAGTGACAATTTTAATGCAAATGAGCCTTCTGCTTCGGAAGGCTTTTTTGGTATGAGAAAGTTGATAATATGATGTAGGTGTCAAAAG
>DKVI01000108.1 GCA_002491115.1 Lachnospiraceae bacterium UBA7182 | reverse complement strand
CTGACTTTTGACACCCACATCATAAGCTATAAAAATAATAAAAATGTTCCCTCCGCGTCAGGCAATAAGCTTCCTGCAGTGACTGTTAAAGGAAAAGGCAATTACAGCAAATTTAAAAAGACTTATCAATTTACCATAGAGCCTTTAGATATAAGCACTGCAGGCGGCATTCTGGCGGAAGAGATCGTGACGGTTCATACAGGGCGCATTCAGAAAAGCAAGATTCCGGTTGTCAAATACAACGGGAAAAAGCTGTCCAATAATAAAGATTTCCAGGTTTCCTATGACGGTCCGGGAGACTATACAAAGACCGGCAGCTATCTGGTTACCATACGCGGGAAGGGCAATTTTACCGGAACTTTGACGGCGAGCCTGCGCATTATAGACGGGAAGAACAGTACGCCGATGTCCAAAGCAAAGGTAAGTATCTCAAAACAGGATTGTATATATAAAAACGGGGACGAAGTCACACCTGTCCTGACTGTCAAAATAGGCGGAAAGCTTTTGAATGCGGGAACGGACTATACGGTTGCTTATGAAAATAACCGGAGGATCGGGACTGCGACGGCTGTAATCACAGGAACCGGGAATGAAAGCGAAGGTTACACAGGGACGAAAAGAGTTACGTTCAAAATCGTAGGAACTCCGCTGAAAGTAAAGGTGGAAAATATAGAATCCTGTACCTATGACGGCATGCGGAAGAAACAAAATGATATGAAAGTCATTCTGAAATCGACTGGTGAAAATCTGAAAGAAAATAAAGATTACCGGGTAAACTATTCCAAAAATATAAACGCGGGGAAAGCGACCGTTACGATCACAGGCATAAACAATTATTCCGGCACGGTTAAAAAGACATTTAAAATCGATGCATATAAATTAACGGATCCGCTCCTGGCCGTCCCGGAGCAGGTCACAGGTACTTGTGATGAAAAGGGGAAAATCCATCTGACATCAGAACTGGATTTTAACGGAAGAAAGCTGGTGGAAGGAAGAGATTATACCCTTACATATAGAAAAAAAACAGAAACGGTTATTATAAAAGGCAAGGGCAATTTTAAAGGGAAGCTGGAGAGGTCGATTATAGTAGGCGGCTGACACTTGTTGCCTGATACAGCTTTAAGCGGTTTATATTCAGAAGATCCGGAGATGCTCCACATGTTTGTGGAATTTCTCCGGATTTTTGCGTAAAAAGTAAATGGCAAGACTTCGTAAAACAGCCAAAAAACTCCGAAAACTCCCTTGCATAACGGCTGATAAAGGGTTATAATAGGGGCACACAACTGAATAAGATCTTCAGGGCGGGGTGAGATTCCCCACCGGTGGTATAGCCCACGAGCCGTAAGGTATGATTCGGTGAGATTCCGAAGCCGACAGTATAGTCTGGATGAAAGAAGATTGTAAGACGCAGATGTAAAGTTTTATTCTGCGGACAATACGAATGCTCTGGGATGTATTTCATTCCGGAGTTTTTATTTTTTCGCAGCATATGGATGCATCCGTATAGATTCGCCCTGGATAGCTTGTTCAGGGTATTTTTATTTGTTTTTGGAGGTGAATTGTAGATGGATGATCAGGATTATATGGAGCTGGCTTTAAGACTTGCCGAAAAAGGCGAGGGATGGACAGCGCCAAATCCCATGGTGGGAGCCGTTATCGTAAAAGACGGCCGGATCATCGGTCAGGGATGGCACGAGTGTTACGGAGAGCTTCACGCGGAGCGGAACGCGCTTAAAGCCTGCGCGGAATCGCCGGAAGGCGGGACGATGTATGTTACTTTGGAGCCCTGCTGCCATCATGGAAAACAGCCCCCCTGTGTGGACGCCATCCTGGCGGCGGGTATCCGGCGGGTGGTAGTCGGTTCTGGCGACCCCAATCCTTTGGTAAGCGGAAAAGGAATACAGGTCTTAAAAGAACATGGGGTGGAAGTAACAGAACAGATTCTGCAAAAAGAATGTGACAGGTTAAACAAAATGTTTTTTCACTATATCCGAACCGGACAGCCCTATGTGACCATGAAGTACGCCATGACGATGGATGGAAAAATAGCCGCTTATACCGGCGCTTCCAGGTGGATCACAGGCGAAAAAGCCCGGGCGCATGTACAGCGGCAGCGTCACCGGCATACAGCTATTATGGCAGGGGTCGGGACTGTTCTGGCGGATGATCCGCTTCTGACCTGCCGCATGGAGGGCGGAAAAGATCCCATCCGCGTGATCTGTGACTCTTCCCTTCGTACGCCGACGGACGCGCAGGTAGTGGTCACCGCCGCGCATACGCCCACGATCCTGGCAACCTGCTGTAAAGATCGGAAAAAGCATGAAGCCTATGAAGCGTTTGGATGCCGCGTGCTGGTGGCGGGAGAAGAAGGCGGCCAGGTGGATCTTCCCGGACTGATGGGGATGCTGGGGCAGGAACAGATAGACAGCATACTTTTAGAAGGCGGCGGAACGCTCAATTGGAGCGCGTTAAAGAGCGGGATCGTGCAGAAAGTGCAGGCATACATAGCGCCTAAGATTTTTGGCGGGCAGTCCGCCAGGACGCCTGTGGAAGGAACAGGAGTCCCGTTTCCTGAAGACGCGGTATTTTTAAAAGACAGCAGGATAACCTGTCTGGGAGAAGATTTTCTGATAGAAAGCGAGGTGAAGCGTCCTGTTTACGGGGATTGTTGAAGAAATCGGCACGGTAGAACGGATTCAGAAAGGACAGTATTCCGCGGTACTTACGATTCGGGCCAAAAAAGTGCTTACAGATGTCAGGATCGGAGACAGTATCGCCGTGAACGGAGTGTGCCTGACCGTCACAGAGCTTTTATCCGGCTGTTTTCTGGCGGATGTGATGCATGAGACGCTGAACCGGTCGGCGCTTGCGAAACTTGGGAGCGGGCAGCACGTGAACCTGGAGCGCGCCATGCCGGCAGACGGACGGTTCGGAGGCCATATCGTGGCGGGTCATGTGGACGGCGTGGGAAAGATCACGGACGTCCGCCGGGATGACACGGCGGTCTGGTATACCATACAGGCAGAAGTAACCGTACTTCGGTATATCGTGGAGAAGGGGTCGGTGGCCGTAGACGGGATCAGCCTGACCGTCGCCCAGACCGGCGAAGACTGGTTTTCTGTTTCGGCAATTCCCCATACGGTGGAACATACAGTGCTGAAAGAGCGTACGAAGGGAAGCTCTGTGAACCTTGAAACAGACATAATCGGAAAATATGTGGAGAAGCTGCTCGGGGGAGAAAAAAACCGGAAGTCCGGGAGCGTGATTACAAAAGATTTTCTGGCAAAATACGGATTTTGACAGTAAAACGATAACAGGAGAGTGACTATGTATCAGTTTAACAAAGTAGAAGAAGCATTGGAAGATTTAAGAAAAGGCCGGATCATCCTGGTAACAGACAATCCGGAGCGGGAGAATGAGGGTGATTTCATCTGCGCGGCGCAGTTTGCCACCACGGAAAACATTAATTTTATGGCAACCCACGGGAAGGGTCTGATCTGCATGCCCATGTCTGAGGAATTTGTGCAGAGATTAAATCTTCCGCAGATGGTTATGCAGAATACGGACAATCACGAGACGGCTTTCACCGTATCCATCGACCATGTGGATACCACCACCGGGATTTCCGCGGCGGAGCGCTCGGTCACGGCCATAAGGTGTGTGGAAGATACCGCAAAACCGGAGGATTTCAGAAGGCCCGGGCATATGTTTCCCCTTCTGGCAAAGAAAAACGGCGTTTTGGAGCGAAACGGGCATACGGAGGCGACGGTGGATTTGTGCAGGCTGGCAGGTCTGAAGCCGTGCGGCCTTTGCTGTGAAATCATGAGAGAAGACGGGACCATGATGCGTACCCCTGAACTGATGGAACTGGCGAAAAAATGGGAGATAAAATTTATCACCATCCAGGATTTACAGAATTATCGTAAATGTCACGAAAAGCTGGTAGAGCGGGTGACTGTCACCCGGATGCCGACCAAATACGGCGATTTTTCGGCGTATGGCTTTGTGAACAAGGTAAACGGAGAACATCATGTGGCGCTGGTAAAAGGAGAAATCGGGGACGGAAAGGACGTCTTATGCCGTGTCCATTCAGAGTGTCTCACAGGTGATACCTTCGGATCTCTGCGCTGTGACTGCGGCCAGCAGTTCGCCGCCGCCATGACGCAGATCGAAGAAGAGGGCAGAGGAATTCTGCTCTATATGCGCCAGGAAGGCAGAGGGATCGGTCTGATTAATAAGCTGAAGGCCTATGAATTACAGGAACAGGGCATGGATACGCTGGAAGCCAATCTGGCGCTGGGATTTAAAGGAGATCAGAGGGAATACTACACAGGCGCCCAGATTCTCAAAGACCTGGGGGTAAAAAGCATACGTCTTTTAACCAACAATCCGGACAAAGTCTATCAGCTTTCGGAATTTGGCATGGAGATCGTAGAACGGGTACCCATCCAGGTAGACGCCACCGCTCACGATCTGTTTTACCTTAAGACCAAACAGCAGCGTATGGGACATATTTTAAACTTTGAAAATCAGGAAGGAGCATAAAAGGATGAAAATACTGGAAGGAAAACTGGTATCAAAAGGAATAAAAATCGGGATTGCCGCATCCCGTTTTAATGAATTTATTACATCAAAGCTTTTAAGCGGTGCCATGGACGGACTGCTTCGTCATGACGTGGCGGAAGACGACATTCATGTGGCATGGGTTCCCGGCGCTTTTGAGATTCCGCTTATTGCGTCAAAAATGGCAAAAAGCGGGAAATATGACGCGGTCATTTGCCTGGGGGCGGTCATCCGGGGCAGCACAAGCCATTATGATTATGTCTGCAACGAAGTGTCCAAGGGAATCGCAGCGGTTTCTCTGGACAGCGGACTTCCGGTTATGTTCGGCATTCTCACCACGGAGAACATCGAGCAGGCCATCGAGCGTGCAGGTACGAAAGCAGGAAATAAAGGCTATGACTGCGCGCTGGGGGCTATCGAGATGGTAAACCTGATCCGGGAAATCGGGTAGCCGTTGTTTTTTAATGGAAAATATGTTACATTTATAAAAAATCCAAAGGGGTTGTGACATATATTTCAGGAGGAAAAACAGTGAAAGCGGAACAGTTATTAAAATTTAAAGATATTGTCATCCAGTGCCATAATGATCCGGATGCGGACGCGATTGCCAGCGGTTACGGTATTTACCTGTATTTGCAGGAGCATGGTATAAAGGCCCGGCTGATCTATGGCGGGAAGAACGCCATTCAGAAAAGCAACCTGGTGTTGATGGTGAACCATCTTAACATTCCCATTGAGCATGTGGAAATGCTCGAAAGCGAGCCTGAACTTTTGCTTTTGGTGGACTGCCAGTATAAGGAAAGGAATGTACAGGAATTTTCAGGAAAGACCATAGCGGCCATTGATCATCATAAGGCAAAGACAGAGGATCTGCCGGATCTGAGGGATGTCAGGGACAATTATGGTTCCTGCGCGACCATTGTGTGGGATATGCTGTGCCAGTCGGATTTTTACAGTGAAGAAAACAAAAAGAAACGATCTGCCGGCCTGGATGAAAAGCTGTCAACCGCTTTGTACTACGGACTTTATATGGATACCGGCCGGATGCAGGAACTGCGCCATCCCAAAGACAAAGACCTTCGGGACGCGCTGGAATTTTGCTGTAACCAAAACGCGCTCTTTTTATTCAGGAATAACAATTTGTCTCTGGAAGAGCTGGCCATAGCCGGGGAAGCCCTGGCTGCCTATGATTATCAGGAGACGTATCGGTTTGCCGTTGTGGAAGCTAAAAAGTGTGATCCGAATATCCTGGGCGTAATCAGCGATATGCTGATCGAGGTGGATGCCGTGGACGCCTGCGTAGCGTACTGTATGCGGGACGACGGCGCGAAGCTTTCGGTCAGAAGCTGTGTAAAGGAGACCAGAGCCAACGAGCTGGCGGAATATCTGTGCGGCGGAGGCGGGCATCCCCAGAAGGCAGGCGGCTTTATGAAAGAAAGCCTGGTACGCATGGAATATGAAGAAACATACGGGACTTTTGATGAATCACAGATCGGAAGTGCGGTCCACCGGCTGCTGATGGACCGGATGAGCCGCTATTTTAAGGAGCAGGAGTTTATCTATGCAGGGACGGAGGATGCGCCGGACCTTACGGCGTGCCCGCTCTACCAGAAGAAGCGTCTGCCCATCGGGTATGTGAAGGCGGCGGATCTCTATCCGGTTGGGACTAAAGTGTCTGTCCGTATGATGGAAGGGGACATTGCGTTTACTGTCGCCGAAGACAGCTACTTTATGATCGGCGTGGAGTCGGAAGTATATAAGAATGATGAAGCGTATTTTCTGTCGCACAATGATTTAAGTGATGAGCCGTATGTATTTAAAGGCGAGTATGCCCCTGTGATCCATGAAACCGTGAAAGCTGTGGGCGTGGAATCCAAATCTTTGAAAGACTATGCCAAATCCTGCATACCCAAATCCGGTTCCCTGATCCATGCGCGGGAAGTTACAAAGCGCACCAAAGTGTTTGTGCCCTGGAGTGATAACTATATGTTAGGAGTGCCGGGTGACTGGCTGGCGGCCAGACAGGAAAATCCGAAAGACGTATACATTATTAAAAAGGGCATTTTCAAAGATACCTACCAGCAGGCATAATGAAAAATTATAAAGCTGATGCTGATGGATGTGGAGTACAGGACAGGAAAAACCATGCGGGTATAAAAAGACCCGGGGTTGGAAGAATAACGGCAGAGGGATAAAATAAGTTCTGGAACGGAGGTATCCTATGCCGACAGAAGCGATACAGGGTATTTTGCTTCCATTTTGGGGCACGTTGCTGGGGGCGGCCTGTGTATTATTCATGAGAGACAGGCTGCATCCTGCCGTTGAGCGGATTTTGACAGGTTTCGCGGCGGGCGTGATGACGGCGGCTTCTATATGGAGTCTTTTGCTTCCTGCCATAGAGCAGGCGCAGGCGCTGGGACGCTGGTCGTTTATGCCTGCGGCAGCGGGATTCTGGGTCGGGATTTTCTTCCTGCTTTTGCTGGATTGCGCGATTCCCCATCTTCACAGGGACAGTGAAAAGCCGGAAGGGCCGAAAACGGCACTGAAAAAGACGACAATGATGGTACTGGCGGTGACGCTCCACAATATTCCGGAAGGGATGGCGGTAGGGGTGGCGTTTGCCGGATGGATAACAGGAAAGCAAACGATCACCTTAGCGGGAGCGTTTGCCCTGTCCGTCGGGATCGCGATTCAGAACTTTCCCGAGGGAGCCATTGTATCCATGCCGCTGCGGGCAGAGGGTATGGGAAAATGGAAAGCCTGTTATTACGGAGCGCTGTCCGGCGCCGTAGAACCGCTGGCAGCAGTCCTTACAGTCCTGGCAGCAGGTCTTGTGACGCCGGCGCTTCCGTATCTGTTAAGCTTTGCGGCAGGAGCCATGATCTACGTGGTGGTGGAAGAACTGGTTCCGGAGATGTCCGAAGGGATTCACTCCAACCTGGGTACAATCTTTTTCTCTGCCGGTTTTACTGTTATGATGGCGCTGGATGTGGCGCTTGGATAGCGCAGTTAATCCAGTTCTTCGATTTCATACGCGCGGGTTCCCAGCATAAGAGCCGCCGCCGCTTCTACGGTGTGGATGCCGTTTAAGGATTCCATACGCTCGATCAGGGAGGCTTTGCCCGGGTCCGGGGAGTTATAGACCGCGTCCACGCATGCCTGGTCTACGGCTACCGGGTCAAGGGAAGCGAAGATACCGATATCCGCCATCTCCGGGTCGTGCGGATGGGCGTCGCAGTCGCAGTCAATGGACAGGCGGTTCGCCACATTGATATAAGCCATGTTCTTCTGGCCGAGATAGTCCATGACGGAACTGTCCGCGTCTGCCATGGATTCCAGGAAAGAATCATGGTCGGCAGTGAACATATCTTCAAATTTTGTAAACGGCTTTCCGTTACAGTGGATGTGTCCTTTTCCGCGTGCGGATGCAACGCCGATGGCAATATTTTTCAGCGCGCCTCCAAAACCGCCCATGGCGTGTCCTTTAAAATGAGACAGTACCAGCATGGAATCATAGCGGCTTAAATGGCTTCCTACATAGTTTTCTTTTAACTGACGGCCGTTCCGGACGGTCAGTGCCATATCCCCTTCTTCATCCATCAGATCACAGGGAGCGATTGCGGCAAAACCGTGGTCTTTAAATGTCTGCCAGTGGGCTTCACTGGTATTGCGGCGGCCTTCGTATGCCGTATTGCATTCTACGATCGTTCCGTGAAGCTTATCTACCAGCGGCGCGATCAGAGACGGTTGAAGAAAGTTGTGGCCTCCCGGTTCGCCGGTGGAAATCTTCACGGCAACCTTCCCCTTCAGTTCTCTTCCCAGAGCCTCGTAGATCTTTACAAGACTTTCCGGTGTGATGGTCCTGGTAAAATATACCTTTGCTTTTTCCATAATGCACATCCTTTCTTTATTTTATTTCCTTATTGTATCGACAATCAGATTGACAGGGAAGAATCAATATCGTATCATGGTATCAACTAAAAGTTATAGCAAAAGCGTGGGAGGGCGTATGTTCAATTCTCATCTGACTGCGTTTGTCTGTGTGGCGGACAGTGGCAGTTTCAATAAAGCGGCAGAGAAGATGTTTATTTCATCCACAGCGGTTATGAAGCAGATTAACGCGCTGGAAAAGCATCTGGAGATGAAGCTTTTTGACCGTACCAACCATGGTATTACACTGACGCCCGCGGGAAAAGTGATCTATCGGCACGCGAAGATGCTGTTTGAGTATTCCAAGAAAGCTGTGGAGGAAGCAAGACGGGAGACAAAAGGAAAAAACGGGCTGTTCCGTGTGGGGACGTCTCTGCTGAATCCATGCAGGCCGTTTATGGATCTGTGGTATCAGTGCAACAGCCATTTCCCGGATTATCGGATTCATGTGGTGCCTTTCGAGGATGATCACAGCAATATTCTTTCTGAAATTGCCCGGTTGGGAGATAAATTTGACTTTCTGGTGGCGGCATGCGATTCCAGACAGTGGCTGAACCGCTGTAATTTTTTCCCGCTGGGCGTGTACCGCCAGTGCGTTGCGGTTCCGTGGGAACATGAACTTTCCAAAAGAAAGAAAATTTCTGTTGAGGACTTGTCCGGAGAAACTTTGATGATGGTAAAAAGAGGAGATTCGCCCAATGTGGACAAAACAAGAGACATGCTGGAAACTTATCCGCTGATTCACATTGAGGATACGCCGCAGTTTTATGATATGGAAGTGTTTAACCACTGCGTCCAGACCGGACGCCCCATGCTGACGCTGGAATGCTGGAAAGATGTCCACCCGTGTCTGGCTACAATCCCGGTGGACTGGGAGTTTACGCTGCCTTACGGGATACTGTATCAACTGCATCCCAAAGATGAAGTGCGGGAGCTGCTTCGGGTGATGAGAAATATAACTGACGGATAATATATGACAGATCGGACAAAGCCGCAAAGACAGCGCTTATCCGGTCTTTTATTTTTTCAAAAAGGATACGGAAAAGATATAATAGGGTGGTAAGATCAAAGCATAACAGGAAAAGCCAAAAGGATCGGAGGAAATGGAATGAAAAAACAAAAATTTAAAAAGCCGGTCATACTGGGATTTGCGGCATTGTATCTGACCGTCATGGGGTTGTCTGTCTGCCTGATGGCCGCAAAATATGCGGATGACCTTGAACAGAATTTCTGGCAGAAAGCCGGTTCGGTACAAAATATGCAGGCGGAGAACAGACAGTCCGGTGTCTGGTATCAGTCCTTTGTGAATTTCCACAGCTATTCTGTGGGGAAATTCAGTTATTTTTCTGCCGCAGCGTATGATGAAGAAGGAAAACTCCTGGCAAAAAGCGGAAACATAGCCGGCGGAGGACCGATTGTGTCTCTTGGCCCGGACTCTGAGCCTTATGGAGTTTATTCGCTGGATACGGCTTTTAGCAAAAAAGATGTGTATGAGCTGGCAGACTACCAGAAGATATACCAGGATGAATCTGCCAGTCAGGGTGACCGGCAAAGACCACCCAAATACCGTATTTGTACACATCTGTCAGAGGACGGAGAAAATCTGTACGGAATCACGGTTCAGGAGATTACCTGGGAAACCGGACAGGAGCATAAAGACGAATATACAGATCCGCTGTTGCTGGAGCCATGCAGCTATGAAGTCATTCCCCGTATGGAAAAAGACGGGGTGGAGCATTTTTCGAGCCAATATGCGGTTATCTGGTATGAAACAGACAGCCGGGTCATATTTAACCGGAAGGCAAAGCCTTATGAAGGTCTGGAATGTCCGGACGGAAAATTTGTAGAAACGCCGCTTTATTTTCCTTATCTGGCATTTGGCAGCGAAAGATGGAAAAAATGGAACGAGAATAAGTATCTGCATGATTTTACAGAACAGACAGATGTAAAAAATACAATGTCTTCCCTGGAAACGCCGTTTTCTCTTTTTCGTCTGAGGAAAGCGGCGCTGATTCCGATTGAGCCGGATGATAACGAAAACGGACGCTTTTATCTGGAAATGCGCATGGAGAGCCGGCCCTGGCTGGCAGCTCTGGACTATATGAAGTACGTTTATCTGGCAGGAGCGGCGTTGACGCTGGCCTGTATGATAAAAATCATATATTCCGCAAACCGGATCTACAACCGGCAGGAAGCGATGGATGAGCATAGAAAAAATGTGGTTCACACCATGGCGCATGAATTAAAAGAGCCTCTGAAGAGGATCAAAGATTTAGCGGAAAATTTACAAGGGTGCGCCCGGGAGGAAACGCGTGACAGATATCTTCGGCAGATTATAGAGCAGACAGAAAAAATCGACCGCCTGGTGGGCGAGATGATCCAGGTATCGAAGACGGATACAAAATACAGGACAAAAGGGGAGGAAGAAGATGGAAAATAAAAAGAACTACAGACTGTTGATTGTGGAGGACGACTGTCTGATGGCGGAAGCGGCGGTGGATTATTTTACCGATAAAGGCTGGGAGACAGAGACGGCAGGCGACGGGGAGACGGCGCTTGCAATTTTAACAAGGAAGACGTTCCATCTGGTTCTCCTGGATGTGATGATGCCGGGAGAAAGTGGATTTACCGTTTGTAAAGAGATTCGTAAGAACAGTGATGTACCTGTGATTTTTATTACGGCAAGGGTATTGGAAGAAGATAAGTTAAACGGCTATTCCCTGGGGGCAGACGACTATGTGACCAAGCCTTTTTCACTGCCGGTCCTGTACGCGAAAGCCATGGCACTGATGGGAAGGACCCATGGATACAGCCCTCTGCTGAAAGCAGGCTTCCTGACTGTGGATGTAAAAAGCCGCCAGGTGCAAAATCATGGAAAAACAGTGGAACTGCCGCCGAAAGAGTACGAGATGCTTCTTTTCTTCCTGGAAAATCCAGGCAGGATTTACAGCAGGGAACAGCTTCTCATCCGTTTCTGGGGCTATGAGTTCGACGGAAACGAGCGGGTGGTAGACAATCACATCAAAAAATTAAGAAAGGCGATTGAAAACTGCGGCTGTACCATACAGACTGTGCGCAAATCAGGTTATCGGATGGAGGTGGCGAAATGAAAAAGAAAAGGAAAAAGCTGGTTAAACCGGTGGTAGTCGGTTTTGTCGTGCTGTATTTGATCGTCATGGGCCTGATCACTTATCTGACGGCGGAAAAGTTTGCAGAAGATTACGTACAAAGGAAAAGAACCGAGTGGAGCAATATAGGTGATCTTATTGCGGATAAGGAAAGCAGCCTTACAAAAGACTGGAGTCCGGCAGAAAAAAGCAGTTGGTATCAGTCCGTGATCAATGGCAGCGGATGGCAGGAAGGCGCATTTGTGGATCTCTCCGCGGCGGCCTATGACGAAGAAGGAAACCTGCTGGCCAAAAGAAGAAATACAGTAGGAGGCCAGCCCGTTACAACATTAGATTCCATGTCCTTTTTCTGCAGAAGCTTTGCGTTGGATGAACGGTTGTCCGCAGAAGATATAGACGAGCTGGCAAAGTACCAGTATGAAGCGAACCAGTCGGATGAACGTGAGGAACCGCCCCGGTATCGTCTCTGCATCCGTGTGTCCGATGACGGAGAGGAACTGTACGAAATTCTCGTTCAGCATCTTACCTGGGAGTCGGGGGATGACGCGTGGAAGAGAGGTTATGAAGATCCGCTGTTAGGAGGACATCACAGCTACAGGATTATGCCTGATATTGTGTACAGCGGTTCGGTCGCTCCTGATGATGTATATTACAGAACGGAAAAACCTCCGTATGGCGGAGATATAAACTGGTATGAAACAGACAGTCAGGTGGTATTCAGCTGGTCCGCGAAAGAAGAAGATCCGGAGAACCTGGAAGGACAGTATGTGGAAGCCGATGCGGATTTTCCTTTTCTGAACGGCGGATATGAGAAATGGAAGCAGTGGAATGAGAGCGTGTTTTTAAATGATTTTCCGGAGCATGTGGATATTTCCGGATGGGAAGAAAGAAGTGAAACCACAGAATCACCCATCAGGCTGTTTGGCTCAAAAGATATCATGCGGGACAGTATCCGGCAATCGAAAGATATGAAAAAGTGCTGTTACCTTGAAGTGCGCATGGAAGGAAACCCCTGGCTGGCAGCTATGGACTACATGAAATACGTCTACCTGGCCGGGGCCGTACTGATGCTTGCCTGTATGATAAAGATCATTTATTCGGCCAATCAGCTCTATGACCGGCAGGAAGCGCTGGAGGAGACCCGAAAGGATTTTATCAATGCCATGGCCCATGAATTAAAGACGCCTCTGGGAATTATACGGAATTTTACGGAAAATCTGCAGGAACATATTATGGAAGAAAAGCAGGAGTATTATCTCGGACAGATCGTAGGGCAGACAGAAGAGATGGACAGTCTGGTGGGCGAGATGATCCTGGTGTCCAGAATGGACACGAAAGATCTGGTGCTGCAAAAAGAGAGCGTATCTTTGGAGCATCTGATCAGGGAACAGTTGAAGCGCCTGGAACCGATGATCCGGGAGCGGCGGATTCGGGTTGAAATGCACTGTGAGGAGGACTTTCTTGTGGAAGGAGACCGGGGATATCTGGCCAAAGCCATATGGAACATTCTGTCCAACGCGGCCGACTACAACAAAGAGGACGGCCGGATATGGATCACGGTGACAAAAGAAAGCTGTACCGTCGAAAATACCGGTAAAACTCTTTCCGAAGAACAGTTCATGCATGCGTTTGATCTGTTTTACAGCGAAGATAAAAGCCGCACCTCCCAAAACAAACATATGGGGATGGGACTGTATCTGGCAAAAAAAATACTGGAAAGGCATAAACTTACGATTACGCTGGATAATACGGAGTCCGGAGTACGGGTAACGATCGCGGGAGACAGGCACCGCAGGCTGTCGTGATGCCGGTATAAAGGCAGATTCCCGCTTTGTCCAATATTGACAAATGAAAAGGCAGTTGGTATGATTACATTAACATATTTTGCATTTTTTCAGTAGTTGCAGGCAAACGGAATATGCAGGGCTGCTTTTTTGAGAAGGGAATGATTTTAAAGATGAGGAATCGGTTTTGTAAGATGCTGACAGTGGTGCTGATCGTTGCTCTGACAGGAAATATACCCGGACTGTCTGTGCTGGCGGAGCAGGCAGATGAAATATTGGCAGATAATGACTGGCAGGATGAGGGAAAACTGCCGGAAAATTTAAAAGAGGGAGAAGAGCTGCCGGCCGAACCGGAACTGCCGGAAGATGCCGGAATCATGGAGGAAGAATCTTCAGGAAAAGAGGATATAACGTCTGAAGATATTCTGGAAGGGCAGATTACGCAGGAAGAAATGTCTCTTATGGTTTATCAGGACGGCGGAGCCGAGATCGGTATTCTCGGCGCTTCTGATCTGTCGGGCGCCAGAGAAGCTCTGGAAACAGGCCTGAGAGCCAGACAGGAGTCTATTGATATCCAGGCGTATGCTGTGGACAGAAGCGAACTGTCGTCTTTGTATTCTTCCGTACTGAATTTCAATCCGGATTTGTTCTATGTAGTAAGCGCCTGCGGTTATTCACGTAATATGGAAGGTACGATCTTACAGATTCGCCCCATATACGACGATAATTATACAGAAGAAGACATAAAAGCGTATCAGGCTGCGGTAGAAGCGGCATACAAAGAAGCGCTGCCCGTCCCGGGAGGCATGACGGACCTCCAGAAAGCCATGGCGCTTCATGATTATCTGGCGCAGCATATGTCCTATGATTTTACATACAGCAGATATAATTCCTACAATGCGCTGGTGGAACGGTCCGCTGTCTGCCAGGGATATACGCTGGCTTATGCGGAGCTTTTGAAAAAGGCGGGGATCCCCTTTGATTTTTGTGCCAGCACGGCCATGAATCATATCTGGAATTATGTGCAGATTGACGGTAAATGGTATCATGTGGATGTTACCTGGGATGATCCCACCAGGGACAAAGCAGGTTATGTAAGTCATACGTATTTCCTGAACAGCGACATAAAGATCGAACAGGGCGGTCATTCCAACTGGACAGCGGCGCAGACTTGTCAGGATACGTCCTATGATAATGCTTACTGGCAGGATGTCGCTTCCGCAGTTTTTTATATGGATGGTGCAGAGTATTATCTGAAGGAACACAACCGGAAAACACAGTTGATCAAAAGGCAGGGAAATGCGGAAGAAGTGCAGCAGACGCTGGATGCTGTGTGGAAAGTCTGGGGTTCAGGTAATTCTTACTGGAGCGGGACTTACAGCCGACTGTCCTGTTACAATGGTACACTTTTTTTTAACGATACCACGAAGATTTATCAGTTTGTCCCGGGAGATTCAAAGCTGGACACCGTGTACAGCTATACGGGTAATGACGGGTATATCTATGGTGCGCTTGTGTGCAACGGTATGATTACCCTGGGCGTGGCGGAAAATCCCAATGTGGAGGCGGCGCTCAGTACCGTACCTCTGCCGGATGAATTTATGCCTTCTGTTTTGTCGGTGGATATTCTGACGGATCTTAAAAGTGTATCTTCCGGCTATACAGAAGCACCCGTGCTGACGGCGCAGGTTTCAAGAGGGAGCGGGTCTTCACAGGAGCCGCTTCAGTACCAGTGGTACAAAGTGGCCAAAGACGGTACGGCGGCTGCGCTCTCCGGCGCGAACACGGATCAGTATACAGTGGAAACAGGGCTTGGCGCAGGCATTTATACGTACCGTGTGGAAGTTTCCGACGGAAACAATGTGAAATCTGCGGATTGTATTGTGAAAGTATTTCCTGCCGGTACGGCTTTTCATACGATTACGTTTGATGAAAATAACGGAAGCGATGCCACGACCCTGCAGGTATTTGATAATGACCAGGCAGCAGCTCCGGAAGATCCGGTGCGTCCGGGCTACTGCTTTAAAGGCTGGTATCTGGACGGTAAACCATATGATTTTGACCTTGCCGTAACCCGGGATCTGACGCTTACGGCAAAGTGGGAAAGAGAAGACGGAAAAGATCCGGCGCTTTATACCGTCACTTTTGACAGCGGCGACGGAGGCGATCCGAAGACCGTTCAGGTGACGGAAGATGAAAAAGTTGCATTACCGGAAGAACCGGCGCGAACCGGCTATCATTTTAAAGGCTGGTATCTGGACGGTAAACTGTATGATTTTGAACTTCCTGTGACAAAAGACCTGATGTTGACGGCACAGTGGGAAAAGGCAAAAGAAGAGACTCCGGAAAAGAATGATGATCCTGAGAATGATATCCCCAGGGAGGATATCCCTCAGGGCGGCATTCCGGAAGGGTTCTGGATCGCGGGAAGTCAGGATCAGGTGTACACAGGCAAAGCGATCAGCCCAAAGGTACGTGCATATGACGGCAGTCGGACACTTGTTTTGGGAAAGGACTATACAGTTTCTTATAAAAATAATACAAAGGCAACTGACGCCGCCATTATTACTGTAAAAGGAAAGGGTAATTATTCGGGAACTTATACAACCGCGTTTCGTATTTTAAAGAAAGACATTTCAGAAGAAGACGTTACATACGATTTTACAGACGCGTATGCTTTTGCAGAGGGTAAAACGCCAAAAATAGCACTTTCGGTAAAATACGGCGGCAGGACATTAAAAAAAGAAACAGATTATACGGTTTCTTATAAAGACAGCCGGGGAAATCCGACGGACCATATCAGCGCGCCTGGCGAGTATGTGATGATGATAGAGGGAACCGGAAACTATCAGGGGAATCATGAACTGGCATTTTCCGTTGTGGATAAGATTCCGGTGAGCAGTCTGAAAATCGGAAAGATTGCTCCGGTTCCTTACGACGGAACTGCGAAAACACCGGAACCGGTTGTAAAAGACGGCAAAAAAATTCTGGTAAAAGATACAGATTATAAAGTCAGCTATCATCATAATGTAGCGGCGGGAACGGCAGCCCTGGTTATTACCGGTCTGGGAGCGTACGCGGGGAACAGAACCATACCTTTTAAAATTACCGGGATTGCCATAAAAAAGGCACAGGTAGAAGGCCTTAGAAGCCGCCCCTATACAGGAACGTCGATCAGACAGTTTTCCATGCATTTATCTATGAAAGACGGAACCGAGCTGAAAGAAGACATGGATTATATGGTCAGCTATTCCAATAACACGGAGGCAGGAAAAGCGACGGTGCTGATTAAAGGAACAGGAGGATACGCAGGCTCTTTGAAAAAGACATTTACGATCAACGCGGTCAGCCTGAAAAAGGTGAAAATATCCCCCGATCCGTTAGCAGAGCCCTATGCCAAAGGCGGTGCGAAGCCGGATGTTGAACTGTATTATGGAGATACGCGGTTAAAAGCAGGAAGAGATTATACGCTTTCCTATACAGGGAATCAGTCGGCAGGTTCTCAGGCCTTTGTGAAGATTACGGGAAAGGGAAATTTTTGTGATGTGCTGGGTCCGATTCCGTTTTCGGTCACTGCGCAGAAGCTGTCCGCTCTTAAAATGACGGCAGCGGATGTGGTATATAAAGCGCTCCCGGGAAATTATATGACCTCTGCGGTGTTGTATGATCTGAACGGTAAGAAACTGTCCGCCGGAAAGGACTATGAAAAAGAATTGACATATACTTATGTTTCCGACACGGTTCTTGCGGACGGAACTGTCAGGAAAGCAGGTGATCCGGCGGCGAAAAGCGATATCGTTCCTTCGGGAACCTCTCTTTGTGTGGAGACGGTCGGCAAGGGGAATTATGAAGGAACGGCTTCTGCAGTTTTCCAGGTAACGGACCGGACAATAAAAGGCGCAAAGACAACATGGAACCGGGAATTTTCTTATACAGGAAAAGCGGTTCTCATAGAGAAAGAAGATTTTACAGTCACTGTGAAAGGCGTTGTGCTGAGCCCGGACGAATATGAGATCCTGACGGACACTTACCGGAACAATACCGGCACAGGTACGGCTTCTGTGCAGATTCGGGGGACGAAAGGATACGGGGGCACGCTTCTTCTTAAATACAGGATTCGTTCCAGGAAAATATAGTCATAAAAAATTTACAAAAAAATGTATAATATGACTGGAAAATATGGTCAAAATGTATTATACTTAAATGGCTATGGAATACAAGGCTGACTTAATTGTTTGTTGTTGCTTTTTCTGTAAGTGCAGAGATGGGAAAATGTGACAAAAGCAGGTAAGTATAAGTTTTGCAAATCAATAAGATAAGGAAGGTGAGCAATTGGAAAACTATACTAAGTATAGGTTGAAGAGCAATGATGAACTGGCGTCTGTATTGGCCGATATAGACAATCTGTTTATAATTGCCTGCAACAAATGCTTCAAGGAATTTGAAACCATTGACGAACCAGAGTGCGCCGAGCTTGAAAAGATCGTCTCCGACCAGGGGAAGAAGGTTACAGGCAGCGCCAGGGTTGACTTTTTGTGCAACAAGACCCAGACAGAAAGAAAATTACAGGACATGATTCCGGAAGGAACGGAAAACGTGCTTGTAATCTCCTGCGGTCTGGGAATCCAGACGATTGCGGATCTGGCAGACAAACCTGTATATGCGGCCAGCAATTCATTGAATTATACAGGACATCACGGCATGGCGCTGACAAAGAAAAACTGCGATGCATGCGCACAGTGCTACCTGAACGTGACCGGCGGAATCTGCCCCATCGTTGACTGCTCCAAGAGCCTGGTCAACGGACAGTGCGGCGGCGCCAAGAACGGCAAATGCGAAGTGGATCCCAATAAGGACTGCGCATGGGAGAAGATCTACAGAAGGCTGGAGAAGCAGGGCCGTCTTTCTGAATTCCTGGCTCAGCCGGTACAGCTTCGCGACTACTCCAAAGTTGATTTCAAATTTGTCAATGAATATGTGAAATCAATCCGTGAGAACAGGCTCGAAGGTTACTACGGCGGCATCCATCCTACAGAGCGCAAAGAATTTACGGAACATATCGCTCTGCAAAGATTCCCTGATCCCGAGACAGTCGTGATTCCTCTGTCCATGCATGCAGGCGCTCCGGCCAACCCTGTCGTACAGGTAGGAGATACTGTGAAAGTCGGACAGGTGATCGGCGAGTCCGCAGGGTTCATCAGCGCTCCGGTTCATTCCAGCGTCAGCGGAACCGTGACTGCCATCGAGAACCACGGGCATGCCACAAGAGGCGAATGCCTGTCCGTTGTGATTAAGTCAGACGGAAAAAATACTCTGCACGAATCCATTAAACCGAACAAAGATCTTGACAGCCTTACACCGGATGAGATTGTTGATATTATTCGTGAGAGCGGTATCGTCGGTATGGGCGGAGCCGGTTTCCCGACTTCTGTAAAATTAAAGCCCAATAAGCCCATTGACGCCGTATTGTTAAACGGCTGCGAATGCGAACCGCTTCTGACTGCGGACCACAGGGTGCTTCTGGAGTTCGCGGATGATGTGGTATTCGGACTGAAAGCGATCGTTAAGACGGTAAGCGCCGAGAAGGGTATTATCGTAATTGAGGATAACAAGCCGGATGCGATCGAACTTCTGAAAGCCAAGACGGCAGACTGCGATAACCTGGAAGTGGTAGTTGCCAAAACCAAGTACCCCCAGGGCGCTGAGAAAATGCTGATCAAACGTGTGATGAAAAGACAGGTGCCGCGGGGCGGGCTGCCGGCAGACGTAGGCTGTGTTGTCAGCAATATCAGTACCACGAAAGCGATTGCCGATGCGATTTTGAAAGGTATGCCGCTGGTTGAGCGTGTTGTAACCGTAACCGGTGAGAAGCTGAAAAAACCGGGCAATTATATCGTAAAGATCGGTACCAATACGAAAGACCTGATCGACTACTGCGGCGGTATCACGGGCGATGATGTTACGATCAAGGCAGGCGGACCTATGATGGGATTCGTTCTTTCTGATACGAATGTGCCGATTATGAAAGGCTCCAACGGAATTATTGTTGTTGATTCCGATCATACAGTAGAGCAGCCCTGTATCAAGTGCGGACGCTGTGCAGACGTATGTCCGATGGAACTGTCACCTCTGTACTACGCAAAATTTGCGGATCAGGAAAACTGGCAGGGTATGAAGGATATGAACGTCATGGATTGTATCGAGTGCAGGTGCTGTCAGTACATCTGTTCCTCCAAGATCCCGTTGGTTGACAAGATCAAAGCAGGAAAAAATGCAGTAAGGGGGATGAAGTGATATGCTAATTACCCAATTAAAATCAAAGGAAACTATCGTATCACTGGTGGACGGAAAGAAGATCTTCATCATTAACTGCCAGGGATGCAAAGAAGTTCATTTCCCGGAAAAAGAAGCCCTGGAGCTCCAGAAAGAGCTGGCGGCCGACGGGAAAGTGACCGGAAGTATTACAACCGATTACATATGCAATCCGGAAAATATGAAACTGCGCCTCGAGAAACATATGGACGCCATCAAGGCTGCCGATCTGGTGCTTGTATTTTCCTGCGGCGTCGGCGTGCAGACGATCGCGGAATATCTGGAAGACAAGATGGTATGCGCAGCCTGTGATTCCTGCCGTCTGCCAGGTTTCCAGGGTGTGACGCCGATCGAGTACGACTGCGGTCAGTGCGGCGAGTGCTACCTGAATCTGACCGGAGGCATCTGTCCGATCACTGCCTGTTCCAAGAGCCTGTTAAACGGCCAGTGCGGCGGTTCCAAGAACGGAAAATGTGAAGTGGACAGCAACATGGAATGCGGCTGGGAACGTATTTACAGACGCCTTGAAAAGATCGGACGCCTGGATGTATTAAAGTGCCCGACGCAGGTACGCAATTACGCAACAGATGACGAAGTCTAAACAAGGAAACTGTTAAAATATAGAATGATTAGGAGCGATGTATAATGAAAATTACTGAGTTATTTGAACGGGGCGAATTCGTGGTTTCTGCGGAGGTAGGCCCGCCAAAAGGAATCCATATCGAAGGTTTGGTAGAAGAAGCGAAGGAGTATTTAAGCGGCGTTACGGCAGTGAACGTGACAGATAATCAGTCCTCCGTTATGCGTCTTGGTTCCATGGCTACCTGTAAAGCTTTGAAGGATGCAGGCTTACTGCCGATCTTCCAGCTTACCTGCCGCGACAGGAACCGGATCGCGCTGCAGTCCGACCTTTTAAGCGCGGCCATGCTGGGCATTGAGAACGTACTGGCTCTGACGGGCGACCATATCAAATTAGGCGATCATCCGCAGGCAAAACCTGTCTTTGACCTGGATTCCGTATCTTTGCTTCATACGATCTGCAAACTGGAGTCGGGCGAAGACCTGGGCGGAAACAAGCTGGTTGGCGAACCGCCTAAGTTCGCAAAAGGCGCGGTTGTATCTCCGTGCAGCGATTCTGTAGATGCGCAGCTTGCAAAGATGGAGCGCAAAGTTGCCGCAGGCGCAGAGTACTTCCAGACGCAGGCTGTCTATGAGCCGGAGAAATTTATCAAGTTCATGGAAAAGGCAAAACAGTTTGGCAAGCCGGTTCAGCTCGGAATCGTTATTCCGAAGTCCGCAGGCATGGCAAAATACATGAACGACAATGTGGCAGGCATCCACGTTCCTCAGGAGATGATCGACGAGCTTAAGGCCGACAAAGAAAAGACCAAAGCAGGTATCACCGGTGTAGAGATTGCCGCGCGCATTATCAAAGAGTGTAAACCGTATTGCCAGGGCGTACATATCATGGCCCTTGGCTGGGAATCCAAAGTACCGGATCTTCTTAAACAGGCTGGGATTTAATATCATATAAACTGCATTCAGCAGGATCTGTTCTGGATGCCGGGATAGCCGGGGGCTGTGACAGGCTCCCGGCTGTCTGCTTATCAGGCTGTTATCAGGGTGTTTGTGCGGTTGTGCTTGCAGAACGGACAGGAGATTGCCCAGGGCGGAATTTTAAATTGTTAAAAAATTTTTCCTAAATTTTGTAGAAAATATACAGAAACCCACTTGATAAATATCCCCCCATGGGGTATAATGCTTATAAACAATGTCAAAAAAATAACAGATCAGGAATTTTGATGTGTATTTTTCTGAAAAAGGAGGGAAATAGATGCACTTAACCAATGAAGAGCATTCGCACTGTGGATGCGGCTGCGGCGGCCATGAGCATTCGCACGAGCATACACATGGTGATACGACTCATACGCACGCGCACAGTCATGAGGAAGGCCATGAACATGAGCACAATCATGATCACTGCGGATGCGACGGATGCGGCCATGACCATGGTGCGCAGCCGCAGGATGAGGATACGGCGGTGCTGGCATATATGCTGGACCACAATAAGCACCATGCACAGGAGCTTGCTGTCATTGCAAAGCACTTAAGGGAGCAGGGCAGAGATGACGCTGCCGCTCAGATAGAGAAAGGCGTAGAGGACTTTGAAAAAGGCAATATGAGATTGTCAATCGCACTTTCACTGGTGCAGTAAACCGGAAACAGGAGGTATAGTCCAATGTGTCTTGCAACAGTATATGGAAAGAAAAAGGAGAGCGAAAGCATCCTGATCAAGAACGCGAGCCGCCTGGACGTGGAGGGCAATACAGTCCGTATCCGCGATATTATGGGCGGCGAGATTACGGTGGAGGGTACGATCTCCATGGTAGATCTTGCGAACTCAGTTGTGAAAATCAACTGCACGGAAGAATAGGTTTCAATTGCAAATTTATATATAGAATGGAGGTAGATAGCGGTGCAGCTGCCAGAAGCAATGAAACAGAAACTGTGGATCGGAGTATGTTATGCCGGTCACAGATCAGGCAGCCACCATCAAAGGGAAAATTTCCCGCAGCAGCTGCGTGATCCTGCACAGGTTTTGTGAGATCGTTCCCAGGAGACGGAGCCTTTGTGAAGCCATTAGACAGAGAACCGTCTGACGCAGAGGCAGCAGGAAAGAAAAAGGTTTAAAAATATTCGGGATCATCGACAGATTCCGGAAAACGTACATTCATATGTATGAAAAAAGACAGTAAGATTTTAGGAGATGACAATATGCCGCAGACAATTGCAGTAGCAGGCAAGGGAGGCGTGGGTAAGACCACACTGACCGGTATGCTGATTCAGTATTTAGTAGAAAAAAAGAAAGGACCCATCCTCGCGGTTGACGCGGATGCCAATTCAAACCTGAACGAGGTGCTTGGTGTGGAAGTGGATATGACTCTGGGAGATATCCGCGAAGAAGTCGCCAAGGCGGAACTGGTTGATAAAAGCCCAATTCCTCCGGGTGTATCAAAGCAGGAATATACCGAATTCAAATTTGATTCTGCGCTTGTGGAAGAGGATGATTATGATCTGCTGGTAATGGGTCACACACAGGGTAAAGGCTGCTATTGTTTTGTTAACGGCCTGTTGACTGCTCAGGTAGCCAAGCGTTCGCAGCACTATAACTATGTTGTTGTCGACAACGAAGCTGGTATGGAACATATCAGCCGGGGAATTTTACCCGGTGTGGATGCTGTGATCCTGGTAAGTGACTGTTCCCGCAGAGGGATCCAGGCAGTCGGACGGATTGCCAGACTGATTCCGGAATGCGGGCTGAAGCCAAAAAAGGTCGGTCTGATAGTGAACCGTGCGCCGGGAGGCGTACTGAATGAAGGTGTTCAGGAAGAGATCCGTAAGCAGGAACTTACACTTTTTGGGGTCGTACCTCATGATGATGGCGTATATGAATACGACAGCGCAGGCACCCCGACGACGGAGCTTCCGTCAGATAACCCTGTTAGACAGGCATTGTATAAGATTATTGACAGCCTGGAGCTGTAAAAGCCCGGCTGCGTAAAGGAGATTTATATGGGAGACTTTAAATTAACAACAGTTGAAGAGTTCGAAGCCGCTACAAACAGACTGCTTGAGACTGGCGCAAAAGTTGGCGCTGACGCATGGCAGATCCGTGTTAAGAACCAGACACCGCATTGTAAATTTGGCGAGCAGGGTATCTGCTGCCGTATCTGTGCTATGGGTCCCTGCCGTATCACCCCGAAGGCTCCGAGAGGAATCTGCGGATGTGATGCTCACGGTATTGTAGGACGTAATTATTTGAAATTTACCGCAGGCGGAGCTGCAACTCACTCTGACCACGGACGTGAGATTTGCCATACTCTGTATGCGTCTGCTCCGGATGGGGCTTATAAAGTAAAAGATCCGGATAAACTGATCCGTATCGCAAAAGAATGGGGCGTAGAGACCGAGGGTAAAGATATCTATGATCTTGCCCATGAAGTAGCAGAGATGGCCCTGATGGAATATGGTAAACCGTTCGGCTTCCAGCGCTGGACCCAGCGTGCGCCGAAGCACACCCAGGAACTGTGGGAGAAAGCAGGCATCATGCCGCGCGCGATCGACCGCGAGGTCGCTTCTTCTCTGCATATGACCCATATGGGATGTTCTTCCAAACCGGAAGCGCTTGTACGTCAGTCTTTCCGTGCAGGTCTCTGTGACGGATGGGGCGGTTCCATGTGCGGTACCGAGTTCTCTGACGTATTGTTTGGAACTCCGAAGCCGGTTGATACCGAGGCTAACCTTGGCGTTATGAACGCTGATAATGTAAATATTGTTGTACATGGACATGACCCGTCACTGTCCGAGATGGTTTGCGAGTATGCAGATGATCCGGAAATGATTGAGTATGCCAAGAGTGTAGGCGCAAAAGGCATTACCGTATCGGGTGTCTGCTGTACTTCCAACGAGGTTGCAATGCGTCGTGCCGTGCCGATGGCAGGTAACTTCCTGCAGCAGGAGAATGTAATCCTGACCGGCGCCTGTGAAGCAATCGTTGTTGATGTGCAGTGTATTTTCCCGGCACTTGGACCTCTGAGCAAATGTTTCCATACCAAATTTATCACCACATCTCCGATCGCTCAGATGCCGGATTCTGAGTACATTCAGTTCTCGGTAGGAACCGCTGCAGAAAAAGCAAAACAGATCGTGAAGATGGCATGCGATAACTTCAAAAACAGAAAACCGGAACTGGTACATATCCCGGATATTAAGCAGAAAGCAACAGTAGGTTATTCCGTAGAAGCTCTTGTAAAAGTTCTTGACGGCGTTACCAACTCTCAGGTAGACGAGCTTGGAACCACCAAACCTCTGATCGAATGTATTACTTCCGGTGTTGTCCGCGGTGCAGTTGCTATGGTTGGATGTAACAACCCGAAGGTTCGCCCGGATACCGCTCATATTGAGCTGATGAAGAAGCTGATTGCCAACGATATCGTAATCGTAGCATCCGGCTGTGCGGCACAGGCAGCAGCGAAAGCCGGCCTGATGGATAAGAGAGCAAAAGATCTCTGCGGCGCCGGTCTGAAACGTGTATGTGAACTGGCAGATATCCCGCCTGTATTACATATGGGTTCCTGTGTTGATATCAGCCGTATGATGATCCTGGTAGCTGAACTGGCTAAGGATTCCGGCCTGAATATCTCTCAGCTTCCGGTTGTAGGATGTGCTCCGGAGTGGATGTCCGAAAAAGCTGTTTCCATCGGTAATTATGTAGTATCTACCGGTATTGATACATTCCTTGGTGTGGATCCGTATGTAAGCGGTTCTACAGAGATGCAGGAACTTCTGACCAGCGGCGTGCGCGATTGGGTAGAGGCTGCTTATACAGTTGAGACTGATATCGAGAAACTGGTTGACGCCATGATCGATCGGATCGAAGAGAAGAGAACCGCTATCGGTATCTAATCATAAACAGTGAGAAAATTTTTTGACCGGAGGGTGACGACATTGAAGATAGCAATTACCGGAAAAGGCGGAGTTGGAAAGACGACTTTTGCAGCTACGCTTGCAAGACTATATGCCGAGGAGGGACGTACGGTGCTTGCGGCTGACGTGGATCCTGACGCGAACCTGGGGCTGGCGCTTGGTTTTCCGGAAGACATACTGGATTCCATCATTCCTATCAGCAAAATGAGGAAGCTTGTGGAGGAACGTACCGGGTCAGGCGCGGATAATCAGATGTATAAACTGAATCCGAAAGTGGACGATATACCGGACACATACAGCAGGACTTACAACGGTGTGAAGCTTCTTTTGCTGGGAACAGTGGAGACCGGAGGCGGAGGGTGTGTATGTCCGGAACATGTGATGTTAAGACGGATCATCAGCCATTTGATCCTTCGGAGCAATGATGTGGTGATCATGGATATGGAGGCCGGTCTGGAACATCTGGGCCGTGGTACCTGCGAATCCATGGAGCAGTTCATTGTCGTCATTGAACCCGGCGCGAGAAGCGTTCAGACTTACAAGAACGTAAAGCGTCTGGCAGAAGACCTTGGAATCAGGCAGGTGCGTGTCGTGGCTAATAAAGTGCGAAGCGCCGAAGACGAGGAGTTTGTCCGTTCCAGGATACCGGCAGAAGATTTACTTGGATTTATCCATTACAACACGGAAGTGATAGATGCGGACCGCCAGGGAAAGTCTCCCTATGATTTCAGCGAATCCGCAACGGAGGAGATCCGGAAGATAAAGGATATCCTCGATCAATCGAATTAAAATTTTGGAGGTATATACCGTGACATTATTTGATAGAGTATTTGGCGGCAACGACGCAGTTTATGGCCTGACAGAAACTGCAATTAACAATGCCATCGCAGCGCATGGTGCTGATAAAGCAGTATCTTTCCCGCATACCGCTTACAGCCTGCCATGCTACTATGCAGTAACAGGAACAAAAGTATCTAATCTGGGCGAGTTAAAAGAGGCTCTTGGCGTAGTCAAGACTCTGATGACCAGAGAAAAAAGACTGAACGACGCGTTCATGAGCGGTGTTGCTACGGCTTTGTGTGCTGAGTTTATTGAAGTATTAAAATATATTGACGGAGCTACACCATACGAAGAGCCGCTTTACGGACATCTGGCAGACGCTACCATCCGTGAGCTGGGCGTTCCGCTGGTAACCGGCGATATCCCCGGCGTAGCTGTTATCCTTGGAAGCGCTCCTTCCAAAGAAGAAGCAGTTGAACTTGTAAAGAGCTATCAGGCACAGGGTATCCTGGTGACACTGGTAGGCGGCGTAATCGATCAGTGTATAGAAGCAGGCCTGAACATGGGTTATGCGGTTCGTATCGTGCCGCTTGGCAAAGAAGTGACTTCTGTGATCCATGTTGTATCCGTTGCACTTCGTGCAGCCCTGATCTTCGGTAACATCACTCCTGGCGATGCAGCAAACCTGATGAAGTACACCTTCGAGCGTGTGCCGGCATTTGTCAACGCATTCAAGCCTCTGGATGATGTAATCGTTGCCTGCGGCGCAGGTGCGATCGCACTTGGCTTCCCGGTAGTTACCAATGAGACAGAGAATATCTTCCGTGTACCGAAGAGCCTGATCGTACAGGAAGACGTATCCAAATTCAACGCTACCTCCCTTGAGGCACGCGACATTAAGATCAAGATTACGAAGATTGATATTCCTGTATCCTTCGCGTCTGCATTCGAGGGTGAGATTATTCGTAAAGCCGATATGCAGGTTGAGTTCGACGGATCCAGAAAAGACAGTTTTGAGCTTGTATGCACCAAAGAGCTGACCGAGATTGAAGATCACAAGTTTACGCTTGTTGGTAAAGATTTTGATGAGTTTGAAGTTGGCAGCAAGAATGCGATCGCTTATATCGTAGATGTGGCTGGAAAGAATATGCAGACCGACTTTGAGCCGGTATTTGAGCGTAAATTCCACAGCTATGTAAACTGTATCGAAGGCGTAATGCATACCGGACAGCGTGATATGATCCGTGTTCGTATCAGCAAAGGAACTTTTGACGCCGGATTCCGTGCAAAAGACCTTGCGGAAGTGCTGTATGCAAACATCAAAAACGAGTTTGACGCAGTTGTTGATAAATGTGCGGTTACCATTATTACAGATGAGGCTGAGTGCTCCAAACTTCGCCATGAGCTGGCAATTCCGGCTTATGACCGCCGTGACGAGCGTCTTACTTCCCTGACAGACGAGGCTGTTCCGGTATACTACAGCTGCATCATGTGTCAGGCATTCTCCCCGAGCCATGTATGCGTGGTAACGCCTGAAAGACTTGGTCTTTGCGGTGCTGTTTCATGGCTGGATGCAAAAGCAACCCATCAGCTTGACCCGGAAGGACCCTGCCAGGAAATCACAAAAGAAAGAGTGATTGACGAGAACCTCGGACGTTACGAAGACGTTGACGAAGCTGTTGCCAAATTCTCTCAGGGCGCTTTAGAGCATGTTACTCTGTATTCCATTATGGAAGACCCGATGACTTCCTGCGGATGCTTTGAGTGTATCTGCGGTATCGAGCCAATGTCCAATGGTGTGGTGATCGCAAACCGTGAGTATGCAGGCCTGACTCCGATTGGCATGACTTTCGGCGATCTGGCTTCCATGACAGGCGGCGGTGTGCAGACTCCTGGTTTCATGGGACACGGCAAACACTTCATCGCTTCCAAGAAGTTTATGAAGGCAGAAGGCGGCGTAGAGCGTATCGTATGGATGCCGAAGGATCTGAAAGAAACTGTTGCAGACAGGCTGAACCACACTGCAAAAGAGCTGTATGGCATTGACAACTTTACGGATATGATCGCAGACGAGACAATTACTGCAGACGATCCGGAAAAATTGATGGAATTCTTAACAGAAAAAGGACATCCGGCTCTGAAACTGGAACCGCTTATGTAATTTAAGTTACAACAGGGCGCCCTGCCAGGCAGGGCTGCCCTTTTGGAATGCATAAAAGCTTTTCTTATGAGAGTTTTTATGTTATAATATGAGTATCATATTTTAAGGAGGATATTACCAATGCCATTCAATGGAAAATCAGGAAAATTCAATGCTTCCATCTCTGCAGTTGAAGTTGGCTGTGGCGACAAAGCGATTAAGATCGGCGGCGAGAATGTATTACCTTTCTATACATTTGACGCTCCGATTGAGAATTCACCGAAAGTTGGCGTTATGATCTCTGACCTTGGTCTGGAGAACGAGCCGGCAGGTGTAAAGGCATACTATGAAGGATGCACAACCATGGCAGATATCGCCAGGAAAGCGGCAGCGATGCCAGGTGCGGATTTTGTATGCTTAAAGCTGGAAGGAGCAGATCCTAACGGCGAAAATAAATCCACCGAAGACTGTATGGCAGTAGTGAAAGAAGTGGTTGACGCCATCGACGCTCCTCTCGTTATTGCAGGATGCAAGAACGGTGCAAAGGATGACGAGCTTTTAAGAAAGGCTTCAGAAGTAGCACAGGGCAAGAATGTGATCATCCTTGCCGCAAAAGAAGAGAACTATAAGGGTATCGGCGCAGCAGCAGGCCTTGCTTACAATCAGAAAGTCGGCGCTGAGTCCGCGGTAGATATCAACCTTGCAAAACAGTTAAACGTATTGCTCTCCCAGTTGGGCGTAGCTCCGGCTAATATCGTAATGCATGTCGGTACTGCAACAGCCGGTTATGGATTTGAGTATGTAGTATCCACCATGGATCGTATCAAAGCCGCAGCTCTGTCTCAGGATGACAAGCAGTTACAGATGCCGATCATCACTCCTGTTGGCGATGAGACATGGAATGTAAAAGAGTCTATGGCTTCCGAAGAGGACATGCCTGAATGGGGCAGCCAGGAAGCACGCGGCATCGGTATGGAAGTTTCTACGGCAGCTTCCGTATTGGCATCCGGTTCCAACGCAGTCATTCTGAAACACCCGACTTCCGTTGCGACCATTTCAAAAATGATCAAAGAATTGATGTAATCGCGGGAAGGAGGAGAAAATACAATGGCATTAAAAGGTTTAGATATTTTTAAATTAACACCAAAAACAAACTGTAAAGAGTGCGGAAGCCCGACCTGTATGGCTTTCTCCATGAAAGTGGCACAGGGTGCGGTGGACATTTCCAAATGCCCGCATATGTCCGCAGAAGCAATGGCTACTTTATCTGAGGCAACAGCTCCGCCAATGAAATCCATCAAAGTCGGCACCGGCGAAGCAGAGTATACACTGGGCGGCGAGACCGTACTGGCAAGACATGAGAAGACGTTTGTCAGCAAGACAAGATTTGCTGTCAATGTAACGCCGGATATGGATATTGATGCGGTTTTAGCAGAAGCAAACAAAGTAGAGTACGACCGTATCGGTGAGAAAATGCATGCCGAGATGGTATATGTGGCATGTAACGGTGATGCGGCAGCATTCGCTGAGGCTGTAAAGAAAGTGACCGGAAAAGGCAAGACCATTATTCTGGACTGCAAGGATCCGGAATCCGCAAAAGCGGCTCTTGAGATCTGTAAAGCAGAAAAACCGATCTTAAACGGCGCAAACGCTTCTAACTATGAGGCTATGGTAGAAATTGCGAAAGCAGCAGAAGTGGTTCTGGGCGTATCCGGCGCAGATATTAACGAGCTGTATGATACCACGGCAGCGATCGAGAAGCTTGGCTACAAAGAACTTGTTCTTGATACCACCGGAGCTAACGTAAAAGATACATTTGCAACGACCGTACAGGTTAGACGTGCATGTCTTGCAAAAGATCCTGACAGAACTTTCGGTTATCCGTCTATCGTAAATCTGTCCAAAGTCGCTCCGAACGACGAGCCGATGCAGATTGCTCTGGCTTCTGTATTTGTCCTGAAATATGGTTCCATCGTTGTTATGGATACGATGAACTACGCAAGGGCACTTCCGCTCTTTGGCTTAAGACAGAATGTATTTACAGATCCGCAGAAGCCGATGAAGGTTGAGCCGGGTATTTATCCGATCAACGGCGGCGATGAGAATTCCGTAGTTCTGACAACGGTTGACTTCGCACTTACATACTTTGTAGTATCCGGCGAGCTGGAGAGATCCGGTGTACCCTGTAATCTGGCAATCAGCGATGCGGGCGGACTTTCCGTACTTACATCCTGGGCTGCAGGCAAGCTGTCTTCCACTTCCGTATCCAAGTTCATTAAGGAAGAAGTAGAACCGAAGATCAAATGCAGGAAGCTCATTATTCCGGGTAAAGTTGCCGTATTAAAGGGCGATATCGAGGCAAAACTCGAAGGCTGGGAAGTAATTGTTGCTCCGAACGAGGCTGTACAGCTTGTTAAATTCTTAAAAGATATGCAGGCAAACGGCGAGATCTAAAAAATGACTGTCAGCCCATATGTCATGGGCTGACGGTACAAATATATAATTAAGGAGAATACTAGGATGGGAAAATTTATAGTAGTTGGTGAAAGATTATCTGCGACAGCTCCGTCTGTAAATAAAGCTTTTACCGCAAGAGATCCGGAACCAATCATCCAGCGTGCAAAACAGCAGTTGGACGCAGGCGCATACTACCTTGACGTGAATATCGGACCGGCTGAGAACGATGGACCGGAACTGATGAAATGGGCAGTACAGCTTCTTCAGAGTGAGTTCGACAATGTGCCGCTGGCTCTCGACACAGCAAACAAAGCAGCGATCGAAGCTGGTATCTCTGTTTACAACCGTTCCAAAGGAAAGCCAATCGTAAACTCCGCTGACGCAGCAGGCAGAATCGAATATATTGATCTTGCAGCAGCTAATGATGCAATTGTTATCGCTCTTTGCAATGGCGAAGGCATTGCAGCAAACAATGACGAGCGTATGGCTTACTGCCAGACCATGCTTGAAAGAGGTATGGAGCATGGTATGGAGCCTACAGATCTGTGGTTTGACCCGCTGTTCCTGGTTATCAAAGGTATGCAGGACAAACAGATGCAGATTCTTGAGTGCATCAAGATGATCTCCGATATGGGCCTGAATTCTACCGGCGGACTTTCCAATAACTCCAATGGTATGCCGAAGCATATCCGTCCGATTATGGACTCCGCGATGGTTGCTATGTGTATGACCTGCGGTCTTACTTCCGCAATCGTAAATCCGAATGACCTGCGTCTTATGGAAACCATTAAATCCTGTGATGTTATCAAAGATAACATTCTGTACGCGGATTCTTATCTGGAGATTTAATATTAATATCAATCATGATCATGGTAATACGATACTGTCGGCATTTTGCTGGCAGTATTGTATTAATAAGCCAAAAATTTCATTATCATCGTAAACGAGAGAGGGTAAGTGCAGATGAAAAAGAGCTGGGCTTTTACGGATGTGAATGGTGTAGAGCATAGTATTGTTTATAAAAACGGCTTTGGCAATAAACTGGTGATTGACGGAAATCAATATAAGGTCAAATCGCAAAACTGGTTCCTGAATGTACTGGATTATTCGATCGAGATTGCAGGAAGCGATATTCGTCTGGTTGTGATCGGGAACAAGGCGGATGTGGCAATCAACGGAGTCTACATTGGGAGCGGCGAAAAATATGTGCCGGTACAGGCGAATACGCCGGGATATGTATGGGTTCTGGTGGGAATCAGTGTTTTGGGCGGTTATTTTATCTCCGGACTGATAGGATTATTGATTGGTGTTTTGATGAGCACTTCTTATGTAAAAAATGCGTTGAATAAAAACACGAAAGCGGTGGTAGGCGTTTTTGTCGGGTGTACGCTGATCCAGATCCTGATATGTATTGTTGCTGTAGTGCTGCGTCTTTCAACAGGATATTAACAGGCAGAAGTGAAGGAGATTTTAATGGATTTTAAGGAAGAAAAAGAACAGGTTCAGTCCCAGCCACAGCCTCAGATACAGCCGCAGGTGGTTCTCAGGGAAGTAGGGCAGAGAAGCGATAACAGACTGGCAGTCACATCTGTGGTGCTTGGCATTATTACGCTGGTATTTTTCTGGTTCCCGATTTTGTCTCTGATTACCGGGATAATAGGACTTGTCATTGCCATTATCGCTCTGATCAAAGAAGAACGAAAAGGAATGCCCATACTGGGGATGGTGTTGTGCATCATCGGTATTACGCTTGCCGGACTGATAGCGATCGGTTATATGGTACAATACCTTGCCTATTCTAATGGTTATTTTAATTGACGACCTGTCTGCAGGCGCTTCCCTGAAGACGTCTGCAGATGAAACCGACTGTTTAAAAGAAAATATGGAGATTAACATTTATGCCAAACGTAACATTTAAGTTTGAAGACGGGACTGCGAATGTGGTCGCAGTCACTGCAGGGGAAAATTTGTTGGAGGTGGCGCGTAAAGCGAATGTAGCCATTGATGCACCTTGTTCAGGCAACGGTTCCTGTGGTAAATGTAAAGTGAAATATATCAGTGGCGAACTGGATACGAAGAAAACACGGCATATATCCGAGGAGTCTTTTGCCGAAGGCTGGAGGCTGTCCTGCGTCAGTACTGTCACGGGAGATGTGGAAGTACTGGTACCGGATATCGCGTCCGCTTACAAAAGCAGGATGAAAGTGGCGGATTTAAGCTCCAAAGAGGAAATTGCCATTTTTGATAGAGCAAAAAAAGAAGTAGAAGAATCCGGGATTGTATTTGAAAACGATTTTTCCGTGACAGAGCTTAAGATGGAGGAGCCTACTCTGGACGATACCATGCCGGATAATGAGCGGCTGATCCGGGCCATTCAGGCAGCCGCAGGTGCGGAAAAAGTAAAACTTACCTATCAGGCTTTAAAAAAGCTCCCGGATGTATTAAGAGAGAACCGGTTCCATATAAATGCAGTATTAAGAAAAGGCGGACACGGAGCGGTTGTATATGATGTGCTTCCGGCAAACGATGCAAAGATCTGCGGTCTGGCAGTAGATATCGGTACAACTACCGTATCAGCCGTTATTCTGGACATGACAACCGGGGAACTTCTTGCCAAAGCTTCTGCAGGCAACGGCCAGATCCGTTATGGTGCGGATGTAATTAACCGTATTATTGAATCCACCAAGGACGGCGGTAAAGAGAAGCTTCAGAAAGCAATTATTGAAGAAACAATCAATCCCATGCTGGATGGCATGTGCCGCTCGGCAGGAATCAGGGGCGACAGAATCTATCATATGTGCGTGGCGTCAAACACCACCATGAATCATCTGTTTGCAGGAGTCAATGCAGACCCGCTGCGTATGGAACCCTATATCCCGACATTTTTTGAGACGGACAATTTAAGTGCATACGATCTGGGAATTCATGTGCATCCGGATGCAAAGATTGTGATTGCACCCAATATCGGAAGTTATGTGGGCGGCGATATTACCGCCGGTACTTTGGTCAGTATGATCTGGAATAAACCGGAATTTAATTTATTTATCGATTTGGGAACCAACGGAGAAATTGTGTTTGGTAATTCGGACTTTATGATGAGCTGTGCGTGTTCCGCAGGTCCGGCTTTTGAAGGCGGAGATATAAGCTGTGGTATGCGTGCTACAGACGGTGCCATTGAAGCCTGTACCATCGACGCGCAGACCATGGAGCCGACCTTTAAGATTGTCGGTGACGAAGGGCAGAAGCCGGTGGGTCTGTGCGGTTCCGGTATTATCGATGTGATCGCCGAGCTGTTCCGCTGCGGCATTATCAGTCCCAAAGGTAAATTTATCAAAGAGGGCAGGCGCGTACTTCATGACCAGTACGGCATCGGCAGTTATGTGCTGGCCTTCCAGGAAGATGCAGCGGGACATAAGGATGTTGTGATCAATGAGGTGGATATTGACAACTTTATCCGTGCCAAAGGTGCAATCTTTTCTGCAATCTGTACAATGATCCGTTCACTGGATTTTGATGTATCCATGATCGAGAACGTGTATGTGGCGGGCGGTATCGGAAGCGGGATTAATATGAAGAATGCCGTGACCATCGGTATGTTTCCGGATATTGAACTGGAGAAATTCCATTATATCGGTAACTCGTCTCTGACGGGCGCTTATAATATGGTACTTTCCAGGCAGGCAGAAGAGAAGGTATATGACCTGGCTCATAACATGACCTATATGGAATTGAGCACGGATCCGGGCTACATGGATGAGTTTGTAGCGGCATGTTTCCTGCCTCACACAAACACCGCGCTGTTTCCCAGCGTCGTACAGGAGGAAGTGTAGATGGAAATAGAGAACCATAAGGAAGAGGTACCCTACGAATACTATCTGGAAAAATACAGTAGTCTTGCTCCCGCTGAGGTGGCAGAAAGATTGGACATATTGTATGATGCATCGGACCGGAAATTCAGATTCCGTTTTATGGGGCATGAATATGAGGCGGATTATCCTGCCTTTGATGTGAGGCTGAGCAGTGAGGACCATTCGGGGGAAGACCTTCTGCCGGATACCCTGTCCGCTAAAACCTTTATCCTGCGGTATCTGATTGAGGGGCAGTATGTAAAAAGCAGCGGGAAATTCATGACATTCCGGGAGGTGCCCACTTATGGGGAGCTTTATAACCAGCAGTTTACCGGCAGGTGCATAAAACGGCTTACTTTCGGCTTCGGTTATAAACTGAAAGTGTATGCCGCCGCCATGGAGCGCATTCCGGGCGTATCAAAAATATCCACAGGCGATGTGTCTTATGAATTTGAGCTGGTGAACGGATACCGCATGCGTTTCCTTTTCTGGGAAGGGGACGAGGAGTTTCCGCCCTCTGCGCAGATTCTTTACAGCGATAATTTCCAGTTCGGCTTTCATGCGGAGGACCTGGTGGTGGCCGGAGATCTTACAATTACGGCTGTAAAAAGCCTGTGTACAGGTCAGTAAACGGGGATTTTCATGGTAAATATGCACATAGTACAGTTTGTATGATGTGTCAAATATGTGAATGTTGTATAATAATGTGCAGAATCAAAGGAGTGATATTCCTTTGTTAAAAATTAAACAATGCGCACAGCGCAGATACCCGAACGGGTATTAGAAAGGAGTTTTTCTTATGGGATTCAAATCGGACATTGAGATTGCTCAGGAATGCGAAATGAGACCTATTACCGAGATCGCAGCGAAAGCTGGTATCGACGACAAGTATCTGGAGCAGTACGGAAAGTACAAAGCAAAGATCGACTACAATTTATTAAAAGAGTCTAATGCTGAAAATGGTAAGCTGATCCTTGTGACCGCTATCAACCCGACTCCGGCAGGCGAAGGCAAGACTACTACAACCGTAGGTCTGGCAGACGGTATGCAGAAGTTAGGCAAAAAAGTTATGGTAGCGCTCCGTGAGCCGTCCCTGGGACCGGTCTTCGGTGTAAAAGGCGGAGCAGCAGGCGGCGGATACGCACAGGTGGTTCCGATGGAGGATATCAACCTTCACTTTACCGGTGACTTCCATGCAATCGGCGCAGCAAACAACCTGCTGGCTGCTATGATCGACAATCATATCTTCCAGGGCAACGCTCTGAACATCGACCCGAGAAAGATTACCTGGAGAAGATGTGTGGATATGAACGACCGTCAGCTTCGTAACGTAGTAGACGGCCTTGGCGGAAAGACCAACGGTATGCCCAGAGAAGACGGCTATGATATCACCGTTGCTTCCGAGATTATGGCAGTTCTCTGTCTGGCAAGCGATATCCTTGATTTAAAGAAGAGACTTGCAAGAATCATTGTTGGTTATACATACGGTAAAGCTTCCGAGCAGAAACCTGTAACCGCAGGCGATCTGCATGCAGAAGGCGCTATGGCGGCTCTTCTGAAAGACGCTCTGAAACCAAACCTGGTACAGACGCTCGAAGGTGTTCCTGCAATCGTTCACGGCGGACCGTTCGCTAATATCGCTCACGGCTGTAACTCCGTAACGGCTACCAAGATGGCTCTTAAGCTGTCCGATTACACCATTACAGAGGCAGGCTTCGGCGCTGACCTTGGTGCTGAGAAATTCCTCGACATCAAATGCCGTATGGCAGGCCTGAAACCGAACGCAGTTGTAATCGTTGCTACCGTACGCGCCCTGAAATACAACGGCGGCGTTCCGAAGGCAGATCTGAACAACGAGAACCTGGCAGCTCTGGAAAAAGGTCTTCCGAACCTGTTAAAACATGTAAGCAATATCAAAGATGTATACAAACTTCCGTGTGTGGTTGCAATCAACGCATTCCCGACGGATACTGAAGCCGAATTAAAACTCGTAGAAGAGAAATGTAAAGAAAAAGGCGTGAATGTCGCATTGTCAGAAGTATGGGCAAAAGGCGGTGATGGCGGCGTGAAACTGGCAGAAGAAGTTCTTCGTCTGGTAGAGCAGCCCAACGACTTTACCTTCTCCTATGAGCTGGAAGGTACTTCCATCGAAGATAAGCTGAATGCAATCGTTCAGAAGATCTACGGCGGAAGCAGAGTTGTCCTGACCGCTAACGCTCAGAAACAGGCGAAAGAGCTGGAAGCACTTGGATTCGGCAACTGCCCGATCTGTGTGGCTAAGACCCAGTACAGCCTGACGGATGACCAGAATAAACTCGGTGCTCCGACCGGATTTGAAGTTACCGTGCGTAACCTGAAGATTTCTGCCGGCGCCGGATTTATCGTAGCGCTTACCGGCGAGATCATGACCATGCCTGGCCTTCCGAAAGTACCGGCGGCTGAGAAAATCGATGTGGACGAGACCGGTAAGATTACAGGTCTGTTCTAAGATCATACAGTTCATCATATGAATCTGCAGGGGATGTTCCTGATGGGGCATCCCCTATGTGCAGAAGTTGGGATTTTACACGGCTTCAATCAGGAGGTTTGAATTTATGGGATTTACAAAAAAAAGTTGTGAGGAGTTTGTAGACGTTCTTGCGTCGAAAGCTCCGGTTCCCGGCGGCGGCGGTGCATCGGCGCTGGTGGGCGCTGTCGGTATGGCGCTTGGCAACATGGTCGGCAGCCTTACGGTAGGAAAGAAAAAATATGCGGATGTGGAAGCGGATATTATCGCGCTCAAAGAGAAAGCAACCGCGCTTCAGGCTGATTTCTTAAGGCTTGTGGAAGCAGACGCGGAGGCTTTTGAGCCTCTGTCCAAAGCATACGGCATGCCCAGAGAGACAGAAGAAGAAAAAGCGGAAAAAGCCCGCGTGATGGCTATTGTTTTAAAAGACGCCTGCGCAGTTCCCATGGAAATCATGGAGAAATGCTGCGAGGCCATTGACGTCATTGAGGAGTTTGCGGCAAAAGGTTCCGCGCTTGCAATTTCGGACGCAGGCGTAGGCGTAGTATTCTGCAAAGCGGCTCTTTTAGGCGCTTCCCTGAACGTATTTATCAATACAAAATCGATGGCTGACAAAGAATATGCAGCATCCCTGAATGAAAAAGCAGATAAAATGATCGCAGACTATACGAAGAAAGCAGATGAAATCTTCGAGTCTGTAAACGCAAGGTTAAGATAGGAGACAGGTATGGCAAAACAGTTATTAGGAAAAGAAGTAACTGCCGCATTAAATGAGAGGATCAAAGCAGATGTGGCGACCCTGAACGCAAAGGGAATCAAACCTACCCTTGGGATCATCCGTGTGGGTGAGAGGCCGGACGACCTTTCTTATGAGAGAGGCGCTACCAAGCGCTGTGAGACGCTGGGCGTAGAATATAAAAAATATCTCCTTCCTGCAGACGTAAGCCAGGAAGAGCTTTTAAAAGTAGTGGACGAAGTGAACAAAGACGACAATATTCACGGCGTCCTTATGTTCCGTCCGCTGCCGAAGCATATTGATCAGACTTTGGTGGAGAACGCACTGGCTGCGGAGAAAGACGTAGACTGCCAGACAGACGCGTCTCTGGGCGGTGTATTCACCGGCAAAAAAGTCGGTTTCCCGCCATGTACGCCTCAGGCATGTATGGAAATTCTGGATCACTACGGAATCGACTGTACCGGTAAGAAAGCAGTTGTCATCGGCCGTTCCCTCGTAGTAGGTAAACCGGCAGCACAGATGCTGATCAAGAAAAATGCGACTGTTACTACCTGCCATACAAGGACCATCGATATGCCGTCCGTGGCAAGAGAAGGCGAGATACTGATCGTGGCTGCGGGCCGCGCGGGTGTTGTGGGCGCTGAGTATGTGTCCCCGGGCCAGATCGTAATTGATGTAGGTATTAACGTAAATGAGGAAGGCAAACTCTGCGGTGATGTGGATTATGCGGCAGTAGAGCCGATTGTGGAAGCAATTACTCCGGTTCCGGGCGGAGTCGGAAGCGTAACGACTTCCGTTCTGGTAGGACATGTGGTAGAAGCAGCCATGAGAAAATTTGCATAAGAGATAAATGATTTTGTAGAAAACCCCGGAAAATTTTTTCCGGGGTTTTCGTGTTCAGGGGCGTTGACAGAAATATTTGATAAGACTATACTAAAAACAGAAAAACGGCCGCGGGTTTTTCCCAGGGGGAGAAATTGTGAGCGGCTGCAGCAAAAATATAATAAGAGGTACGATTTGAAGAACTATTATCAAATACTTGGAGTAAAACGGGACGCCAGCCAGGATGAGATTAAAAAAGCTTATCGTGCTCTGGCCAAAAAATATCATCCGGATGCAAATGAGAATAAAGAAGAGGTCGAAAAGATCTTTCAGGAAATTACCATGGCGTACAAAGTACTTTCAGACCCGGGAGCAAGGAAGCAGTACAATACCTGGGGCCATGAAACCTATACCAGATATGCCTATCAGACAGGGCGGAGTACAGACAGCGGACATGCCCATTTTCATGAGGATGGCCACTGCGGAGCCTGCGGCGGCGGGCATTCCCATGAGGATGGTCATTGCGGAGCCTGCGGTGAGCATGCCCACGAAGACGGTCACTGCGGAGCCTGCGATGAGCATAACCCCCGCTATCACAGGCCGAAGGAGGAGGAACCTGCGCCGCGCAGCATACGCTCTTCTGTCTATTTAAGTTATCAGGAGATGCTTACAGGCGCCGTAAAAGAAACGGAGATTACAGAGCGCATACCCTGTACCCATTGCGGACAGGGAGGCCAGGGTGATCTGGAGGACAAGTCTCAGAAATGCCCGTACTGTTACGGAAAAGGGTATATCGACAGGAAACGAAAGGTAAAGGTAAATATACCGCCCAGATGTTACAGCGGATGTTTTTTCCCTTTACAGGATGTTCTGTGCGAGGGAGAAGAAGTAAAACAGGATAATATCGTGGTTCTTGTATTTTTGAGCGAACAGGATGGTTATGAGCGCAGAGACTACCATTTGTATTCCACGAAAAAGGTAAATTACACAGATATGGTGTTGGGCGGAGAGATTGAACTTTCTACCATCGAAGGCAGTATCCGTTATATTTTAAAGCCCGCCACCCGCAACGGCGCCCGTATCCGTCTGCAGGGAAAAGGCCTGTGGATGCCGCCCACGCTGGGCAACAGAGGAGACCAGTATGTGACTTTACAGGTAGAGATACCAAGTGATCTTACCGTTAGACAGAAAGAAGCTTTGCAGGCTTTCAGAGAGGCGATGAAAAGTACGGTATAGTAGAAAAGAGGATAAATAAATATGAGAATCAGCATGCAGATCCTTGCCGACCGTCTGAAACAGAACTATCCGGACTGCCGGCAGGGCGAGATGTCTGAAGAGATGAATCTGAAACGTCCGCTTTTCTATCAGAATGGGACAGACTTAAAGAAAAATAAAGTATATATTGTAAAAGCGAAAGACATATCAAAGACTTTGCTTCATACTCATGGGGACAACCTGCTTTTGATTACCGACAGCCCGTCCGGAGGAACAGATGAGAATCCGCTTCCAGGCGTCTGTTTTTTTTCAGAGGGATGCGACCAGAATGAACTGTTTAATACAGTCCAGCGGATTTTTGATACCTATGACGCATGGGACGAGCGAATGCAGAACCTTGCTTTGTCTGCACGAACCTTCAAATCTCTTCTGGACGCATCCCACAGGATTTTCCTGAATCCGATCATGATCAGCACCACGGACGGTTTTATCATTGATTACAGCAGTCTGATGGATACGCTCCCGGAATTCCAGGGAATATTACAGAATAACCAGGTAACTGCCTGTGGGGATGAAGGAGAATACCCCCATGAGATATCAGAGGTGCGGCAGTATCAGGATCCGTCTACACAGAAGAACAATCTGTTTGTGGACATTTATGATAAAAACCGAAACGCCTATCGATTGATCATTGTGGAGGCGACCCGGAAGCTGAAAACCTATGATGAATACCTTCTTTTGCATATGGCAAAATACGTCCGCCAGATGCTGGAGAAGTACACGGTGCTGCAGTCGGATATCAGCTACACGCTGGACCGGCTGATCTCCAATATACTGACCGATGAGAATATCGACGCCTCCTCTTTGGAACAGCGTTTTGAAAGCTTTCACTGGAAGGAAAATCATACATATTTCTGCATGAATATCCATGTGTCCATGATAGACAGGCAGAATCTGACAGTGGTCCGTTTTATCTGCAACCGGATCGAAAGCCTGATGAAAGGCAGCTGCGCATTTTTGCTGGAAGAAAATATCGTAGTTTATGTAAATCTGTATTATTATGGAAGAACATTGGAAGACGCAATGCATTCTGTGACAGATTTTCTGAGAGACAGTTTTCTAAAGGCAGGCATCAGTTATGAGTTTTCGGGTCTTCAATCCTTAAAACAGTATTATATGCAGTCCAGGATTGCGTTGGAAGAAGGAATGAAACGTTATCCTTTGCGCTGGGTGAACCGCTTTGAGGATATTGCGCTTGATTATCTGCTGGGAAAATGTACGGACACATTGCCGCCTCAGGTTATCTGCAGCCGCGCAGTACTGACACTTCGGGATTATGATAAGCAGCACAAGACCGATTATTTTGAGACGCTGCGCACCTATATATCCTGTCAGATGAATGCGGTAAAAGCAGCGAAAGCGCTGTTTATTCACAGAAGTACGTTCTTGTATCGGATGGCCCATATACGGGAGATGATCCATATTGATCTGGAAGATCCTGATCAACTTTTGTATCTGCTTTTAACATACAAGCTTCTGGAGAAAGAAAATGGGGAAAATCAGGACAGATAAAACAAGAAAGATACTGTGGCAAATATGTCTTCCGGTAGTTCTGCTGTTTTTGCTGATCACAGCAGAAGCGTATGCGGCGGGTACAGAAGATATCAAAAGCTGTTTTGCCGCATACCGGAGGCAGTTTGAAACTATTCATTATGTGGAAGACATAGAGAGGAACGGCTATCGTATCCTGGAAGATCAGGTCTTTACTTCTGTGCTGGAGTCCTTCGGGGAACAGGAACTGACTCTTTTGCCTGCTCTGGAGACGACCTGGCACAGACTGGCCCTTTTTCTGGCGGATGAAACAGGAAAGATCGTATATAAATGCAATCAGTTGGAGACGAACAACCGGATATTGGGCAGTTTGTCCCAGCCGGTGGACAGTATTGCGGCTGTCTCTTTTTATGATGTGGACAAGGATGGACTGACCGATATTATCCTGATTACCAGATGCGTCAATGAGACGGGTGCATATGCCGGGATTCCGTACAAGATAGGGGATGTGCTGTTTCAGGGAGAGCAGACGTTCTACCGGGACTGGCATATCTCAGACCAGATCAACCGGTTCAGCATGAATAAAAGTGCTGCCATGATCATTTCCTGTGTGCGCGACGGCAGATCCGCGGAATTTTTGTATACGGCCACCACATTGGAAGAACTGGTCAGAAACGGTTTTTTTGTCCTGGAAGACCAGTGTTATACAAGAGATTTCGAGAAACTGGGACGTCTGACGGCGGTGCCAGGGATTTACCGCATCTCCGTCTATGATTTTTTTATGGTTTATCTGGTGAACCCCCAGGGGGAAATCGTCTGGAGCTTTCAGCCCATGAAAGATTGTGACAGCCTGTATGCTTTAAAAGGCGTTACCGGCAGAGATGTGGACGGAGACGGTTTGAAAGACCTGGTGGTGCTGGCAAGCTATACGCTGGAGAACCCAAAAGGAGAACAGATCATAGAGAACCGGTGCGGCATCTATTACCAGAGGACCGGCGGGTTTGAGGAAGATACTGAATTTGAGACATATTATCAATACAGAGAGGAAGACACGATGGAAGATCTTGTCTGGAAGATACGGGGATACTGGGGATGGCAGAAGGAAGAATGATTCATATACTGATCGTGGATGACGAAAAAGCGATCTGTGATCTGATTGATATGAATCTGACGGAGGCGGGGTATCACTGTAAAAGCGTGCAGGACGGCCTGACCGCGATTCGTCTGATTGAGGAAGAGACATTTGATCTGATCCTTCTGGATATTATGCTGCCGGGGGCGGACGGTTTTGATATTATGGAATATATAAGGCCTTTACAGACGCCAGTCATCTTTATCACGGCCAAAAGTGATGTGCGGGATAAAGTGAGGGGCTTAAAGCTGGGAGCGGAAGACTATCTGGTGAAGCCTTTTGACGTGCTGGAACTGGTGGCGCGGGTGGAAGTGGTTCTGCGCAGATTCCACAAGACGGACAGCAGATTGACGGCAGGCGATGTATCGGTGGATCTGGAAGCGCGTAAAGTGACGAAAGCAGGACAGCCGGTGGTGCTCACCAACAAAGAGTACGGGCTGCTGGTATTATTTATACAAAATAAAAATGTGGCTCTTTTTAAAGAGACCCTTTATGAGAAAGTCTGGAAGGACGAATATATTGCGGACAGCCGTACGCTGGAGCTGCATGTACAGAGGCTCAGGCGGAAGATGGGATGGGAAAAAAATCTTGTGGCGGTCTATAAAGTAGGTTATCGGCTGGAGATCTGAAAGGGGCGCCATGAAATTTTCCTATAAAATTCTGCTTTGTTCCATTATTCTGACGGCAGCGGTGTTCGGGATCGGCGGATATTTCTTCGTAAACGATGTATTTAAAGCGTCCATGGAGCGGGAGATGCGCCAGGCACTGGATGAAAACAGCATCCTGCGTTTTGCCTTTGAGACGGCGGCTTTAAACGTTCCGTCCAAATACGGGATCCTGCAAAATGCGGCGGTCAAGGAAATTGGCGCCAGTTTAGAAAACAGCAGACAAAGCACAGGCAGGCTGTTAAGACTGTCAGATGAAAAGAAAGAATCTCTCTATGCCAGCGAGGGTTTTGTGGAGGATATAAGCCTGTTATCGGCTGTGGAAGCGAATACAAGAGTCAGTCAGGTGATCCGTTTTGAAGATCGTTATTATATCCAGACAGGCGCTATGGTGGATTCGCTGGATCGTTATCTGTATCTGGAGACCATGAGAGATGTGACGGATGTCTACACGGAACGGACTAGAGGATTCCAGGTGTATCGTAACCTTACCCTTCTTTTGCTGGCGTTAAGCGGCGTTTGTATGTATTTCATTGCCGCGTGGCTTACCCGGCCCATACAGATTCTGACGCAGGCGGCCAGGAAAATGGCGGAAGGTGATTACAGCTGCAGGGCCAGTCAGGTGAGCCGGGATGAGATGGGGCAGCTTACGGAAGATTTTAACCATATGGCCTGTGTGCTGGAACAGAATATACAGAATCTGAAAGAAGAAGTGCGGGCGAGAGAAGACTTTATAGCGGCGTTTTCCCACGAGCTGAAGACGCCTTTGACGGCCGTGATCGGATACGCGGATATGCTGCGTTCCAGAAAGCTGGATGACGAAAAACATTTTCTGTCCGCCAATTATATCTATACGGAAGGTAAACGCCTGGAGGCCATGTCTTTAAGGCTTCTGGATATTATTGTCGCCAGAAGATACAGGCTGGATGCGCAGAAGACGGACGTGGAGGTTTTGTTTTCCTACTTAAAAGCAATCTACGGGGACAACAAAGAATATCATTTTCTTTTTCAATATGAACCGTGCCGGATCGAGGCGGAAGCTGACCTGTTAAAGACAGTGCTCCTGAATCTGGCGGACAATGCCTGTAAAGCATCTGATCCCGGAACTTCCGTCGAGATCATGGGCCACAAAAAAGAGAATGGATATCTTTTTGCCGTCAGGGACCATGGATCGGGAATCTCAAAAGAAGAATGTCAGAAGATTACAGAAGCATTTTATATGGTGGACAAATCCCGGTCAAGAAGCCATAACGGTGCAGGGCTGGGACTTGCCCTTTGCGTGGAAATCCTGCGGCTGCATCAAAGTTCCCTGATGATCGAGAGCACGCCCGGGGAAGGGAGCTGCTTTCGCTTTCTGATTCCTTTTACGCAGGAGGGAGCGGAAAATGAAACGTGAAAAAAGGACACAGACGGCAGTGGTTCTGCTGGCACTGCTTGTGCTGCTGGCGGCAGTCTTTGGTCCGGAACAGCTGGCACGCTACAGGGACCGGGCAGTTTTAAACAGGATCATGGTGCAGGAAGAGGACAGTTTAAATGAAGGATACCGCTACCAGTTAAGCAATAATGAAAAACTTTATCTTCTGTCCGAATGTTTAAAACATCAGGATCTTCCTCAAAGTGAACTGGACGCCATGACCCGTGTGCCAGCGGATGTGGACTATGAGGGCTTTATGGGTTCCTACGCTTTCGTGATAAACCGTCAGGGGCCGTCAGGAAAAGAACTCACGGAAGAACAGATCTATGAAGCCTGCAACCGCGAGATGGGCGTGTTAAAAGAACGGAAGATATTCTCTGAAAGCGTCAGGGAAGTCAGCGCGGACGCATACAGCGCGACGTTGTATTCTGCCATCGATGTGCTGGAACCCCAGAACAATATGTCCGTGTGGAAAATAAGCCTTTCCACCATCCAGAAGAATGCGGATAAGGCCAACCGCCTGATCGAAGCTTATCTGGACGCGGACACCGGCCGGATGTACGGGTTTTATGTGCGGACAGAAAAGACCTGGGCGCAGATGGACCCGGATGACATGATGGAGCAGTGGTGTACCTATTTGTCCCTGGGAGAAAAAGAAACATATGAAGAAGAAAATCCGCTGATGGAGACTGCTTCTTATTACCGAAAATACCGTGTATCCGGTATGGAGGAAACTTATACGGTGGTCACCATCGGTTTTTATGAGGGAATCAACGAATTTTTTATAAAAGTTACATAAAATTTGCAAAAAAGATGCAAAAAATATGAAGTTCTGATGTCATTTCCGAATATGCTGTAAGAAGAAAGGAAACAATAGAAGATGGAGCGAACGCATATGAAAAAGACAGGTTTGTATATACCGGGAATGTACATAAAAAATAGAAAAAATGAGTATGGAAGAAGGGATTGGACGAGGAAATATATTGTATATATTCTATTAGCTGCGGCTGTTCTGTCCTCCCTGGCGGTTTATATGATAGAAAACAGGGTAGTGGGGCAGGCGGCGGTTCCTGCCGCGGAGCTGATTGTACCTGAAAGTCCTGTGGAGACGGCTCCTGCAGAAGGGACAGAGATACAGGATGGCAGTATGCCCGGCACACAGCCGGAAGATACGCCGCCTTTGCAGGAGACGCTGGCGGAAGCAACCGAAAAAGACCCGGAGGAACCGTCGGAGGTGCTGGTCATGCTGGATCCGGGGCATGGCGGGGAGGACGACGGATGCGTACGGGAAGGTATCTCCGAAAAGGATATTAATTTCCAGATTGCCATGATGGCAAAAGAACGGCTGGAAGCCAGGGGCTATCAGGTACGCATGACCAGGGACGACGACACGGCTTTAAGCCTGGAACAGCGGGCGCAGATCGCCAATGATGCAGGCGCGGATATTTTCGTAAGCATTCATCAGAATTCCAGTGATTATCCGGAAGTGGAAGGCGTCGAGGCGTTCTACAGCGAGCAGAACGAAGGAGAAGACAGCGAACGGCTGACAAGGCTGGTTCATAAATACATACTGGAAAGCACCGGGGCGGTCAGGCGGGAGCTGCTGACAGGGGAAGAACTCTATGTAGTAAGGGAATGCACTATGCCCGCCTGCCTGGTAGAGACGGGGTTTTTATCCAATGATGCGGAGCGGGGAAGACTGATTGATCCCGGATATCAGGGACAGATCGCCGACGGGATCGTGTCCGGCATCGACCTGTATTTCTTCCCGAAGACCATGTATCTGACCTTTGACGACGGGCCTTCGGCGGAGAATACAGGCGCGGTGCTGGATACTTTAAAAGAAAAAAATATTAAGGCAACTTTTTTCCTGATTGGGGAGAATGTGAAAAAACATCCTGATGTGGCAAAACGGATCGTAGAGGAAGGTCATACCATTGGTATCCACTGTAACTGGCATGATTATAAACAGATTTACGCCAGTGTGGACAGCTACCTGGAAGATTTTGAAAAAGCGTATCAGACGGTAGAAGAAGTCACCGGCGTACAGGCAAAGCTGTTCCGTTTTCCCGGAGGCAGCATTAATTCATTTAATAAAGAAGTTTATGAGGACATCATCCGGGAGATGACGGAGAGAGGATTTATATATTTTGACTGGAATGCCAGTTTGGAAGACGCGGTGAAGCATCCGGAAGCGGACATTCTGATTCAGAATGCTGTTTCCAGTACCCGCGGGCGTAAGCGGGTGGTTATGCTGGCTCATGATGTGATCTCTGAGACCGCAGGATGTCTGAAAGAACTGTTGAAAGAACTTCCGGAATACCGGATGGAGCCTTTAACGGAGGAAGTAAAGCCCATCCAGTTTTAACCGGTTATTCGGACAGAAGCTCCCAGTCTTCATAAAGCCCGTTCAGCTCTTTTTGAAGATTTTCCTTTTCCCGGGATAACCGGGTAACTTTCTGTACATCTGTGAATACTTCTTCACTGGCCAGAAGTTCATCGATTTCCCTGTCGCGGGTTTCCAGCTCATCTATGCGGGCTTCCACCTGCTTCAGGCTGTTTTGTTTTTTGCGAAGCTTAGCCTGGAGTTCTTTTTGCTGTTTCCAGTTCTGTTTGGCCCTGGATTCCTCTGCAGCCGGAGCAGCAGCGGACGCGGCAGGGGAGGAGGAGCCGGTGAAGTCGGTCATCGTTTCCTTTTTCTCCAGATAATAATCATAGTTGCCGATATAATCGGTCAGGGACTGCCCCGCCAGTTCCAGAATTCTTGTGGCAGTCATGTTGATAAAATACCGGTCATGGGAGACGAAGAGTACCGTGCCGGTATAGCGGTTTAAAGCACTCTCCAGGATCTCTTTGGATACGATATCCAGATGGTTGGTAGGCTCGTCCAGAATCAGGAAATTGGCTTCCGAGAGCATCAGTTTGGCAAGGGAGACGCGTCCCCTTTCACCGCCGCTTAAGTCTTTGATCCGTTTAAATACGTCATCGTCGGTAAATAAAAAAGCGGCGAGGGTATTGCGTATCTTTGTGTTGGTAAGTGCAGGATAATCGTCGGATATTTCCTCAAAGACCGTCTTTTCCATATGAAGGACATGGTGTTCCTGGTCATAATAACCGATCTGCACTTTGGCGCCTAACGTAAATTCTCCTGCGTCTGCCGAAAGTACATTATTTAAAATTTTAAGCAGGGTGGTCTTGCCTGTGCCGTTATTGCCGATTAAAGCTACCCGTTCGCCTTTTTTGATTTCGAAATCAAGATTCCTGAATAGAGTCTGAGGCGGGAAGGATTTGGACAGACCCCGGACGCTTAATACATCGTTTCCGCTTACTACCTGCGGTTCCAGTTCAATGCGCATATCGGCGCGTACTTCTGTGGGCTTCTCCAGCACATCCAGTTTCTCCAGCATCTTTTCGCGGCTTTCAGCCCGGCGGATAGATTTTTCCCTGTTAAATGATTTTAATTTGGCGATGACTTCTTCCTGATGCCGGATTTCTTTTTGCTGGTTTAAATAGGCCGCCATCTTCGCTTCTCGAAGCTGTGCTTTTTTCTGTGCATAGTCGGTGTAGTTCCCTGAAAAGACAGATACGCATCCCTGGTCAACCTCTATAATTTTGGTGACGACCCGGTTTAAAAAGTAACGGTCATGGCATACGATGATGACCGCGCCCGGGTAGTTGACCAGAAAGGTTTCCAGCCAGGAGATGGAGTTCATATCCAGGTGGTTGGTAGGCTCGTCCAGCATGATGATATCCGGGCGGGAGAGCAGAAGCTTGCCCAGGCTGACCCGGGTTTTCTGTCCGCCGGAAAGCGTATCCACATGTTTTGAGAAATCTTCTTCTTCAAATCCGAGTCCTTTCAGGACACCGGTGATCTCACTTTTCCATGCATAGCCGTTCTTTTGCTCAAATTCGTGGCTTAAGCGGGCATATTCTTCCATTAAAGGAGGAAGGGCGTCTTTTTCGGCATGTTTCATATCCTGTTCTGCCTGGCGCATCTTCGCTTCCAGTTCCAGTACGTCCTGTTTGACGGTAAGAAGTTCGTCAAATATGGTATTGCCGCTTTCCATCTCCTGGTGCTGGGCCAGATATCCCAGGGTCTTTCCTCTGGAGATGACGACCTGTCCTTCGTCTGCGGGCAGTTCGCCCATAATGATCTTTAATAAGGTGGATTTGCCGGCGCCGTTAATGCCGACAATGGCTGATTTTTCCCGTTCTTCTATATGAAAAGAGGCATCCTTTAATATGACCTTGTCACCGAATGCCTTGCTGATGTTCTGGCATGCTAATATCATAAAATCATTCTCCTGGTGATTGTTTCTCTGTTGTTATCGTTTTATTATAAAGGGAAGAAGGAGCGAATGCAAGTTTATGTGTTGTTTTTTCCCGGCCGGTTATTTATAATAAAGGAAAAGCGCGAAAGGAGAGAAATGCGGGATGAAGACATATTATCTGGCAGTAGATATCGGAGCCTCCAGCGGACGGCATATGCTGGGACATCTGGAAGGCGGGAAGATGATACTGGAAGAAGTCTACCGTTTTGAAAACGGGATGACAGAGAAGGACGGAAAAAAACTCTGGGATGTGGAAAGACTTTTTTCCGAAATCCTGGCGGGCATGAAGCGATGTAAAGAACTGGGCAGAATCCCTGTGAGCATGTCTGTGGATACCTGGGGCGTGGATTATGTCCTGCTGGATGAACAGGACAAAGTGCTGGGAGATACATACGGATACAGGGACAGCCGGACGGCCGGGATGGATGAAGAAGTGTACCGCCTGATTCCGGAAAGAGAGCTGTACTATAGGACCGGCATCCAGAAGCAGATGTTCAATACGATCTATCAGTTGATGGCAGTGAAAACGTATACGCCGGAATTGCTTGAGAAAGCACAGACACTTCTGATGCTGCCGGATTATTTTCAGTTTCTTCTGACAGGAGAGAAACGGTCGGAATATACGGACGCCACCTCCACGCAGTTGGTAAACCCTGTGACCCGGCAGTGGGATACAAAGCTTCTTGACCTGCTGGGGTATCCAAAGGATATGTTTCTTCCTTTGTCCATGCCGGGAACCGTCGTGGGAAATCTGAAAGAAGAAGTGCAAAAGGAAGTGGGTTATGACTTAACGGTGGTTTTATGCGCCAGCCATGATACGGCGTCGGCGGTTATGGCAATACCCAAAAAGGAGGGAGAGAACCTGTATATCAGTTCCGGTACCTGGTCTTTGATGGGGACGGAGATAAAAGAGGCTGTCTTAACCGAAGAGAGCAGGCAGGCGAATTTTACCAATGAAGGCGGTTATGCGTACCGCTTCCGGTATCTGAAAAACATCATGGGTCTTTGGATGATTCAGTCTGTCCGGCATGAAACAGGGGATGCCTGTTCCTTTGCAGAGCTTTGCCGGCTGGCGGAAGAAAATAAGGATTTTCCGTCCCGCGTGGACGTAAACGACGATGTATTTCTTGCGCCGCCTGATATGACCCGGGCGATCCGGGATTATTGTCAGAAGACCGGACAGCCTGTGCCAAAGTCCGTCGGGGAATTGAGCGCCGTTATTTATCGAAGCCTGGCGAAATGTTACGGGGAGACGGTACAGGAAGTGGAAAAAAATACAGGCAGGCACTATGACAGCATCCATATCATCGGAGGGGGCTCCAACGCGGCTTATCTAAACCAGTTGACCGCCGACGCTTCCGGCAGGAAGGTCTGCGCCGGCCCGGGAGAAGCCACCGCCATCGGGAACCTTATGGCCCAGATGATACGCCAAGGTGAACTGGCAGGCCTGAAAGAAGCAAGAGAGTGCGTCATAAGATCATTTGAAATACAGGAATATGAACCGCGGAAAACAACAGAGAGGAGTAACGTATGAGTATCATTGATGTAAAATTTGTCCAGGGATTTATCCGTATGTGCAGCGACGGGTGGGAACAGGGATGGCATGAGAGAAACGGCGGCAATCTGTCGTACCGGATGAAAGAAGAGGACGTAGAAGCAGTAAAAGCTTATTTTCATGAGCCGGGCGAGTGGAGAGAGATCGGCACATGTGTTCCGGGGCTTGCAGGGGAATATTTTATGGTCACAGGCAGCGGAAAATATTTTCGGAACGTGTCTTTGGACCCTGCGGACAGCCTTTGTATCCTTAAGCTGGATGAGAAAGGCGAAAAGTACAGGATTTGCTGGGGACTTACAGGCGGCGGAAAACCCACCAGCGAACTTCCCAGCCATCTGATGAACCATGAAGTAAAAAAGGCGGCTTCCGGCGGAGTTCACAGAGTAATCTATCATGCCCATCCGGCCAATGTGATCGCCCTTACCTTTGTCCTTCCTTTGAAAGACGAAGTATTTACAAGGGAACTGTGGGAGATGATGACCGAGTGTCCGATCATATTTCCTTCGGGCATCGGCGTCGTGGGATGGATGGTTCCCGGCGGCAGGGACATCGCGGTGGCGACCAGCGAACTGATGAAACAGTACGATGTGGCAATCTGGGCGCATCATGGCATGTTCTGTTCCGGAGAGGATTTTGACCTGACGTTTGGTCTGATGCATACGGTGGAAAAGTCCGCCGAGATCCTGATAAAGACGCTGTCCATGCGCCCGGATAAACTGCAGACCATCACGCCTCAGAATTTCCGTGATCTGGCGAAAGATTTCCATGTGTCGCTGCCGGAGCGGTTTTTATATGAAAAATAACGGAAAATCATGCAGTTTATTATATAAGATAAACAAATATTTGACAGAAAATTGCCAGGCGGTTATACTGTAAGCAGTAATAATTTTGGAGGCATACGATGGGAGACAGAGAAATATCGAAGGCAGTGATCAAAAGACTGCCCAGATATTACAGATATTTAGGTGAAATATTAAACAATGGCGTTGAAAGGATTTCTTCCGGAGAACTGAGCGGCAAGATGCAGGTGACTGCATCTCAGATTCGTCAGGATCTGAACAACTTCGGAGGGTTCGGGCAGCAGGGATACGGATATAATGTAAAGTTTCTTTACGACGAAATCGGCAAGATACTCGGTGTAAACCGTGATCATCCGATGATTATTGTAGGAGGCGGTAATTTCGGCCATACACTGGCGAAATATGATTTTAAAAAGAGCGGATTTGTGACCAAAGCGATCTTTGATGTACGGCCGGAGATGATAGGCGAATATGTGGGCGGCATTCCTGTATATATGATGAGCGAGCTGGAAAGCTACCTGAAAAAAGAGACAGTGGAAATTGCGGTTTTGACCGTGCCCAAAAACAAAGTCAAAGAAGTCGCCGACAGGCTGGTCAAATACGGGATCAAAGCCTTCTGGAATTTCGCACATCTGGATCTGGACGTTCCCGACGATGTGGTGGTAGAAAATGTTCATTTGATTGACAGCCTGATGCAGCTCTCCTATCGAATCAGTGATTACGAGAAAAAAGCCGAATAAAATATCACTACAGAAAAGGCCGGCCGGATATGGGGCCTTTTCTGTATGTACGGAACAAAAAATGTAAGGGAAAGGGGATTCTGGCAATATTATGGAAAAGACAGAATATACTGAACTGAATGAAACTGTACTGCGGCTGCTCCCGGCCAGGAAAAAGCGCTCTAATAAAGGAACCTACGGAAAGGTTTTGTGTATTGCGGGAAGCGTCAATATGGCGGGCGCCGCATATCTGTGTGCTTATGCGGCTTATCGTTCCGGAGCCGGTCTGGTACGGGTACTGACGCCAAAAGAAAATCGTGTTATCATCCAGAACCTGATACCGGAAGCCGTCCTTACCACTTTTGATACGGAAAATCCGGATGACCAGGCTCTTTCGGATGCTCTTGCCTGGGCAACTGCAGTGGCTTTGGGACCGGGACTCGGACAGGAAACATGGGCAAAAGAACTGACCCGAAAAGTATTGTCCTCTTTTCATAAACCTCTTGTTCTGGATGCGGACGGTTTAAATCATGTGGCAAAGGAAAAAGAATTATTAAAGGACCATCAGGGGGATCTGATTCTGACACCCCACGTGGGAGAATTTTCCAGGCTGGCTCAACATGCGATACCGGATATACTTTCGGATGTACCGGGATACGCTGCCCGGTTTGGGAAAGAGAACGGATGTATTTGTGTGTTAAAAGACGCACCTACAGCGATCGGAGACCCTGAGGGGAACTGCTATGTAAATACCACAGGAAATAACGGTATGTCCACCGGCGGAAGCGGCGATGTGCTGACGGGCATAATCGCGGGGCTTTTGGCACAAAAAGCGCTTCCTCTGGACGCTGCATGTTTAGGCGTATGGCTTCATGGACGGGCCGGAGATCTGGCGGTCGAAAAAGAAGGCCCATACGGTATGATGGCAAGGCACTTGATCGAACATCTTCCGGAGGCAATGGTAGTACAGAAGAAGAAAGGAGATCAGGAGGATGAAAAATTATCTGCGGGTGTGCGCTGAGATTAATCTGGATGCGGCAGCATATAATTTTAAGAGTATGAAAGAAAATCTTAAACCGGGCACAAAGATGATAGCGGTGATTAAGACCGACGGCTATGGACACGGAGCTGTCCCCATTGCCCGTATGGCGGAAAGATATGAATATATCTGGGGATTTGCCACAGCCACCGTAGAGGAAGCGCTGCTTCTTCGCAGGGCGGGCATCCAAAAACCTGTTTTGATCTTGGGTTTTGTATTTCCGGATGCTTATGAGGCGCTGGTTTGCCATAAGATCCGCCCGGCCGTGTTCAAGCTTTCCATGGCAAAGCAGCTCTCGGAAGAAGCAGTCCGTCAGGGAGAGACAATACCTGTACATATTAAAGTGGATACCGGCATGTCCAGAATCGGTTTTGCGGATGACGAACAAAGCGCGGATCTGGTAAAAGAGATCAGCCGTCTGCCGGGCATTAAAGTCGAAGGACTGTTTACACATTTTGCAAAAGCGGATGAAAGAGACAAGGCATTTACCATGGAGCAGCTTTCCCGTTATGAAAGATTTCATCAGATGCTTACAGACAGAGGAGTGGATGTGGAACTTTGCCACTGTTCCAACAGCGCCGGTATTTTCGACATTCCGGAAGCGAACCTGGATGCGGTACGGGCAGGCATATCTATTTACGGCCTGTATCCGTCAGGGGAAGTAGATAAGTTCGCGGTCCCGATTACACCGGTACTTACCCTCAAAAGCCATATTACTTATATAAAAAATATAGCGCCGGGGACAAAGATCAGTTATGGCGGAACTTTTACGGCAGAAAAATCCATGAAGATTGCCACGGTTCCTGTAGGATACGGGGACGGTTACCCCAGATCTCTTTCCAATAAAGGATGGGTTTTGATCCGGGGCAGGAAAGCGCCTGTTACAGGCAGGATTTGTATGGACCAGTTTATGGTGGATGTGACTCATATTCCGGACGTCCGTGAAGGGGATATGGTGACTTTAATCGGCTCTGACGGGGGCCTGGAACTGACCATGGAGGATTTAGGAGAACTTTCGGGGCGTTTTAATTATGAACTGGCCTGTGATATAGGAAAACGGGTCCCCCGCCGTTTCTGGAAAGACGGACACATCGTGGCAAACCAGGATTACTTTGATACGGACGGGACAGTCTTTTTGGAATCAGATGAATAAAACAGGAACAGATTGGAAATACTCTGACTGAAAAAATCATAGAAATGTCAGATCGGAGTGAAAACAGTTGGTTATCAGACGAGGAGATGTCTACTACGCAGATTTACGGCCGGTAATCGGTTCGGAACAGGGCGGTGTGCGTCCGGTTCTGATCATTCAGAATGATATCGGGAATAAGCACAGTCCCACGGTGATCTGTGCAGCCATTACTTCCAGGATGAATAAGGCAAAGCTGCCCACCCATGTGGAGCTGGACGCGTCCGTCTACCATATGGTAAAGGATTCCGTGATTTTGCTGGAGCAGCTGCGCACCATAGATAAAAAAAGACTCAAAGACAAGGTATGCCATCTGGATGATTCCATCCTGGCGAAAATAGATTCCGCATTGAAAATCAGCCTGGAATTGGATACATAGGCTTGCCAACCCGGTTTTTGCATGATACAATCAATAATCAGGAAACAAAAGAGTGAAAAGGAGCAGCAGTATATGTCAGGACATTCAAAATTTGCAAATATTAAGCATAAAAAAGAGAAAAACGACGCCGCCAAGGGGAAGATATTCACCATTATCGGCCGTGAGATCGCAGTGGCCGTCAAAGAAGGCGGCCCGGACCCCAACAACAACAGTCGTCTGCGCGACGTGATTGCCAAGGCAAAAGCCAACAATATGCCCAATGATACCATTGACAGGGGTATCAAACGGGCGGCGGGAGACGCCAACGCCGTGAATTATGAACATGTTACATATGAAGGGTACGGCCCGGGCGGCATCGCGATCATCGTGGAAGCGCTGACGGACAATAAGAACCGCACCGCCTCCAACGTGCGCAACGCGTTCACCAAAGGAAACGGCAGTATGGGTACCACGGGCTGCGTGTCCTATATGTTCGACCAGAAGGGACAGATCATCATTGACCGGGAAGAATGTAAGATGGAAGCGGACGATCTGATGATGCTGGCTCTGGATGCGGGAGCGGAGGATTTCTCCGAAGAAGAAGACAGCTTTGAAGTGCTGACCGCACCGGACGATTTTTCCGCCGTGCGGGAAGCGCTGGAAAAAGAGGGAATTGCCATGGCCCAGGCGGAAGTGACCATGCTTCCGCAAAACTATGTGTCTTTAAGCGAGGAGAATATTAAGTCTTTGAACCGTACGCTGGATCTTCTGGACGAGGATGACGACGTGCAGGCGGTTTATCATAACTGGGATGAATAAAAAATGCTGAAATCATTTGCAGAGGGTATATGCCCCAGGTGTCATGAGAAAATACAGGTGCCGGATGACAGGGAGAAGATTATCTGCATGTACTGCGGAAAGGAAATCCTTGTAAGCCAGGCCCTTGGATCTTCCATGAAAGCAGACGCAGGCCTGTATAAGGAATATAAAGGGCTGGCGCTGTCAGAGATTGAACGGGTCATAAAGGAAAGTATAAATCCCATGGACGGCTTTAAAAAGGACGCTTATGAGGGGTTAATGGACGAGTTTTATGCTTCTGTAAGAAGTATGCTTGAAGCTATGGAGTATGTCTATCAGACAGGGGAGGATCCCGAAAGCTGGCTGGACGAACTGAGCAGTCATGCGGTTAAGACTGCCCGGGAGGATGTAGAAAATATCCGGGGAAAAGTGCAGAAAAACCGGCGTCAGTTAGATCTTAATTTCCTGATCAGCGTATATCTGGTTCCTGCCCTTTTAAAATACCCGGCTGCCGTGGGCGGTCCTTTATCTGACCGGCTGGTTGGGGCCTGGAATGCGGCTTTTGGCACTTCTGTCGGGAAAGCCAGTTTTGATGAGATCAACGGCGGGTTCAGAAGAAAACTGTGCTATATTACCACTGCCGTCTGTGAAAGCCTGGGAAAAGGAAGCGACTGCCCGGAACTTCGGATTTTGAAGGATTACAGAGACCACTACCTGGAGACGACAGAGGAAGGGCATGCCCTTGTGGAGGAATATTATAATATTGCTCCCACGCTTGTAAAGCGGATGGACAGACTGCCGGATCGGGAGCAGGTTTATCAGAATATTTACAACAATTATCTTGCGCCGTGTATTCGTAAGATTCAAAATCAGGATTACGAATCCTGCCGTGAACTTTACCAGGAAATGGTGCAGGGACTGGAAGAAAAATATATGTATCAATAAAAACAATTATGCAGTAAAACTACAACAGGAGAAGCGTTATGGAAAAAACATTCAGACCGGATACCATCTGCGTGCAGGCAGGGTGGAAACCGAAAAAGGGGGAGCCGCGGGTTCTTCCGATCTATCAGAGCACTACTTTTAAATATGATACGACCGATGAGATGGGGCGGCTCTTTGCCCTGGAGGACGAGGGCTATTTTTATACCCGTCTTCAGAACCCCACCAACGACGCGGTGGCAGAAAAGATTGCCGAGCTGGAGGGCGGCGTGGCAGCCATGCTGACTTCCTCGGGACAGGCGGCGAATTTTTATACCATCGCCAACTTATGTCAGGCAGGAGACCATATTGTCTGTTCCGCCAAAGTCTACGGCGGAACCTTCAATCTGTACGCGTCTACCATCAAAAAGCTGGGGATCGACTGCACCTTTGTGGACCCGGACGCTTCGGCAGAAGAGATTGACCAGGCGTTTCGGGACAATACGAAAGCCGTAGTGGGAGAGACGATTGCCAATCCCGCGCTGACCGTTCTGGATATTGAAAAATTTGCCGTGCTTGCCCATAAGCACGGGGTTCCGCTGATCGTGGACAATACGTTCGCTACGCCGGTGAACTGCCGTCCTTTTGATTTCGGCGCGGATATCGTGACTCACTCCACGACCAAATACATGGACGGCCACGCCATGGCGGTGGGCGGCTGTATTGTAGACAGCGGAAACTTTGACTGGGAAGCTTATGGAGACAAATATCCGGGCCTTACGACACCGGACGAGACATATCATGGTGTCGTCTACACCCGGCAGTTTGGCAAGAAAGCTTTTATCACCAAAGCGACGGCACAGCTTATGCGGGATCTGGGAAGTATTCCTTCCCCCATGAACTCGTTTCTTCTGAATATCGGCCTTGAGACGCTGCCGCTTCGGATGGAGAAGCACTGCAGCAATGCAAGGCAGGTGGCAGAATTTCTGAAAGACCATGAAAAAGTGGAATTTGTCAACTGTGCCATGTTAAAAGGAGACCCATATTATGATCTGGCGCAAAAATATATGCCCGCCGGAACCTGCGGCGTCCTCTCTTTTGGATTAAAAGGGACAAAAGAAGATGCAGTCCGCTTTATGGACAGCCTGAAACTGTGCGCCATCGTGACCCATGTGGCGGATGCCCGCACCTGCGTACTTCATCCTGCCAGCCACACCCACAGGCAGATGAACGACGAGCAGCTAAAAGAAGCCGGTGTGACGCCGGGCCTGATCCGTCTGTCCGTGGGGATTGAACATCCCCTGGATATTATAGAAGATCTTGCACAGGCTTTGAATCAGGTATAAAAAGGTATAAGATCCCGCCTTTTTGTCATACTAACAACAAGTATGGCAGAAAGGCGGGTATTTTTATGGCGGAAAATCAGGACGGGCTGGAAAAATACGGGCAGCCCGAAGAGCTGCAGAATAAAGAAAAATCGCATATTCAGCTTCTGACAATCATAGGAGAAGTAGAAGGGCATGAATGTCTGGCGGCGAACAGCAAGACGACCAAATACGAACATGTAATTCCCATGCTGGCGGCAGTGGAGGAGAATCCGGACCTGCACGGCCTGCTGGTCATGATCAATACGGTGGGCGGAGACGTGGAGAGCGGGCTTGCCATCGCGGAAATGATCGCTTCGATCAGTAAGCCTACCGTGTCTCTGGTGCTTGGGGGAAGCCACTCCATCGGTGTGCCGCTGGCGGTGTCCACGGATTATTCCTTTATTGTACCAACCGGTACCATGATGATCCATCCGGTACGGATGACCGGGCTGATCATCGGTGTGGCGCAGACCTTTGACTATTTTCAGAAGATCCAGGACAGGATCAGCAGCTTTATTGTGGAACACAGCCGGATTCACAAAGACAGGCTGATGGAGCTGATGCTGGAGACAGGAGAATTGACCAAGGATGTGGGAAGCGTCCTGGTGGGGCAGCAGGCAGTGGAAGAAGGGATTATAAACGAAGTCGGAGGCATCAGTGAAGCTTTCAGAAAACTCAGGCAAATGATGGGAGAGGATGGCGAAAATCGTTAAAGTTTCATCTGTTTTTGACGTATAACAAATTGGAATAGGTATGAAAATCGGAAAATATGGACAAAGGCGCAGATTTGACGTATAATTTTCAGTGTTGAAAATCCCGGAATGTATTCCGGATATTGCAAGTTCCGAAAGGATTCATAGAGAAACCGGTGCAAATCCGGTACGGTCCCGCCACTGTGACAGGGAGTCCGTGCAGAAGATGCCACTGACCAGAAGTTGGGAAGGCCTGCAGGGATGATGATCTGGAGTCAGGAGAACTGCTTGCAATGCATAAGTGTATCTTACGGCAGATAAGAACTCTTAAATACCTGCGCAGACAAAAATTCGGGGACTTTATTTCCGATATCAGTTGACATGCATAAAGAGTAAGACAGCCTGTAAGATCACAGGCTGTTTTTTGTATGCTGTGGGAGGTGGAAGATGGATTTAAAACAGTTGCAGTATTTTGTGGTCAGTGTGGACAGCGGAAGTCTGAAAAAAGCTTCGGAGATACTGTACGCATCCCAGCCCCATGTCAGTAAAACGATTAAGTCTCTGGAAGCGGAGCTTCAGGTGGAGCTTTTAAAGCGCATGCCCAGGGGGGTGGAAGTGACAAAAGCCGGCAGGAAGGTGTATAAGTATGCGTGCCGGGTTCTTATGGAAGCCGGCAGAATCCAGAACGTTCAGGAAGAGGATGACCGTCATATGCTGTGTATTGCCGCAAATTCCAACGATCGTCTGGCCTGCCTGTTTCAGAGCTTTTATGCAGACAGGATGCAGCTGCAAATGCATGCTTGGTATATGGAGTGCGGCACAGAGGAGATCTTCCGGCTCGTACACCGGCATGCAGCGGAGCTTGGTTTTGTCTATGTGGATGAAAAACAGATGACCGCGTTTAAACAGAATCTGGAGTATCGCCATCTGGTATTTGAAGCGCTTGGGAAGACCGGACCCAGGCTTTTTGCAGGTCCTGAAAGTCCGCTGTATAAAGCACAGTCTGTGACAATGAAAGAACTTAAGAACCTGGATTATGTGCAGATGCAGGACGAACAGGATAACCTGAGCATACAGCTTCTTCAAAGAAGCGAGGATTACCAGTACCACAGACGCTGCGGACGTTTGCTGACAACCGGCAACAGACATCTTCTGCTGAAGATGGTCGAGGATACAAGCCTGTGCAGTATCAGCTGCGGACTCTGTCCGGATCTTATGGGCTGTAAGACAATCCGCGGGATTGTGATCCGGGGGACAGAAGGAAGCGTTACCTTTGGCTATGTGCAGCGCAGGCGGGACGAACTTTCTTCGGAGGCGGAACAGTTTACGGAATATGTAAAAAAGCATTATGAATTTGACGGGTAGACTTACTAAGACAAGAAAGGAAGGAAGAAAATGAGGAAAAAAATTCAAAAACGCTCGGCTTTTGTATTGTCACTTATGCTGCTTGTCGGTTCTGCGGCCGGCTGCGGCGGTTCAGGAAACAACGCGGCAACTGCGGATGCCTCCGGGGAATCCGCTGCGGCAGACCGTGAAAGCGAAGTTAATCAGGAGGCCTATCAGGGAGAGCAGGATATTTCCGGGGCGCGTACCATGACCTTTGGCATTCAGAATTACGGCGGCGGCGGGATCGACCCTGCCAGCGAGATTAACTGCGCCTGGAACGTATCCCGCTATGGGGTCGGAGAATGTCTGTTCCGGTTTGACAATTCCATGAACGTGGTCAACTGGCTCTGCGACGAGTATACGGTTAATGACGAGCATACCGAGTGGGTATTCCACATCCGGGACGGTGTGAAATTTTCTGACGGATGTGATCTGACCGCCGAGGCTGTAAAGGCCAGCTTTGAACGTCTGTACGAGGCAGGCGCCGGCGGTTCCTCCGCGCCGCAGAAGTTTTTGGAGGAAGAAGCGGAGATTACCGCCGATAACGCTTCCGGCAATGTGACTGTAAAGACCGTTACTCCTTATGTGGATCTGACGAAAAACCTGGCTTATCCTGTTATGGTGATTCTGGATACGGAGCATACGACGGATTATGCGCACGCGGCCATCGGCACCGGTCCTTATGTGGCTACCAATTTCAGAGAAGAAGTGGGTTACACCATGGTCGCCAATGAATATTACTGGGGCGGGAAAGTGCCCTTTGAGTCCATCGAACTGATGTACATGGGCGACGCTTCTGCCAAAGCCATGGCACTTAAATCTGGTCAGCTTGACCTGGCAGAGAATGTGACCAACATCAGCGACCTGCGTGACCTGCAGGCTGATCCCAGTTTTACCGTAACGATTGCAAGCGGCGTGCGTACCGGCCTGGCGCATATGAATATGTCCGAAGGAAAACTTCTGTCCAACAAGACTCTGCGTGAGGCGGTTTTGATGGCGCTGGACGATGATACCATGTGTTCTGTCACAGTCGGCGGACTATACACTTCCGGTTATTCGGTGCTTCCTTCCAATCTGGATTACGGCTATGAAAATCTGACAGATCCCGATCCTTATGACCCGGAAGCGGCGAAAAAGCTTTTGGATGATGCGGGAATCGTTGACAGCAATGGGGATGGTATCCGTGAACTGAACGGCCAGGAAGTGATTTTACACTATGTTACTTATGATAACCGCTGTCTGAAAGATTTTGCGGAAGCGATCCAGACTCAGTTGTCCGATATCGGGATCGGCGTTGACCTGGAGATCGGCGACTCCGCCCGTCAGTGGGACAGCTATCAGTCCGGTGATTTCGACCTGAACGGCTCTAACTGGACGACTGTGGGCACCGGTGATCCCAGCGAATATCTGGCGGCATGGTGTTCCACTTCCGGCGCCGACTACTGCGGCTATAAAAATGATGAGTATGATAAGTTGTTCAATGAGCTGGCTGTTACCTTTGATAACGATGCCCGCCGTGAGATTGTCCAGAAGATGCAGCAGATTCTGCTGGATGACGCCGCTGCCGTTGTCCATGGCTATTACAACAGCTCCATGATCTCCAGGAATGCAACCATCGGCGGTGCCGCCATTCATACAGCGGATTATTACTGGATCACGACCGATATGTATCCTGTTTCTGAATAGGGGAGTAAGGGGGAATTCCTTTGAATACGAAACAATTGGGAAAACGGCTGGTGCAGATTGTTATCGTGGCGCTGGGTATCAGTTTTCTGACGTTTTTAATTACCTATCTGGCGCCCGGTGACCCTGTCCGCACTATGTTTGCGGCAACAGGCATGATGCCGGATGAAGAGCTGATTCAGGAGACCAGGGAAGCCATGGGACTGAACCGTCCCGTACTGGTGCAGTATTTCAGCTGGCTTAAAAACTGTTTAAAGGGTGATTTTGGCACTTCCTATGCTTATCATAAGCCGGTTGCCTCGCTTCTTCTGGACCGGCTTTGGCCTACTTTAAAACTTGCCCTTTTATCCCTGTTCCTGATGCTTCTGGCGGCGGTTCCTGTCGGTATGGCCCAGGCAACCCATAAGAACAGTGCGGTTGATTATGCCCTTCGCGGCATTACTTTCTTCGGCGTATCCATGCCAAACTTCTGGGTCGGCCTGCTGCTGATGCTGTTTTTCTGCGTCAGACTGAAGCTGCTGCCTGTGGTTTCATCCGCAGGAGATTTAAAAAGCCTGATCCTGCCTGCTGTTACGTTGGCATTCGCCATGTCTGCCAAGTATACCCGTCAGGTCCGTACGGCGATTCTGGAAGAACTGAGCCAGGACTATGTCATTGGCGCCAGAGCCAGAGGTGTAAAAGAATGGCAGGTTCTGTGGCTGAACGTATTTCCTAACTCTTTACTGCCTCTTCTGACCATGCTGGGATTGTCTCTTGGCTCCCTGCTGGGCGGCACGGCTGTGGTGGAAGTGATCTTTTCTTATCCAGGTATGGGCAGCCTGGCGGTCGCGGCCATCACCGCTTATGATTATCCCCTGATTCAGGGCTATGTCCTTTGGATCTCCCTGATTTATATGCTGATCAATCTGGCTGTAGATATATCCTACAACTATGTTGATCCCAGAATGAGAGAAAAGAGGTAACGGATGATGAAATTCAAAAGCTTCGCGAAGAAAAATACATTCTTCTGTATGTTTGCGTTTCTTGCTTTCCTGATCATTCTGGCGGCTGTTTTTGCGCCCGTGATCACCGGAGGCGTGGACCCTGCGGCTTCCGTTCTAAAAGACGCGCTGCAGCCGCCCGGCATGGCGCATATTTTCGGCACGGACAAGCTGGGCCGCGATATTTTTACCCGTGTGATCTACGGAGCCCGTACCAGTCTGATCGCGGCTTTCACGGTTGTAGTCGTTATCTTTATACTGGGAACGGTTTTGGGAGTTTTGTCCGGTTATTTCGGGGGCTGGGTTGACACAATTATTATGCGTGTTGCCGACATGATGGTATCTTTCCCCGGTATGGTCTTTGCCATGGCGATCGCCGGTATCCTGGGCGCCAGTATCCAGAATGCGGTCATTGCCGTGTCGCTGGTAAGCTGGACAAAATACGCCAGGCTTGCAAGGAGCCTGGTCCTGAAGATCCGGAACAGAGACTATGTGGCGGCCGCGGTGGTTACCGGCTCCAAAACGCCGTATATTCTGACTCAATATATGATTCCCAATGTCATTCCGACTCTGGTCATTACTGCGGCTACGGATATCGGCGGCATGATGCTGGAGCTGGCGGGTCTCTCTTTTTTAGGTTTTGGCGCCAAAGCGCCCGCGCCGGAGTGGGGCCTGATGCTCAACGAGGGCAGGCCTTTTATTCAGAGCGCCCCCTGGATGATGATTTATCCGGGCGCCGCCATCTTTGTCGTCGTCGTTGTGTTTAACCTGCTGGGGGATGCGCTTCGGGACGTTCTGGATGTCAGGGATGAATAAGGAGGGACTTATGCTGGAAATAAATAATATTACAATCTCCTATCAGGACCGTCCTGCCGTGAAAGATTTCAGTATGACCTTAAAGGAAGGAGAGATTGCCTCCCTGGTCGGTGAGTCCGGTTCGGGAAAGACGACCGTCATCCGTGCGGTGCTGGGACTTCTGGCAGGCGGCGGAAAAGTAACAGAGGGAGATATCCTGTTTGAAGGGACCTCTCTTTTAGAAAACACGAAGGAAACGTGGCGCAGGCTTCGGGGAACCGATATTTCCATGATCTTTCAGGATTCCGGCGCCATGCTCAATCCGATCCGGAAGATCGGCGATGTGTTTGTGGAATATATCTGCACCCACGAAGCCATGAGCAAAAAAGAAGCATGGAAAAAAGGCGTGGAGATGCTTGCGCGTATGCGTCTGCCCGGCGGCGACAATATTATGAACTCGTATCCTTTTCAGCTTTCCGGCGGTATGCGGCAGCGTGTGGGCATTGCCATGGCCATGACGTTCCGGCCGAAGCTTCTTCTGGCAGATGAGCCCACATCTGCTCTGGATGTGACGACACAGGCGCAGATTGTCCGCCAGATGATGGAACTTAGAGATGAATACGGAACCAGTATCATAATCGTTACCCATAATCTGGGCGTCGCTGCCTATATGTCCGACTGGATTATTGTTATGAAGGACGGCAGGATTACAGACAGCGGTATCCGGGACGATATTCTTCATGGAAATCACAGTGATTATACCAGGAAGCTTCTGGATGTGGTTCCTTCACTGGGAGGTGTGCGTTATGTTTGATGAAAACGATATGATTCTGGAAGCCCGGCATGTAACGCGGCGTTTTCCCGCTTCCGGCGGCAGGGAACTGACGGCCTGTCAGGATATCAATCTGAAATTTTACAGGGGCAAAACCCTGGGGTTAATCGGCGAATCCGGATGCGGGAAGTCTACGTTTATGCGATTTCTGGTCCGTCTGGACGTTCCCACCGAAGGAGAGATTCTTTTCAAGGGAAAAGATCTGACAAAGCAAAAAGGGGAAGAACTGCGTCAGACCAGACAGTATATCCAGATGGTCTTTCAGGACCCTGGGGGATCTTTTAACCCGAAGATGAGAATACGCGATATTATCTGTGAGCCGCTTATAAATTTCGGGCGGATCAAAACGTCCGAAAAAGATGCCGTGGCGCGAAGGTTTTTGGAGGCAGTGGATCTGCCGGGGGAGTTTGCCGACCGGTTCCCGCATAACATGTCCGGCGGACAGCGGCAGAGAATTGCCATTGCCCGCGCCGTTGCACTGGAACCGGAGCTGATCATCATGGATGAAGCGACCTGTGCGCTGGACGTGTCTGTTCAAAAGACCATTATCGAACTGATCGTCAGGCTTCAGAAGGAAAAGAAGATTGCCATCGGTTTTATTGCCCATGACCTGGGGTTGATCCAGTCTTTTGCGCACCAGATCGCGGTGATGTATCTGGGAACCATTGTAGAGGTGCTGCCCGGCGAAGACGTGGAACAGGCGCGGCATCCCTATACCAGGGCTTTGCTTGGCGCTGTCTTTGACACCCGGATGGATTTTACGAAAAAGATTGAAAGCATTGACAGCGAGATTCCCAGTCCGCTGGATGTGCCGCCCGGATGCCCGTTCCAGACCCGCTGTGAGCATTGTGTGGAACTATGCAGGCAGACGCGTCCTGTTTTGACTGAACTAAGACCGGGACACGAAGTGGCGTGCCATATCTTTGGTAAGGAGGAAAGAAAAGCTTGAAAAAGTTCATTTGTATTCTGACCGCGGCAGTGTTTCTGTTTTGTATAAACGGCTGCGGGATGTCTGCCCCCGAAACCGGCAGTCAGATAGAAGACAGCGATTCGTCAAAAGAAGATACAGCCGTTCATAAGATCGGGGTGGCTGTTTATGACGTGTCCGATGATGAAGTGATCGCGTTTCGTGATTACCTGACCGATTACATTAAAAAATGTTTTCCGGAAGTAGAGTTTTGCTACATGGATTCCATCCGCAGCGAGGAAGATGAAATGCAGTTTCTTGAGGACGCCTGTGCGGAAGGTGCCGAAGGAATTATGTCTTTTATTACTTATAATCTTTCCAGAGAAGTGGAATACTGTGAATCCCGGGGCGTCTATTATATGTTGGCTTCCGGCACCGTGTCGGAGGAAGAATTTGAATCGGTTGCGGACAATCCGTATTTCCTCGGCGTGACGGGGCCCGGCAGCGAGATCGAGCGGCAGGCCGGAGCCGATATGGCAGAATACTTTATCAATGAAATGGAAGGAGATTCCTACATCCTGTGTACCGGCGGCGCGGCCGTCGGAAATGAGATGCATCGTCTCCGTACCGTAGGCGCGCTGGAAGTATTTGCCGCGCATTTTGGCGATCTGGGAACAGAGATCGAAGAGCTGGCGGTATCCGAAGAACCTGTCCGGCTGACGCCGGGCGGTATCCGGCTGACCGTCTATCCGGGCTATACTTCCAGAGAAGAAGTGGAAAAAGCCGTTACGGAGGAGCTTGAAAATAATGACTATGATTTCGCGCTTTCCATGTTTTCCATGTACAGTATGGTGGATGTTTTACGAAAAGAGGGCGTAAAACAGGGCGTGGTAGACTGCTACAGCATGACGAATAAGGAACTGTTTGAGGACGGAACCCTGTGTTATGTGGCGGGGAAATACAGCTCGACCATCGGCCCTTCCTTTGCGGCCATGTATAATGCCGTCACCGGATATGCGGATGAATTTCGTGAAAACGGCAGGGCGTTTCGGATGACCCAGGGATACTGGACTTCAAAAAGTAAAGAGGAATACAACGCGAAATACGCGCTGGCAACCGGAATTTATGTGAATGCTTATAATTATGAAGACCTGGGGTCTGTGATGAAAGTGTACGATGAGACGGCCAGCTTTGAGCGCCTGAAAGCGCTGACCGAGAGCTGGACCTATGAAGAAGCAAAAGCCAGAAGAGGAGAATAAACGAGGAGGACAGTATCATGCACGACCATAAACACAGTCATGAGCATGAACATCATGATCACGAACATGAACATCGGGATGAATCTACCCGTTCCCACACGCATTTCGTGACGGAGCATCATCATACAGAGGGACATCCTGACGACTGCGACTGCGAAGTCTGCAATCCTCATGTGGAATACTGCGATGTATGCGGGGAATCGCTGGCAAAATGTACCTGCATCATGCCGGATGAGAAGATGGAAAAGAAAGTTTACATTCTGGAAGGACTGGACTGCGCCAACTGCGCCGCGAAGGTGGAGGCGAAGATCCGGCAGATGCCGGAGGTAGAGTACGCTTCCGTGGCGTATGCGACGAAGCAGCTTCGGGTATCGGCGCCGGATCACACCGGCCTGATGGAGAAAATGCAGGCGGCCATCGATGCCATTGAAAACGGCATCATGCTGGTTCCCAGGAACAGAAAAGCAAGTACAACGATCTCCACGACGAAAGTCTATGTTCTGGAAGGACTGGACTGCCCCAACTGCGCTGCGAAGATTGAACATAAAATCAGGACCATGGACGGAGTGGATGATGTTTCCATCACATATGCCAATAAGCAGATGCGTCTTTCGGCGAGCCGCCCGGACGTTCTGATTCCTTCAATCCAGAAAGCCATCGACGCCATGGAAGACGGCATTACGGTGGTTTCCAGGGAAGAAATTAAGAAGGAAGACAAAAAAGAAGAAAAGCAATCCGTGATACCGGAGAAATACAGAGCGCTGGTTTCCATCGGGCTGGGCGCGGTTCTGTTTATAATCGGTTTTGCGGCGATTCATACAGGCGGTCTGGAAGAATCGGATCTTAGGCTTCTTCCTCTGTTCATTCTGTCTTATCTGATCCTTGGCGGAAAGGTTCTTATGACTGCCGGAAGGAATATGAAGAAAGGACAGATATTTGACGAAAATTTCCTCATGTGCATCGCGACGCTGGGCGCCTTTGCCATCCGCGAATTTCCCGAGGCAGTGGGCGTTATGCTGTTCTACCGGATCGGCGAGTATTTTGAAGACCGTGCCACGGAACAGAGCCGTTCTCAGATCATGGACGCGGTGGACCTGCGTCCGGAGACCGTCAATCTGGTAGTGGGGGACGAAGTCCGCGTCATGGATGCGGACGAAGCCGTGGTCGGCGATATCGTTTTGGTCCGTCCGGGAGACCGTGTGCCGCTGGACGGGGTGGTGATCGACGGAGAGACCCGTCTGGATACATCCGCCATCACAGGAGAGCCGGTGCCCGTCAAAGCGGGCGTGGGCGACCTGGTCAGCTCCGGCTGTGTCAATACGTCCGGTCAGATCAAGATTCGTGTAGAAAAAATACTGGAAGAATCCATGGTCACCCGGATTCTGGATTCCGTGGAAAACGCTGCCGCCAGCAAGCCGAATATCGATAAATTTATCACCCGTTTCGCGAGAGTCTATACGCCGTTCGTCGTGATCTTCGCGGTGTTGGTGGCGGTGCTGCTACCGTTTATTTTTCCAAGCTGGCATTTCTTTGTGGATGCCGGATATACGGGAGCGACAGGCGTCGTGTACGGGACTTCCGGGACGGCTTCCGTCCTGACGGCGCTGACCTTCCTGGTGATCAGCTGCCCCTGCGCACTGGTGCTGTCGGTGCCGCTGGCATTTTTCTCAGGCATCGGCGCGGCTTCCAGGAAGAACATCCTGTTCAAGGGTGGCGTAGCCATTGAATCCCTTAAAAATGTCAAAGCGGTTGTTATGGACAAAACCGGGACGATCACCAAAGGAAACTTTGTGGTGCAAAGCGCGGTCTGCGCGGATAAAAACATGACGTCGGAAGAACTGCTGGCAATCAGTGCGAGCTGCGAACTTTCTTCTACGCATCCGATCAGCAGCAGTATCGTGGAAGCGGCCAGAGGCAAAGGGCTAACGATTGAGCGACCGTCGAAGGTGGAGGAGATCGCCGGACATGGAATCAAAGCAGAAATCAGTAAAGGGATGGTTCTCTGCGGCAACCGTAAGCTGATGGAGGCTGAAGGCGTGGATCTGTCCGGTTATCGGAAGGAACAGTTCGGTACGGAAGTGCTGACGGCGCTGAACGGACGTTTCGCGGGCTACATCGTTATTTCGGATACGATTAAGCCCGATGCCGTAAGCGCGATTGCCAGAACGAAAAAGTATGGCATTGTCACCGCCATGCTGACCGGGGACGCAGAAGACAGCGCGCAGGCGGTCGCCAAAGAAGCGGGTATTGACGAAGTACACGCAAAGCTGCTTCCGGAAGACAAATTTAAAGAGCTTCAGAAGATCCGGGAAAAACACGGAAGCGTTATGTTCGTAGGCGACGGCATCAATGACGCGCCGGTGCTTGCGGGCGCGGACGTGGGCGCGGCCATGGGAAGCGGCGCCGACGCGGCCATCGAGGCGGCGGATGTGGTATTTATGACCTCCGAGATGTCGGCAATCCCCCAGGCCATCGACATCGCCCGGGCGACTTCCAGGATTTCCTGGCAGAACGTGTATTTCGCGCTGGCGGTCAAGGCGGTCGTCATGATTGCGGGACTGTTCGGATTCGCCAACATGTGGGTGGCGGTCTTCGCGGATACAGGCGTGTCTGTTCTGTGCCTGATGAACTCGATTCGTATCCTTTACAGAAAATAAAGACATGAACCTCGCGGCTGCCTGCCGAATGTCCGTATACATACGGCATTTGGTACGTTATCCGCGGGAATCAAAACTTTGACAGGAGCATACAGGATGTGGAGAATATGCGGACAGGAATTAAAACGCGGAGAAAAGCGGCAGGCGGTTCTTAATCCCGGCATGGAAGATTATGAACTGCCCGTGACCTTGATCTGCGGAAAAGAGCCGGGAAAGACACTGGTAATAACGGCGCAGATTCATGCGGGCGAATACAACGGAACGCCTGCGGTCATCCGGACGGCAAAGGAAATAGATCCGATGAAGCTGAAAGGAAATCTGCTGATGATGCACTGTGTAAATACCAGCGGTTTCCGGAAACAGCACTGGCGGACTCTGCCGGAGGATGATTTTAATCTGAATGCCGGCTATCCGGGACGTCCGGATGGGACAACAGGCGAAAAACTGGCGGACTGGTTTGTAAAAGAGGTTTTTCCCAGGGCGGATTTTCTTTTGGATCTCCATGGAGGGAGCGTAAATGAGGTTCTGACACCCTGCCTCTTTTATCCGAAAGCAGAGAAGGTAACCAACGCGTCTCTGGCAGCGGCCAGGGCGCTGGACGTGCCTTATCTGATCGCGTCGGGGGCGGCAGGCGGAGAGTACAGTTATGCGGCGAATTATCATGATCTGCCGGGACTCCTTCTGGAGCGGGGCTACGGAGGGTTCTGCCGGGAAGAATGGATCGCCGGGCATAAACGAAATATTTTTCTTTTGCTTCGCCATCTGGGCATGTATGAATCAGAAGAACCGGAAACGGATCATGAACCAAAGGTGTATGAGCATGCCGTTTATCTGGAAAGCGGGAAAGCGGGACTGTGGTATCCGGCGGTAAAAGAAAACGAGAGGATTACAAAAGGGCAGCCACTTGGCCGCCTGGAAGATTTTTTCGGGAATGTCATACAGGAATTTTACGCCGAAGGAGACGGCGTGGTATTTTATTATACCGGCGGGCTTTCCGTGAGAGAGGGCGACTCTCTGGTGGCCTATGGGCTGGAATGAAAGCCCGTCTATCAACATGAAACATAGAGCGGCAGCACCCAATGATGGATGTTACCGCTCTTTCTTTTGTTTTACAGGAAAGTACAATTCTTTATGGAAAAAAGCGGTTGGATGTGTTATGGTGTACATATAGGAGGTGCATCAGTGGGCAGTTATTTGAATCCGGAAAGCAAGGCATTACGAATGGCGGTCAATTCTCAGATTTATGTGGATAAAAGTGGTTTGATCGATGAAATGAATCGCCATATTAATACGTTGCAGCGTTTTATTTGTATCAG